>NZ_JAAGLX010000029.1:0-115529 GCF_010548325.1 Streptomyces sp. SID13666 | reverse complement strand
GGCGGCGAGCCGCTGCTGCGCCCGATCCTCGCCGCCACCGGCGGCGGCCTGGTGCTCGCCCGGCCCTCCGCCGCCTGGCAGGCGCCCGTCGCCCGGCTGCTCGGCCGCGAGGTGTTCGCCGTACCGACGCCGGCGGAGGGCGGCGGCGCGCCGGACCCGTTCGCCCTGCTGGAGACCGTCCGCCGGGCGCGGACGGAGGGCGCCGACCCGCGGGTGCTCCTGCTGTCGCCGGCGGACGACCCGACCGGCACCGTCACCTCGCCCGAACTGCTGCACGAGAGCTGTGAGGCGGCCGCCGAGGCGGGGCTGATCGTGGTGTCCGACGAGACCTACAGCGACACCCGCCACGACCCCGGTACGGTCCTGCTCAGCCCCGCCGAGATGCTTCCCGAGCGGACGATCGTCCTCGCCGACCTCGGTGGATCCCTCGCGCCCACCTGCTGTCCGGTCGCGCTGGCCAGGTTCCCGGACTCCGACGAGGGCACCGGACTGCGGGAGCGGGTGGCGCGGGTCTGCGCCGAGTTGCGGTCCGTCCTGCTGGCGCCGGTCGCCTCGGCGGCGGCGTACGCCCTGACCGAACCGGACGACGTACGCGCCCACACCGCCGCCGCGAACCGGCTGCACGCGGCCGTCGGGGCCGGCGCGTACCGCGCGGTCACCGCCGCCGGCGCGCTGTGCCGGCCGCCCCAGGCCGGCTTCCAGCTCTACGCCGAGCTGACCTCGCACGACACCCACGACCTCCCCGACGCGCCCGCCCTCGAACGTCATCTCTCCCTGCGGCTGGGCCGGCGGGTCCTCGGCGGCCACCGGTTCGGCGACGACCCGGCCGCGCTCCGGGTCAGGATCGACACCGGCCCGCTGCACGGCGGCACCGACCAGGAGCGGCGTGCCGCTCTCGACGCGATCGATCCGCTGGAAGTCCCACACGTATCCCAAGCGTTGACAGAACTCGAGGCGGCCTTCACCGAACTGACGGCCGGCTGAACTACGGTCGGTGACCGGGGGCGCGTCCCACCGCGCCCGTCCGAGCCCGCGCCGCCAACGGATGGGAGACTCGATGACCGATCAGACCGAGCGCGCCCTCGCCGAGCCACGTCCGCTCGGTGAACGCCGCGTATGGCCCAGATCCTTCGCGGACCGCCTCACCGCTCCGCTCCCCGGGTTCCGCGAGATGGCCAGAACCCTGCGCGAGGGGGGCCTGCGCCCCACCGCCGAATCGCTCGCCACCGTCCCCGGACTGCCCGTGGAACCTGGCCCGCTGCCGGACGTCGACGCCGACACCGTGGCCGTCACCTGGGCCGGGCACGCCAGTTGGGTGCTGCGGATCGGCGGGCTCACCGTCCTCACCGACCCCGTCTGGTCGGAGAAGATCCTCGGCACCCCGGCCCGCGTCACCCCCGTGGGTGTCGCCTGGGACGAGCTGCCACACATCGACGCGGTCGTCATCAGCCACAACCACTACGACCACCTCGACGCGCCCACCCTCAAACGGCTGCCGCGCGACACCCCGCTCTTCGTCCCCGCCGGACTCGCCCGCTGGTGCCGCCGCCGAGGATTCACCCACGTCACGGAACTCGACTGGTGGGAGGCGGCGGAACTGCGCGGTGTGCGCTTCGACTTCGTGCCCGCACCGCGCACCACTGGAGCAAGCGGACCCTCACCGACACCTGCCGTTCGCTGTGGGGCGGCTGGGTGCTGTCCGACCGGAACGGGCAGCGCGTCTACTTCGCGGGTGACACCGGATACGGCCACTGGTTCACCGAGATCGGCCGCGCCCACCCGGGCATCGACCTGGCACTGCTGCCGATCGGCGCGTACGACCCCCGGGCGATGCTCAGCCCGGTCCACACCGACCCGGAGGAGGCCGTCCAGGCCTGCCTCGACCTCGGCGCCGCCGCCATGGCGCCCATGCACTGGGCCACGTTCCTGCTCTCCGCCGAGCCGCCGCTCGAACCGCTGGCGCGGGTGCGGGCGGCCTGGGCCGCCACCGGACGTCCCCGCGAGGGGCTCTGGGACCTGCCGGTCGGGGCCTCGCGGGTCCTGAGCCGCGAGGCGTAGCTGACTGCCTGTATTCGCTACTCGCCGGGCGGGGCGGCCTTCCGTCCCGTCCGGCGCCACACCTGCGGCACCAGCGCGACGAGGAAGGCGATGCCCACCGCGAGCGCCACGCCCTGCCACGGCTCGGGGAAGAGCGAACCACCGACGATCCCGATCAGCTGGTACGCGGCGGCCCACGCCAGACAGGCCGCGATGTCACCGCGCACGAAACGGCGCAGCGGCAGCTCGCCGAGCAGACAGGCCACCATCACCGGGATCCGGCCGGCCGGGATCAGCCGGGACAGCACCAGGACCGCCACACCGTGCTCGTCGAGCTGCTGCTGTGCCTTGGCCAGATGATCAGGATCCGCCCGGCTCTGCAGGCGGCGCAGCCAGCGCGAGCCGTTCCTGGAGCGGATTCCGCGCTGCCCGAGCCAGTACAGGCCGACGTCGCCGATGAACGCGGCGAGCGCCGCCACCCCGAAGACCAGCGCGAGCGCGAACGGAGACGTCTGGTGGAAGGCGACCACGGCCGCGCCGCTGACCAGCGCTCCGGTCGGGATCACCGGCACCAGCGAGCCGAGCACCACCAGCAGGAAGAGCGTGGGATAGCCGACCGCCTGCCGGGTGGTCTGCGAGGTGGTGGACGACGCCGTCTCCGCGAGAAAGCGGATCACCGTGCCGCCGCCAGCCGTACGCTCTCGCCGTGCTCCAGCCGGTGCACGGCCACCTCCGGCGCGAGCACCGCGGCATGCCGGACGAACTCGGTGCCCGGGGAGTGGAATTCATGCGGCCGGACCGCGTCCATGCCCACCGGCCAGTACGTTCCGTAGTGGATCGGCACCGCAGCTCCGGGCGCGAGCCGCGCCAGGGCCTGCGCGGCCCGTCCGGCGTCCAGGTGCCCCGCGCCCAGGAACGGGCCCCAGCCACCGACCGGCAGCAGCGCCGCGTCGCAGGGTCCGACCTCGTCGGCCATCTCGTCGAACAGCCCGGTGTCACCGGCGAAGTACGTGCGGGCCTCGCCGCGCACCACGTACCCGAGCGCCGCGACGCGGTGCGGCCCGTACGGCAGCCGCCGTCCGTCGTGTGCCGCGGGCACCGCGCGGATCGTCAGCGGGCCGACCCGTACCTCGTCGCCCGCCACCACCTCGACCAGGTCGAGGTCCCGCAGCCGCCGCAGCCCCGGCACGGCCTGCGGAGCGCCGCGCGGCACCAGTACCCGCGTGCCGGGCGCGAGGCGGGCCAGCGAGGCGGGATGCAGATGGTCGGCGTGCAGATGGGAGACGACGGCGACATCCGCGACCGCCGCCTCCGGCGGTGGCACGGCCCCGCGCCGCCGCCGCAGATGCGCGAGCCGGGTCACGAACAGCGGATCCGTCAGCACCCGGACGCCCGAGTCGCGCACGGTCACCGTGGCATGCCCCCACCACGTGATCTCCACCGCCACCGGAACCGTCCTTCCGCCGTGCCCTCGTCCGCCCCTGCCCGCTGTCCCCGACCCTATGCCGATCACCGGGCGGGTGCGGGGGCGCCTGCCGGGGTGCCCTCCGAGGTGCCTGCCGGGGTGCCCGCCGGGGGTGGCCTGAGCGGCGGCCGGTGGGCGTTGTGACAGGGTGGACGGCGTGGAGCAGTTTCCCGGAACCGGCGGTACCGGTGACCGGGCCGCGGAACGGGACGTGAGGTGAGCTGGGCGTGCTGCGGCGGTGGCGGTGGCGGTCCATGGGGCGGGCCGTCGCGCGGGTGGTGATCGTCTGGGCGGTGTCGGCGGCGACGCTGGCCGTCCTGGCGGGGATCCTGCCCGATTTCAGCATCCAGTCGCCGAAGGGCGACGACCCCCCGCAGATGGCGGTCACGGCGGGGATCGGCGCGGGCGCCTTCGGTGTGCTCAGCGCCCTGGTCTGGCCGGTGCTGGTGCGCGCCCTGCTGATGGTCCCGGCGCTGGTGCTGGGCATGCTGGTCTTCTTCCTCAACGGGTCGCTGCTGCTGATCGCGCTGCGGCTCACCCCGCACGGCGAGGTCACCCCCGCGACCGCCGTCGTCATCGCCGCCGTGATGTCGGCGACCTCGTCGGCGACCAGCACCGCGCTCGCGGTGCGCGACGACGAGGCGTACGGACGACGGCTCGCGCGGCTCGCGGGCCGCCGCAGGCCCGAGCGCGGCGCGGCGGGGCGGCCGGCGCCCCCCGGCACGCTCTTCCTCCAGCTCGACGGCGTCGGCCACGACGTACTGCGCGAGGCCGTCCGCCCCTCGCAGCGCGGCGGACGGACCAGACCCCCGGCGATGGAGACCGTCGCCGGGTGGCTGGACAGCAGCCACCGGCTGGTGCCGTGGCGCACCGACTGGAGCAGCCAGACCGGCGCCAGCCAACTCGGCATCCTGCACGGCTCCAACCACGACGTGCCCGCCTTCCGCTGGTTCGAGAAGGACACCGGGCAGCTGATGGTCTGCAACCGGCCCTCCAGCGCAGCGGAACTGGAACGCCGGGCGGTCGGGCGCACCGGCTCGCGCGGCCTGCTCGCCGAGGACGGCGCGAGCCGCGGCAACCTCTTCAGCGGCGGCGCGGACCAGATGGCGCTGGTGATGTCGGCGGCGGCCCGGCGCGGCACCTTCCGCCGCTCCCGGTCCGGCTATTTCGCGTACTTCTCCGACCCCGCCAACGCCGTGCGCACCGCCTGGTCCTTCGTCGCCGAAGTCGCCCGGGAGATCGTCGAGTCGACGGCCTCCCGGCTGCGCCGCGACCGGCCGCGCATCAAACGCGGCGGCCTGTACCCGCTGCTGCGCGCCTTCGCGACCGTCATCGAACGCGATGTCGCCGTCGCCGCGGTGATCGGCGACATGCTCGCCGGCCGCACCGCGGTCTACGCGGACCTCGTGGCGTACGACGAGGTGGCCCACCACTCCGGGCCCCGCAGCCGCGACGCCTTCAAGGTGCTCAACCGGCTGGACCGTTCGATCCGGCTCATCGCCGACGCCGCCCGCTACGCCCCGCGCCCGTACCGGATCGTGCTGCTCTCCGACCACGGCCAGAGCCACGGCGAGACCTTCGCCGACGCGTACGGCCTGACGCTGAAGGAACTCGTCCGCGCCGGCTGCGACCTCCCCGTACCGCGCCGCGCCGGGCGCAGCGTGAGCGGCGCGGAGGCCAGGACCGCGGCCCGCACCGCCCTCCACCGGGACGAACGCGGCCGGCACCCCGAGGAGGAGAAGGAGTGCGCGGGCCCGCCCTCCGACCCGGTGGTCCTGGCCTCGGGCAACCTCGGCCTCGTCACCTTCCCCGACCTCCCCGGCCGCGTCACCCGCGAGGAGATCGACGAGCGCTACCCCACCCTGCTGAAGACCCTGGTGGACCACCCGGGCATCGGCTTCGTCCTGGTCCGCAGCGCCGCCCGGGGCCCGCTCGCGCTGGGCGCGGGCGGCGCGGAACACGAACTCGACACCGGCCGCATCCACATCGCCGACCCCCTCGCCCCGTTCGGCAAGGGCGCCGCCGAAACGGTCCGCCGCACCGACGGCTTCCCGCACGTCGCCGACCTGATGGTCAACTCCTCGTACGACCCCGGCACCGGCGCCGTCCACGCCTTCGAGCAGCAAGCCGGCTCCCACGGCGGCCTCGGCGGCGACCAGAGCCGCCCCTTCCTCCTCTTCCCCGGCACCCTGACCGAACCCGAACACCCCCTGGCAGGCGCCGAAACCCTGCACGACGTCCTGCGCGACTGGCTCGCCGAGCGCCCCGACCAGCCCCTCCCCGAAAACCCGTTTGCACCGGACCTGCCGGAACCGGGAGAGTTGCCTCAACACCAGGGGGCGTAGCTCAGATGGCCAGAGCGCTGGTCTCCAAAACCAGATGTCGCAGGTTCAATTCCTGCCGCCCTTGCCAGTCACTCACTTCCGCGCGAAGATCCCGGAGCCGCGTCAGCGGCTTCCCCGCACCGTCGGCGCATGCGCTGTGGGCTCGCGGAATCGAATGCCGCCGTCGGTGTCCGATGGATGGTCGGCGAGCGGCAGCACCCGAGCCCCGCACGCGCCACCCAGGCGCAGGCGAATCTGCTCGGCATCTCGGTCGGTGACATGGTGTTGGAGATCGAGCGCACCTATTACGACACCGAGGGCCGGCCCGTCGAGACGGCGGACATCGTCATCCCGGACGTCCGCTGGGAGATCGCCTATGAGATCGCGATCGAACAGCCGTGGACGAGGCCCGAACAGAGCTCTCGGAGTCGAACGAAGGCGCCCCCTTCCGCCGGAGCGGGAGGGGGCGCCTGTTCGTGCAGGTGTCCAGAGATCTGGTTTGGCGACGGTGACACAACGCGCTCTGCCGTTGAGCTACCGGCGGCTGGGCCGCCGACCGGGAGTCGAACCCGGAACCTCGTCCTCCTGAAGGAAGTAACCGTTGCTTGCGCACCTGGACGACGTCAGTTTAGACGGAGGGCCGGGGGGCGTCGCAAGGAATTTGTGGCTGGACGGCGGAGGCGATCGCGTGGGCGACCCGGTCCGGCGGGAGGTTCGTGGTGTCGATGGTCTCGGCCGTCCTGCTGAGCCAGGGGCGGGCCGACTCGTAGGCGGTGAGGTGGTCGAGGCGCCATTGGCGGGCGCCGGTCTCCACGGTGTCGGATTCGATCCGGCGGGTGAGGGTGTCCTGGTCCGTGTGGAGGACGAAGTGGCGCACGGGAATTCCCGCGGCGGCGAACCCGGCGCTGAGCTCCGTCCAGTACTGCTCCACCAGGACCGACTGGGGGACGACGAGTACGCCGCCGACGTAGCCGAGGATCTGGGTCGCCGTCTCCACGACCAGGGCGCGCCATGGCCGCCAGTCCTGGAAGTCCTTGACGGGCACGGATTCCAGGACGTGGCGGAGCATGTAGCCGACCTGCTCGGAGTCGAAGATCCGGGCGTTCGGGACGATCGCGGCGAGCTCCTTGGACGTGGTGGTCTTGCCCGCGCCGAAGGTCCCGTTCAACCAGATAATCATGGCGTCGAGCCTAACCGCGTGGTCAGGCGGTGATGCCACCGTCCAGGACCAGGTCAGCCCCGACGGTGAACCCGGCCTCAGCGGAGGCGAGATGGAGCACCGCGGCGGCGATCTCGTCGAGGGAGCCGGCCCGGCCGGCGGGGACGTCGCGCCGCATGCGGGCCGCCTTGTCGGCGGGGGTCTCGCCGGGGCGGGTGGACATGGGGGTGTCGACGGGGCCGGGGCTGACCGCGTTGATGCGGACGCCGTCGGCGATGTGGTCGAGGGCGGCGTTGCGGGTCAGGGCGCTGACGGCGGCCTTGGCGGCGACGTACGCGGCCAGGTTCGGCACGCGGCCGTGGGCGCCGAGGTTGGAGGAGACGTTGACGATCGCGCCGCCGCCGTGGGCGCGCATGTGGGCGATCTCGTACTTCATGGAGAGCCAAGTGCCGGTGAGGTTGGTGTCGAGGCTCGACCGCCAGTCGTCCTCGGAGATGTCGGCGACCGGGGCGGGAGTCGTCAGGATGCCGACGTTGTTGACGGCGATGTCGAGTCCGCCGAAGCGCGCCACCGTGTCCTCGACCAGGCGCCGTACGTCCTGCGAGCGGGTGATGTCGGCGGTGACGACGGCGGCTTCGCCGCCCTCGGCCTCGATGAGGGCGGCGGTCTCCTTGAGCGGTTCGGCCGTACGTCCGGCGACGGCGACCCTGGCCCCCTCCCGGGCGAAGGCGAGGGCGATGCCCCGGCCGATACCGGATCCGGCACCGGTGACGAGGACGGTCCTGCCGGTGAAGCGTGCGGTCATGACGACAACTCCTTGGTGATGAGCGGTGCGAGGGGGGTGGCGGGTGGGTTCGGTACGGGGTGTGGGCGTGGGCGCAGGAGCAGCGCTGCGGCGACCGCGGTGAGCGCGTAGCCGATACCGGCGGCGCCGAAAGCGGCCGCGTATCCGGCGACGGGCGTGGAACGGGTGGCGGCCACCGACATCAGTGCGGCGAGGCCGATGGTCGGGCCCAGTTCCATGGCGGTGTTCATGACGCCGGCCGCCAGCCCCGTCCGGCGGTGCGGCACCCCGGCGGTGGCGAGCACGGTGGCGCCCGCGAACGCCGGTCCGGCTCCGGCGGGCAGCAGGAGAAGACCGGGGAGCAGGCCCGTGGCGTACGGCGACCGCGCGTCGAGGCCGGCGAGCAGCAGGAGCCCGGCCGCGCCGAGCGCCAGTCCGCCGGCGGTGACCGCGCGGGCTCCGTACCGCCTGATGAGCGGGCCGGCGGCGCGGCCGGAGCCGACGAGGGCGGCGGCGTACGGGATGAAGGCGGCGGAGGTCCGCAGCGGGGTCCAGCCGCGTACCTGCTGGAGGTAGAGGGAGAGCAGGAAGAAGGTGAGCGCCGTACCCGCGGCGGTCATCATGATGGCGGCCAGGGCGGTGACGCGCCGGGTGTCGCGGAGGAAGCCGGGCGGCAGCAGCGGTTCGCGGGCCCGGCGTTCGACGAGCACGAAGGCGATGAGCAGGAGCAGGCCGGAGGCCAGCGGAACGAGTACGGCAGCCGACGACCAGGACCGCTCCCCGGTGGCGACCAGCCCGTAGCCGGCCGCTGTGACACCGGCGGTCGCCGTGACGGCGCCGCGTACGTCGAGCGGTGGTGGCGCGGCGGCGCGGGGCGGGTCGGCGGGCAGCAGCCGGGGGGCGAGGGCCAGCCCGGCCAGCGCGACGAGCACCGGGACGAGGAACGTCAGCCGCCAGGAGACCCAGGCCGTCACGGCACCGGAGAACAGGCTCCCGGCGGTCGCGCCGAGGACGGAGAGGCCGCCCCACGTCGCCATGGCCCGGTCGTAGCCGGCGGCGGCCGGGAACAGGGCGCGTACCAGGGCCATCGCGGCCGGAGCGGTCAGTGCCGCGCCGAGCCCCTGCGCGAACCGGACGGCCGTCAGCACGGTGAAACCGGGCGCCAGGGCGCCCGCCGCCGAGGCGGCGGCGAAGACCGACAGACCGACCACCAGCATCCGTCGCCCGCCGTGCCGGTCCGCCAGCCGGCCGCCGAGGAGCAGCAGTCCGCTGAAGGAGAGTCCGTACGCGGCGCTGAGCAGCAGGAGTTGTGCCGGGTCGAGGCCGAACTCCCGGGCTATCCGGGGGAGCGGCACCATGAGGATCATGATGGTGAAGATGAGTGAAGCCTGGATGGTTCCGAGCAGCGCGAAGCCGTGCTTCGACGACATGTCCCCCTGCGCCTTTCTGGCGTTATATTGGATCGATCATTCTCGAATGGGGGCAGGCAGGAGCCCACTCCGGGCCCGGTCCCGGCCCGGTCGGTCGGATGGTCGGACGGTCGGTCGGTGGTCGAAGTGTCAGTCGAGGAGGGAGAGAGCCTGTGCCGCCGCGTCCCTGACGCGGGCCGGGTCCTGGCCGGCCTTGCCGACCACCCGCATGCCCTGCATGAGCACCAGCAACAGCCGCGCCAGCGCCCGCGGATCGCGCCCTTCGGGCAGCTCCCCCTGGGCTCCGGCGCGGGTGAGGGCCGAGGTGAGCGCCGTCTCCAGCCAGTCCCAACTGGCCTCGACGCGCCGGGCCGCGACCCGGTCGTGCGGAGCCAGCTCGACCGCGGTGTTGGTGATGAAACAGCCGCGCCGCAGGTCGTCGCAGGCGGACTCCTCCGCGAAGCGCGTCACCACGGAACGGACCGCGGGGAGCGCGGGCCCCGGCTGGGACAGCTCTTCCATCAGGGCCGGGTCGCAGAGCTCGCCGTACCGCTCCAGCGCCCTGACGTACAGCCCGTGCTTGCTGCCGAACGTCCCGTAGATGCTGGCGCGGGCGATACCGAGATGCTCGACGAGGTCGGCCATCGACGTCGCCTCGTAGCCGCGCCGCCAGAACAGCTCCAGGGCCGACTGCAGCGCGGCGTCCGGATCGAATTCCTTGGTCCTGGCCACGGGAACGACGCTACCCGTATCGAGAACGATCGGTCAAGAACGTTCGGTCCAGAACCCTGGGGGTCAGACCTCGAGGCGCAGTCGCAGACGCCGCAGGCCGTCCCCGTTCGTCTCCACCGTTCCGTCCGGCCGCCACCCGAGCCGGGCGTAGAACGCCCGCGCCCGGTCGTTGTGCTCCCACACCCCGGCCAGTCCGGTGAGCACGCCCGTCTCCCGCAGGGACTGGACGTACGCCGCATGCAGCCGGCCGCCGATGCCGCGCCGCCACTGGCCGGGCCGCACATGGATCTGCGACAGCTCCAGCGCCGTGCCGGGCGCGTCCGACTCCATGGAGAGCACGCCCACCACCTCGCCGTCGGCCTCGGCGATCAGCGTCGTCTTCCCGGGCAACTGGATGGCCCGCGCCCACCCGTTGAACCGCGCGAGCAGCCCGCCCACCGCATCGGGCTCCGCTCCGGCCGCGGCGCACGCCGCCGTGTGGATGCTCACGACCGCGTCCAGGTCGTCCATCTCGGCAGGGCGTATGCGTACAGGAAGATCATTCATGCTGAATATGACGCAGAACGACGACCATTGGTTCCCCGAATCGAGACCTGGCCGTTACCGGACCGAAGCCTACGCCTCGGCCGGTGCCACCAACCCGCATCAACCGGGCAGCACGAAGCCGCATTCGTACGCGGCGATGACGGCCTGGGTGCGGTCGCGGGCGCCGAGTTTGGCGAGGACTCGGGCGACGTGGGTCTTGACGGTTTCAGGGCCGAGGCCGAGTCGTTCGGCGATCTCCGCGTTCGACAGGCCCGACGCCATCAGGCGCAGTACCTCGGCCTCGCGCTCGGTGAGGCGGTCGCGGAGGGCCTGCGAGGGGTCGACGGGGGCGTAGCGGGCGGCGAGTGCGCGTACGGCTGCCGGGAAGAGCAGGGAGTCGCCGCGGGTCACCAGTCGTACGGCCTGGACGAGTTGGTCCGCTCCGGCGCGCTTCAGCAGGAAGCCGGCGGCGCCCGCGCGCAGCGCCTCGTAGACGTAGGCGTCGTTCTCGAAGGTGGTCACGACGACGATGCGCGGCGGATCCGTCATGGTGCGCACCAGCTGTTCGGTGGCGCGGATGCCGTCGATCTCCGGCATGCGGACGTCCATCAGGACGACGTCCGGGCGCAGTTCGCGCACCAGGGGGATGGCCTCGGCGCCGGTAGCGGCTTCGCCGACGACCTCCATGTCCGGTTCGCTCTCCAGGATCGCGCGCAGCGCCGTGCGCACCATCCGCTCGTCGTCGGCGAGGATGATCCGCAGCTTCATCGGGTCCCCGCCCCCAGCGGGAGGGTGACGCGCAGCCGCCACCGCGATCCGTCGGTTCCCGCCTCGAAGCGGCCGCGCAGTACGGACGTGCGTTCCTCGACGCCCGTCAGGCCGCGGCCGCCGCCCGTTCTGCGGGAGGGAGCTGCCACCACCGGGTTCACCATCTCGATCTCCAACTCGTCGTCCGCCAGGGCGATCCGCAGCCCGACCGGTACCTGTCCCGCGTGCCGCAGCGCGTTGCTGAGGCCTTCCTGCACGATCCGGTACGCCTCGCGCGAGACCATCGGCGGCACCTCGTCGAGGTCGCCCTCGACGGACGCGTCCAGCGGGACGCCCGCGGCCCGCGTCTGCCCGAGCAGGGCGTCGAGGCCGTCGAGGGTGGGGCCCGGGGGAGCGGTCGAGCCGTCGCCGTCCTCGCGCAACAGGCCGAGTACGTCGTCGAGTTCGGCGACCGCGCGCCGGGTGGTCTCCTCGATGGCGGCCAGGGCCTGCCGGGCGAACTCCGGATCGCGGTCCAGCACTTTGCGCGCGGCGCCGGCCTGCAGCGTCACCGCACTCAGCGCGTGCCCCACCGAGTCGTGCAGTTCGCGGGCCAGCCGGTTGCGCAGGGCCAGCCGTAGGGTGCGCTGTTCGGCGGCGGCCAGCCGGTCGACGGGGGTCGGGCCGAGCAGCTCGGGGGAGCAGCGTGCCAGGAGCGCGGCCGCACCCTTGGCGGTGAGTGCGAGCGCGGTCAGCAGGAGCACGGCGGCGAACGGCGCCAGTACGTGGTGGCTGAGGGTGAGCGGGCGGGACCAGGGGAGTTCGTTCTCGCGCAGCCGCGCGGAGAACGGCAGCGCCAGCAGCACCACGGCGGCCGGCGGGACGGCCAGGGTCATTCCGCTGACGATGCCGCCGAGCCCCACGTGCAGCAGGAACCAGCAGGACGTCCGGACCCGCGCCGCCCACGTCCGGTCCTCCGAGGGCGCGGGCCCGCCCTCGGGGCCGGCGCCGAGCGTCCGCGCCGCCGACCCCTCCAGATCGCGTACGAGGGGGAAGACCGCGGCGGCGGCCGCCGCGATCGGCAGGGCGAGGGCGAAGGCGCCGAACTGCTGCGCGACCCAGACGCCGCTGCCCTCTTCGGCGTGCGCGGCGACGTTCAGCGCGGTGTTCATCAGCAGGTAGAACGGCATCAACAGCGCGCCGCCGAGGATGAGATGGACCCACCGGAGCCGGGCCCGCCGGCCGAACAGCGCGCCGGCCGCCCGGAAGAGCGCGCCGCGCGTCCGGGACGGCACCGGCGTCGGACCGGGCCACCGCTCCCCTGTGGGATCCGGCGCCGTCCGGTCCGTTGGGTCAGCCACGCCGCTGGGCGGCGGTCGCGCCGCGCGCCGCCGCGCGTTCCGCGAGCAGATAGGCGCCGGCGACGAGAACGAGCATCCCGAGGAGCATCTGCACAGCGTAGGTCAGGTCCATGAGCGGGGACGTCCCCGGTTCGCCGGAGTCGTCCGGCGCGACGATCCCGGCCAGCAGCATCCAGCCGCCCCACGCCGCCGAGGCCGCGCCGCCGGTCCAGCCGAGCGCCAGCGGGACCACCAGCCGGGTCCTGCCCGGACGGAAGGCGGCGAGCAGGATCCCGACGGCCCCGAGCACCGCGAACGCGGCGCTGTCGGCCTCGACGATCGCGGTGGTCGTGGTGTGTTCCGCGATCCGGGAGGCGGTGAGGCCGACGGTTCCGCCGCAGGCCCAGACGGTGTGCAGGACGGCGGGCGGCAGCGCGGCGGCCGCGGCGGCGGCCGCGGCGATCCGCAGGACGGGCCGGGTGGGGCTCGCCATGAGGTCCGCGGTCCGGCCGCGCAGCAGCGGGCCCCAGCGGTCCTTCGCGTAGAGCACGAACAGGGTGCCCAGGGCCATCCCCTGGATGCCGAACCCGGTGTAGACGACGCCGAACACCCACTCGTCCAGCCAGGGATCCCCCGGGGGAGTGCTCCGGCTGCCGGTGATGAGGGAGAGAGCGGTCTGCAGTGGGAAGGCGACGACGATCGGGGCGATCAGCCCCGTCGCGATCCAGCCGGGCAGAACGAGCAGCCAGGCCGGCAGGCAGCGGCCCCAGGGGCGGGTCAGCGCGAGGGCGAGCGCGACGACGGCGAGGTCCATCGCGACGGTCAGGACGTTGACGGCGTAGAAGGAGCTGTCCTCCAGGCTGCCGCGCAGCGAGCTGCCGGCCGGGATGCCGACGGTGCTGCCGGAGAGCCAGGCGATCTTGAGCGTGAGATACGGGAGGCAGGCGGCGATGGCCACGGCCCGCACGACGCGGCGGGCCGGCGCGGTCCGCCGCTGCTCAGCGAGGGGTGGGGACGGGTGGTCGAGCGCGGTGGTTTCCATACCGTCCACGCTCCCGGCCGGGCGTGGCCGCCACGTCCGGCCGGAAGACGATCCGCATCCCCAGAACGGGGGACCCGCCTGCCCGCGACAATCGTCAACCAAGGGTTGACGCCTCGCAATCGTCAACCTAAAGTTGACGCATGACGGGACATCCAGTACGACTCGACGACCTCATCACCCACGTCAAGGAACGGCACCCGGACGGCGACCCGCTGCAGAACCTCTCCGACGCGGTGACCCTGGCGGAGCACGTCGGCGAAGTCGCCGACCATCTGATCGGCCACTTCGTGGACCAGGCCCGCAGGGCCGGTGCCTCCTGGACCGACATCGGCCAGAACATGGGCGTCAGCAAGCAGGCCGTACAGAAACGCTTCGTACCGAGAACCCCCGACGACCTCGACCTGCCGCTCGACTCCCTCTTCGGCCGCTTCACCAACCGCGCCCGCAACACGGTCAAGAGCGCCCAGGAGGAGGCGCGCACCGCGCTGCACGCGAGCCTGGGCACCGAACACCTCGTCCTCGGTCTGCTCCATGAGCCGGAAGGGCTGGCCTGCCGCGCCATGGTCGAACTGGGCGCGCCGCCCGAGGCGGTCCGCGCCGCCGTCAGCACCCCCGGCGGGGAGGCCGAGCCGGTGAAGGGCCATATGCCGATCACCGCCGGCGGCAAGAAGGCGCTGCACCTCGTCCTGCGCGAGGCGCTGCGCCTCGGGCACAACTACATCGGCACGGAACACATCCTGCTCGGCGTCCTCAGCGATGAGCAGGACCCCGCCGCCCAGGCCCTGGTGGGCCTGGGGGTCACCAAGGGCCTGACGGAGGAGTGGGTCGTCGCGACGCTCCACGAACTCTCGAAGTAGCCCGCCGGCGGGCGGACTTCGGAGCCCGCCCGCCCAGGATTCGCCGCCACAGGACCCGCCGGACCGGCCCCGAGCCCCGCCGGACCGCCCGCGCGGAAGAGGTCGTCAGGCCTCCTTGCCCAGGGTGAGCAGCCGGTAGACGGGGTCGGGGCGCGGGGTGTGCTGGCCCGGCAGTGCGCCCAGGCCCTCGATGACGCCCTGGGCCTGGCGCGGGCTGAACTCCAGGGCGGAGGCGAAGTATCCGGCGCGGATCTTCTCGACCGTCAGCGCCGGGGACCGGCCCTGGCCGTGGCCGGTGAAGGAGGTCTCCGCGCCGGGGCGCAGCCCGTGGCCGGCCGCCCAGCCGACGACGGCCGCGGCCTCGTCGTAGGCGTCCGGGATGAGGTGCGGGGCGAGCAGCGCGTCGATGTCGCTGTCCACCCCGTGTGCCAGGTCCTTGTCGACGGTGGTGAGGAACACCCCGCCGGGCCGCAGCACCCGCGCGCACTCGGCGACGACCTCCGCCGCGTCCGGCAGCAGATGCAGCAGCCAGATGGCGCACACCGCGTCCACGGACCCGGTGGCGAACGGCAGCCGCCGGCTGTCGCCGAGCACCACGGCGGGGCCGACCCGGCCGGCGGCCACCGACGCCATACCGGCCGACGCGTCGACGCCCAGGACGCGCAGCCCCGGTCGGGCGAGCCGCTCGGTCACCAGGCCGGTCCCGCACCCCACATCGAGCAGGGTGCGGGCCCGGTCCGGCACCAGTTGGAGCACGGCACGGGCCGCGGCTTCCGCCCGGGGGACGCCTCCGCGGGTCGCGTCGTACCGTTCGGCTTCTACGTCGTAGTTCAGCACACGGGCAGCCTACGGGGAGTCATCAGCCGGCGAGGAAATCGCGTACTCCCTGCGATACCCCGTCGTCCCCGAGCAGGTCATTGTGCTTCAGGCACCCGGCGTCCGTGTTGACGGCGCCACTGAGCGCGACGCTGCTGTCCGGGTTGATGACCTCGTCGCACTCCGACCAGAACGTCGCGTACTTGACGGCGCCCGGCGTCTCGTCGCCCGCCGCCAGCTGGTTCTGCACGTACGAGCCGGGCGACATGTCGCGGCACGCCTGGTCCCAGATCACACAGGCCCACGAGATGTAGGTGCCGTGGTTCGGGCCGCCGAGGGAGACCCAGTGGTCGACGGTGGCCGTGCCGCCGCGGAACTTGACGTACCAGCGGGTGGTCAGGCTGCCGAGGGAGTGCGCGACCAGGTCGACCTTCGACGCGCCGGTGCTGCTCAGCACGCTGTTGACGTAGTCGGTGAAGCGGCCCGCCAGTACCTCGTTGACCGACTGGTGGGTGTCGTAGCCCCAGCTGAACAGCTCGTTGTCGGAGTACCCGGCGGCCTTGAAGTCGGCGATCATGCCGCCCCACACCCCGGGGTCGGCGTTGTAGCCGTGCACGAAGATCACCGGATGGTGCGCGGGCGGGCCGGCGGGCTGGGCGCCCATCGACGCGGGTGCCGCGCCGAACAGCAGGGCCAGGGCGCCGAGTACGGACAGGAGCACGGTCGATCTGCGACGCATGAGACGCATGAACTGCCTCCTACCAGGTGGGGGGATGAACAGGGCCGTGGTGCCGGCCGCTCCTACGGGGTGGGGGAGTAGGAGTACACCGACGTGGAGACCATGCAGATGCCCGGCTGGACGACCTCCGCGCGCAGCGTGCCGGTGCGCGGGTCGAAGTCGATGCCCTCGGACTCGAAGGTGCCGGAGCAGATGCTGCGCTTCGGCAGCTGGAGCAGCGTCGTCACCTGGCCGGTGACCGCGGTGCCGTCCAGCGCGTGCGGGAGGTCGACCTGCACCAGGTCCTTGGCGTCGTCGTCGGAGACGCACACCAGGCGGGTGCCGGAGACGAAGTCGCAGCCCTGGATGTTGTCGACCGCGCGGCTCAGGGTGATCTGCCCGGCCTGCGGGAGCGCGCCGCCGGTGCGCGGGGTGGCCGGGTTGAGCAGCGGCGCGGGGAAGACCTGGAGGCGGTTCTGCGTGCCCCATTCGCCGGAGACCAGCCACTGCGCGTCGGGGGAGACGGCGGCGAACGAGTTGTTCAGCGCCTCTCCGGCGTCGAGTTGGTGCACGTACTCGTAGCGCTGCCCACCGGGAGTGGTGACGGCGTACATCTTCGACGTCGCGCCGTCCCCGCCCTGGTAGGCGTCGAAGACATGGCCCTGGGCGATGTCCGGGTCGCCGACGTGGTTCCACCCCTTGATGCGCAGGGCGATCGGGATCGAGCCGAGACCCCGGTAGAGCAGCGAGCCGTCGGCGCGGCTGGCCACGCCCTCGCCGCCGGTCAGGGAACCGGTGTACGAGGTGCCGGTCTCGGTCCAGCCGCCGGGGGAGGCGGCCGACGCGGTGGAGCCGACGACGGTGAGGGCGATGGCACCGGCCAGTACGGCGGCGGCATGGAGCGGCTTGGCGGTCACTGATCCTCCGTCAGATTGACATCTGGGGGCAGATCGTAGACCGGATGTCCGCACGTATCTACCCTTCGGTAACCATGTCCGCCTAGGCTTCCGCTGCTTCTCCACCCACGTTCACCGGGAGTGTTCCGTGAGACTTGCCCGAGCCGCCACCGCCTGTGCCTTCGTGCTCCTGCTCGGTTCCGCCGCCACCACGCCCGCCGTCGCGTCCCCCGCCGGCACGGCGGACGCGGCGCGCACGGCGCAGAGCCCGCAGGTCCCCCAGATCAAGCTCGTGACCAGCAATGTGATGATGCTGTCGCGCAACCTGTACCCGAACTGGGGGCAGTTGCAGCGCGCCGACCTGATCGCGAACGCGGGCTACACGCAGAACGCCGATGTCGTCATATTCCAGGAGGCGTTCGACAACGCCGCCTCCGACCGGCTGCTCGGCAACGTCAAGGGCCGCTACCCGTACCAGACGCCCGTGCTCGGCCGCTCCACCAGCGGCTGGGACCGCACCGAGGGCGCGTACAGCTCCTGGACGCCGGAGGACGGCGGCGTCGCCGTCGTCAGCAAGTGGCCGATCCTGGAGAAGGTGCAGCATGTCTACGCGGACGGCTGCGGCGCCGATTACTACTCCAACAAGGGCTTCGTGTACGTCGTCCTGAACGTGAACGGCACCCGCGTGCACATCGTCGGCACCCACACCCAGGCCGACGACTCCTCCTGCGGCTCCGGCGAGGCCGCGAGCATCCGGCACGGCCAGGACCAGGAGATCGACGCCTTCCTCGACGCCCGCAACATCCCCGCCGCCGAACCCGTCATCATCGCCGGCGACCTCAACATCGACGCGCACGGCAGCGACTACGCGGGCCTGCTCGCGGACCTCGACGCCGCCGCTCCCGACGCCAACCCAGGCCCCGCGAACAGCTTCGACCCCGTCACCAACTCCGTCGCCCGGGACCGCTACCCGAACGACCCGGCCCAGCGACTGGACCACGCGCTGTTGCGCAACGGCCACGCCCGGCCGGCCCACTGGAACAACCGCGTCGTCGACGAGCACTCGCCGAAGTGGTCGGTCTCCAGCTGGGGCACCACGTACTCGTACACCGACTACTCCGACCACTACCCGCTGGTCGCGGGCGACGTGTAGCCGGCGGCGCCCCTCCGAAGGAGGAGTGGGTGCGGCGGCGGGAAAACCAGTTGTGCGGACCCTCGTTCACCGTCACGCTGGGTAACCAATCACCCCGCCGCTCCACTCACCTCCCCGGAGAGCCCGCACCGTGCAGTCCGCCATCACCGTCACGCCCACCCGTATACCCGAGCTGCTGCTCGGGCTGGCCACCGTGCGTCCGGTGTTCCTCTGGGGTGCGCCCGGGATCGGCAAGTCCTCGCTGGTCAGGGCCTTCGCCGAATCGCTCGGCCTGGAGTGTGTCTCGCTGCTGGGCACCCAGCTGGCCCCGGAGGACCTGATCGGCGTGCCGCAGATCCACGACGGGCGGACGCGCTTCTGCCCGCCCGAGGCCATCGCGCGCGACGAGCCGTACTGCCTGTTCCTGGACGAGCTCAACGCCGCGACGCCCGACGTCCAGAAGGCGTTCTACTCGCTGATCCTGGACCGCCGGATCGGCTCCTACGAGCTGCCCGCGGGCTCCATCGTCATCGGCGCGGGCAACCGGTCCACCGACAACGCGCTCGCCCGCCCCATCGCGTCCGCGCTCATCAACCGCCTCGCCCACGTCCACCTGCAGGCCTCCGCGAAGGACTGGCTGGTGTGGGCGGGCGAGAACGGCATCCACCCGTGGGTGACGGAGTACCTGACCGACCGGCCCGACCACCTCTGGTCGAAGGCGCCGAAGACCGAGGAGGCGTTCTCCACCCCGCGCTCGTGGCACATGCTCTCCGACGCGCTGCACTCGTTCGGCCCGACGCTCGACGAGGACACCCTCAAGGTCATCACGCACGGGACGCTCACCCCCGCGCACGCCGTCTCCTTCTGCGGCTACGCGAAGATCGTCCGCAACGCCTACGGCATCGACGCGATCATCAAGGGCGACGCCCCCTGGCCGCGCCGTCTCGAGGACCGCGATCTGCTCTACTACCTCGCCGACGCGTTCCGCGGCCGGCTCGCCAAGGAGCTGCCGGACCGCAAGGAGCACGCCTCCGAGGCCGTCCGGCAGACCGCCTACCGCTCCAAGGCGCTGCTCGTGCAGCTCGCGGAGATCTCCGTCGAGGTCGCCCAGACCGTCATCGCCGAGGACATGGACGGCAATCCCGTGCTGCCCGCCTGGTTCCTCGTCGAGGCCGCCCGCGACATGCCGCGGCTGGTCGAGGCGCGCCGGTGAAGGCCCGTGCCAAGCGCCCCGACAAGCAGCGGGAACTGGCCGACGCGGCGTACCTGAAGGGGTGCGCGATCGTCTCCGCGCATCCCGCGCTGTCCGCCCTCGACGTGTCGTTCTGCCGGCTGCCCGCCTGCGAGCACCGTCCGGAGCGCGGCCTGGCCGTGGTCAGCTCCAACGGCACGGTCCACGCCCACCCGTACCGCCGTGCCGAGCCGGGCGCCTGGGCCTGGGCGCTCGCGCACTGCCTGCTGCACGTCGGCTTCGGCCATGTGCCCGCCGCGGCCGGGCCGCGCGAGCAGCCCGACGCCTTCGACCTCGCCGCGCGCTGTGTCGTCGTCAACCGCTTCCTGGCCGCGATGCCCGTCGGGGAAGCGCCGGAACACCTGCCGCGCAGCTGGCCGGACGGCGACGAGGACAAGCTCGCCGAGCGCTTCCGCCGGGACGGCATTCCGCCCGCCTACGCCGACTGCGGCACCGCGGGCCCCGGCGAGCCCGACCAGCTGCTGACCGAGTGGATCTCCTGGCGCGGCTCCCCGCCGGACTGGAGCAACGCCCTCGCCCACGCCCTGACCCGTACGGTGTCGGCCGCGATGGACATGGCGGGCGGCCGTCGCGACACCCTCACCGGGGCCCGGGTGGAGCAGCGGCCCTGGGAGCGCGCGCTCAACTGGTTCGTCTCCTCGTACCCGCTGCTGGGCGGGATCGCCGCGGGCATGACGCTGGTCGCGGACGCCGAACTCGCCCGTGCGCACGGCATCTCCATCGCCGCGGTCAGCCCGGAAGCGGCCGAGATCTACATCAACCCGCTGCTCCGCCACACGGACGAGGAATGGCGCTTCATCCTCGGCCACGAGATGCTGCACGCCGCCCTGCGGCACGGCGAGCGCTGCGGCGGCCGTGACCCGTACCTGTTCAACGTCGCCGCCGACTACGTCATCAACGCCTGGCTGATCGAGATGGACATCGGCGAGATGCCCGCCGGGCTGCTGCACGATCCCGAACTCCAGGGCCTGTCCGCCGAGGAGGTCTACGACCGCATCGCCACCGACCTGCGCCGGATGCGGCGGCTGGCGACGCTGCGCGGCAAGGGCAAGGGCGACATCCTCGGTGAGCCGCTGCCCCGGCCCGCCCGGCCGGCGGAGTGGGTCGACCTCGACGAGTTCTACCGCCGCGGGCTGATGACCGGCCTCGACCTGCACTCGACGCGCGAACGCGGGCTGCTCCCGGCCGGGCTCGTGGAGGAGATCAACGCGCTCAGCCACCCGCCGCTGGCCTGGGACGCCCAACTCGCCCGCTGGTTCGACGAGTTCGTCCCCCGTCCCGAACCGGTCCGCTCCTACGCCCGCCCCTCCCGCCGCCAGTCCTCCACCCCCGACATCCCGCGCGCCGGGCGGTACTTCCCGCCCGAGGAGGTGGCCCGCTGCACCTTCGGAGTCGTCCTCGACACCTCGGGATCGATGAGCACCACGCTGATCGGCAAGGCGCTGGGCGCCATCGCCTCGTACGCCGCGGCCCGCGACGTGCCCGCCGCCCGCGTCATCATGTGCGACGCGGCGGCGCACGACGCGGGGTACGTCCCGGTCGCGGACATCGCCGGCCGGGTCCGGATCCACGGGCGCGGCGGCACCGTGCTCCAGCCCGCCCTGGACCTCCTGCACCGCGCGGACGACTTCCCGCCGACCGCGCCCGTCCTGATCATCACCGACGCCGAGTGCGACGTGCTGCGCCCGCGCCGCGAACACGCGTACCTGGTACCGCGCGGCGCGGTGCTCCCGTTCACCCCGAAGGGCCCGGTCTTCCGGATGGTGTGAAGCCCACCGACGGGCCGCGCCGGCCGTCCCGGCCGTGAAATGTGGTGCGGTACGGCGGCCGGGGCGGCAGACTCGGCCGGATGGAGACGTATCTGATCGGCGGCGGCTGGGACGAAGCGGCCGCGCCCCTGGTGTACGGGCCCTTCCTCGCCGCGGCGGGCCCCGACCCGGTGGTGGCCTGTCTGCTGATCGACGAGGGCGTCGGGGCGGCCGACTTCGGCCGGTACGAGGCGGTGCTGCGGGACGTGGCGCCCTGCCGGCCCTACCCCGTCCTGGTGCCGCCCGGCGGCGAGCTGGACCCCGCCGCGCTGGACGGGGCGGCCGCGGTGCTGGTCTGCGGCGGCCTGACCCCCGCCTACGGCGACGTCGTCGCCGCGCACGCCGGCCTGCTGGGCTCGGTCCCGTACGCGGGATTCTCGGCGGGCGCGGCCGTCGCCGCGGACCTGGCGCTGGTCGGCGGCTGGCTCTCGGACGGGATCCCGGTCTGCCCGGAGGAGACCGCCGAGGACCTCGACGAGATCACCCTGCGGCCCGGGCTCGGCCTCGTGCGGTGCACCGTCGAGGCCCACGCGGCCCAGTGGGGAACGCTGGCCCGCCTCGTCGAGACGGTGGCCCGCGGCGATGTCGCGGTGGGCGTCGCCATCGACGAGAACACGCTGCTCACGGTGGACGGCGCGCGCTGCGCGGTCTCCGGCCTCGGGCGCGTCCACCTGGTGCGCGCGGGTGAGGCGACGACCGTCCGGTCCTACCGGGCGGGAGAGACGTTCACGCTGTAGCCCCCGCTCCTGCACCTGAACCGGACATGACGATGGCGGCACCCGAACGGGTGCCGCCATCGGAGCATGCGGTCAGTTGACCGTCTCGGGGTCCGGGCCGATGCGGTTGCCCGCGTCGAGACCGGCGAGGGCCGCCATGTCGGCGTCGGTCAGCTCGAAGTCGAACACGTCGATGTTCTCCTTGATCCGGGACGGCGTCACGGACTTGGGGATCACGACATTGCCGATCTGCAGGTGCCAGCGCAGCACGACCTGGGCCGGGGAGCGGCCGAGCCGCTGCGCGATCGTGCCGATCACCGGTTCGTCCAGCAGACCCTTGCCCTGGCCGAGCGGCGACCACGCCTCGGTGGCGATGCCGTGCTCGGCATGGACGGCGCGCAATGGGGCCTGGGCGAAGTCCGGGTGCAGCTCGACCTGGTTGACGGCCGGGACGATCGAACCCTCGTCCAGGACGCGGCGCAGCTGCGCGGGGCCGAAGTTGGAGACGCCAATGGTCCTGGCGCGACCGTCCGCCTGGATCTTCTCCAGGGCGCGCCACGTGTCGGCGTACAGATCGCGGGCCGGCGTCGGCCAGTGGATCAGGTAGAGGTCGACGTAGTCGAGGCCCAGCTTGGCCAGCGAGTCGTCGAAGGCCGCCAGGGCCTGGTCGAATCCGTGCGCGTTGTTCCACAGCTTCGTCGTGATGAAGAGTTCTTCGCGCGGCACACCGGAGGTGGCGATCGCCCTACCGGTGCCCTCCTCGTTGCCGTAGATCGCGGCGGTGTCGATGCTGCGGTACCCGGCCTCCAGCGCGGTGGTGACAGCGGCCGTGGCCTCGTCGTCCGGCACCTGCCAGACACCGAAACCGAGCTGCGGCATCCGGACGCCGTTGTTGAGGGTGATGAAGGGGACCTTGCTGCTCACGAGCGGCGATCCTAACGTTGACGTTCATGGGGGTTCCTGGTCCAACCATGTCCTCCGGACCTCCATTCCCGTTCTCCGTAAACGTTGCCGGGATCGCCGGAGCCACCTGCGGACCCGCCGGTCAGGCGGTCGTCCCCAGATAGGCGTCCCGTACCGCCGGATCGGCCCTCACCTGAGCGGGGCTGCCCTGCGCGAGCACCGTGCCGAGGTCCAGGACGACGACCCGGGCGCACAGCTCCATCACGAAGGCCACATTGTGCTCGACGAGCAGCACCGCGCACCCCTCCTG
Source organism: Streptomyces sp. SID13666 (assembly GCF_010548325.1). Classification (NCBI taxonomy): domain Bacteria; kingdom Bacillati; phylum Actinomycetota; class Actinomycetes; order Kitasatosporales; family Streptomycetaceae; genus Streptomyces; species Streptomyces sp. SID13666. The sequence continues at coordinate 92,557 of NZ_JAAGLX010000029.1, read as the reverse complement.
CCCGGCGAGCCGCCGTACGACATCGGCCAGCTGCTCGCGCTCCGCGCCCGACATCCCCGAGGCGGGCTCGTCCAGCAGCAGGACCCGGGGCGGGTCCGCCAGCGCGCGGGCGACCTCGACCATCCGGGCCTGGCCCACCGGGAGCGTTCCCGCGTACACCGACCGCAGGTCGTACAGACCGCACTGGCGCAGCACCTGCTCGGCCCGGGACCGGCGGGTCCGTTCCCGCGACCGCCGGGACGGCGCCGACACCAGATCGGCCGCGAGACCCCCTCCGCCGCCGTCCCACTCCTGGGCGACGACGAGATTGTCGGTGACCGTGAGCTGCCCGAACAGCTGCTGGCGCTGGAACGTGCGGCGCAGCCCGTGCCGGGCCCGCCAGACCGGGGAGCGGCCGGTGATGTCCCGGCCGTCCAGCAGCACCCGGCCCTCGTCGGGGCGGCGGATGCCGGACACGGCGTCGAAGAACGTGGTCTTCCCCGCGCCGTTCGGGCCGATCAGCCCGCACACCTCGCCCGCGCGAACGCCGAGGCCGACCCCGTCCAGGGCGCGGACGCCGCCGAACCGCACGCCGATGCCGTCCGCCCGCAGCACCTCACCGGTCACGGCCGGCCACCTCCCCGTCGACGTCCACATCGGTCCTTCCGCCCGGCCCGGCGCCCGCCGGGGCCGCGATGCCGAGGTACGCCTCGGTCAGCCGGTCCGTCTCCACCTCCGCGCGCGGGCCGCACCACGACACCCGGCCGGACGACAGATACGCGACGGTGTCGGCGAGACCGAGCACCTCCGCCGCCTTCTCCTCGACGAGCAGCAGCGCGGTGCCCGCAGCGCGCAGTTCGGTGAGTACGGCGAAGACCTCGTCGACGACGCGCGGGGCGAGCCCCAGCGAGGGTTCGTCGGCGATCAGGACCTTCGGCGGCCGCTGCAGCAGCGGGGCCAGCGCCAGCATCTGCTGCTCGCCGCCCGACAGCGACCCGGCGAGGACCCCGCGCCGCGCCGCGAGCTGCGGGAAGCGTTCGTAGACCTGCCCGCGCGCGGTCCGGCCGGGCAGATACAGCGTCAGGTTCTCCTCGATGGTCAGCGCGGGGAAGATCCCGCGGCCCTCGGGCGCGAGCAGGACTCCGTCGCGGGAGCGCCGCACCGGACCCTCGCGGGTGCCGTCCCTGCCGTGCGTCAGTACGGTGCCGTGCGCGGGTTGGAGGATCCCGGCGGCGACCCGGCAGACGGTGCTCTTGCCCGCCCCGTTGGGACCCAGCAGCGCCAGGATCTCACCGGGCCGGACGGTCAGGTCCACCCCGTGCAGGACGGAGGCCCCGTCGTATCCCGCGTGCACGCCGCGCAGTTCGAGCGCGGGCGGCCGGGAGGTGGCGGGGGCCGGTGCGAGCGGACGGCGCGGTGTGGCCGAGGGAAGGTCTGCCGTGGTCCGCTCGATCCGTGCCGCTCCCTCCGCCCGCCGTCTGCGCAGCCGCACGGAGACCGCCGCGCAGTAGCCGTCGGGGTCGTTGGCGAGGGCGAGTCCGGCCAGGCCGAAGAGGATGACCGGCAGGTGCGCGGAGTCGGTGACGTAGGTCTGGAAGAGGTGCGGGACGATCGCGAAGACCAGCCCGGCGACCACCGCGCGCTGCGGTCTCCGCAACCCGGCGGCGACGACCACCGCCAGCCAGACCAGACCGGTCAGCGCGGTGAAGTCCGTCGCGGTGATGCGGGTGTTGTAGGAGGCGTACATGACGCCGCCGAAGCCGGCGAGCCCCGCGGACAGGGCGAAGAGCACCAGCTTCGTGCGGACCACCGAGATCCCGGACGCCATGGCGGCGGCGGGCGCCGACCGTACCGCGAGGATCGCGCGGCCGGTCGCCGAGCCGCGCAGCGCGCTGAGCGCCGCGACGACCGCCGACAACAGCACGATCAGGGCGACGCCCATCGCCCGGTCGTCGGCGAGGTCGACCGGGCCCAGGACGGGGCGCGGGACCGACCAGCCCGCGTCGCCGTTGCGCAGCCGGCCCAGTTGGAACAGCACCTGGTCGGCGAGGAAGGCCAGCGCGAGGGTGGCGAGCGCGAGGCTCCGGCCGCCCAGCCGCAGCGCGGGCAGCGCCACCAGCGCGCCGAGCACCGCCGCGACACAGGTCCCGACGGCCGCCGCCGCGACGAACGGCCAGCCGTGGCTCATCAGCAGCCCGGCCACCAGCGCGGCGCCGGTCACGAACGTCGCCTGCGCGAGACTCACCATCGCGCCGAGCCCGGTGACCAGCGTGAACGAGACGAACACCAGGGAGATCGCCAGCCCTTGGGTCAGCAGACCGCTCCAGAACGGGGTGGTGACGGTGTAGAAGGCGAGGGCGAGCAGCGCGGCGGCCGCCGCCCAGGGCCCCCAGCGCCGCGCCCAGGACGCCCCCGTCAGATAGTCGGGGGTGGTGACGTCCGCAGCGGCCGTACCCGCCGCGCGCTGCCGGCGGGCCATCAGCAGCAGTCCCGCGAAGAGCAGGAAGAACGGAACGGCGGTACGGAATCCGGTGATCCGGTCCGCGAAGGAGGCGTATCCGGCGGCCAGGTTCTGCAGGACGCCGAGCGCGAGGCCGCCGGCGAAGGCGAGCGGGACCGACGCGAAGCGGCCGAGGACGGCGGCCGTCGCGGACACGAAGAGGAAGAGCGTGTAGTCGTGCGCGGACAGGCCGAGCAGCGGGGTGGCGAGCACCCCGGCGAGTCCGGCCAGCGCCGACGACAGCATCCAGGCGATCGACGACAGCCGGTCCGCGCTGATCCCGCGCAGCTCGGTCAGCGACCGGTTGTCGACGGCCGCGCGCAGCCGCAGGCCGAGCGTGGTGTGCCGGAGCAGCACCCACAGACCGAGCGCGACGACCGCTGTGGTGATCCAGGTGATCAGCTGGTCGGAGTCGACGCCTACCCCGTCCATGAGCTGCCAGGACCTCGCCGGACTGGGCCCGACGCCCGGCAGTCCGAACTGGTTCTCGGCGGGCTGTACGGAGACCCCCGCGTCCCGCAGGAGTTCCACGGCCCACAGCCCGGCCGCCGGCAGCGCGACGAGCAGGCCGATGGTCGCCACGATCTGCGCGGTCTCCCCGGCCTTCGCCAGCTTCCGGAACATCGCCCGGTCCAGCGCCCAGCCGGTGGCCGGCGCGACGACCATGACCAGCAGCAGCGCCGCGGGGACGGCCGGCCAGCCGAAACCGGAGTGCAGTTCGTAGTAGCCCAGCGCGCACAGGTACGCGGTCGCGCCGTGCGCGAAGTTGAACAGGCCCGAGGCGGAGTACGACAGGACGAGTCCCGTCGCCAGCAGCGCGTAGAGCGCCCCCGACACCAGGCCGCTCAGTACGAAACCCAGCAGGTCTCCCATGGCCACTGCCTTCCGCGGTCGCTCATGACTACGTGACTTCCTGAGGAGGTGGTGCAGGCCGGGCCGAGCACCTGTCCCCCTACTTGAACGGGATGGCGGGGTAGCACTTGAACGGCACGGCGACCTCGTACGTCCCGCCCTTGAGCCGCACCAGGCTGCCGCAGCCGAAGCCCTGGGTGTGTCCCTTGGGGAAGCTCCGCTCGCCCGCCGGGCTGCCGGTGTCCGAGAAGCTGTCGGCCGCCTTCTGGAAGGTGGCGGTGGTCAGGTCCCGGCCCGTCTTCTTCGCGATGGCCAGGAAGAGGTCGGCCGACAGATAGCCGGTCATCATATGGAGGTTGGGGCGGACATCCGCGCCGCCGACCTTCCGGACGTCCTTGAGGAACTGCGCGATGGCCGGGCTCGTCGACTCGAAGGGCTCGAACTGCACCAGGACGTAGACGCCGTCGAGCGCCTGCGCGGTGGTGGCCTTGGCGAGCAGCCCGGGGTCGTAGTCGGTCGGGTCGGAGAGCGCGCCGTGGAACCCGGCCCGCTTGAGGGCGGTGAACAGGCCGATGTTCTGCGGGGTCTGCATCACGGAGACGACCGCGTCCGGCGCCTTGCCGCCGTTGCTCTTCAGGATCTCCCCGGTGTACGCGGACCAGTCGCTCGGCGCGGCGGCGGCCGGGACCGAGGCCTTGGCGTACGTGACCTTGAAGCCGGCGGCCGTGAAGCCCTGGGTGTACGTCCTGATGCCGAACTTGCCCGCGTCGCTGTCGGCGGCGATCAGCGCCACGCTCCGGTCCTTGGCGCCGCCGAGCGCCTGGGCCAGGCCCTCGGGCCAGGACTGGGTGATGGTGCCGCCGGGGCTCGGGACCAGGCAGCCGTTGAAGCCGTAGGTGGTGGCGGGGCCGCAGAAGGCGGGCAGCGTGCCCCAGCCGAAGACCGGCACCTTCTGCTGCTGCAGGAAGTCGGCGCCGGAGAAGGTGACCGAGCTCATCGGCACGACCGAGAAGACCTTGTCCTGCTGGACGAGCTTGCGGGCGGCGGCCAGGTTGCGGCTGGGGTCCTGCCCGTCGTCCTCCGCGCCCAGGTAGTCGATCTTCCGCCCGTTGACGCCGCCCTCGTCGTTGGCGCGCTGGAAGCGGGCCTTGGCCCCGAGATCGGTGTCGGCCTTGCTGTACCCGCTCGACGAGGTCTTGGAGACGATGCCGCCGACGGTGATCGAGTCAGCGGTGACACCCCGGGCGGACGCGCCGGCCTTGTCCTGCGGGGAGGTGCTGGTGGAGGCGGAGTTGCAGGCGGTGGCGAGCAGCAGCGAGGCCGCGGCTGCGGCGAGGAAGCGGATCGGTCGCGACACGTCAGGATCCCTCCGGGGCCGGATGAGTTCCTGCATTCTGCGGTCGACCTGACGGTCCGTCAATGAATAATCCAACATCATGTGACGATCCATCAGATGTGGATCCGCTCTCCGACCGGCTCCCGGTCGGTTCCCGGTCCGGGTGGCGTCAGCCCCGGTAGAGCGCCTCGATCTCCTCCGGGAACGCCTTCTCGATCGCCTTGCGCTTCAGCTTCAGCGACGGCGTCAGCAGCCCGCGCTCCTCGGAGAACTGGGCGGCCAGGATCCGGAACGTACGGATCGACTCGGCCTGCGAGACCAGGGTGTTGGCGGCGACCACCGCCCGCCGGATCTCGGTCTCCAGATCCGGGTCGTGGACCAGTTCCTCGTCCGGCAGCCGCGGCTTGCCGCGCATCGTCAGCCAGTGTCCGACGGCGTCCGGGTCGAGTGTCACCAGCGCGGCGATGAACGGCCGGTTGTTGCCGACCGCCACGCACTGCGCGATCAGCGGATGGGACCGAACCCGGTCCTCCAGACCGCTCGGCGAGACGCTCTTGCCGCCGCTGGTGACCAGGATCTCCTTCTTGCGGCCGGTGATGGTCAGATAGCCCTCCTCGTCGAGTGCACCGATGTCGCCGGTCGCCAGCCAGCCGTCGCCGAGCACCTCGGAGGTGGCCCGCGGGTTGTTCAGATACCCCTGGAAGATCTGGCCGCCGCTCAGCCAGATCTCGCCGTCCTCCGCGATGTGCACGGTGGTGCCCGGCACCGGCTGGCCCACCGTGCCGAAGCGGGTCTGCTCGGGCGGGTTGGCGGTGGCGGCGGCGGTGGTCTCGGTGAGGCCGTAGCCCTCGTAGATCGTCACTCCCGCGCCGCTGAAGAACAGCCCGAGCCGGCGCTCCATCGCCGAGCCGCCGGAGATCGCGTGCCGCACCCGGCCGCCGAGCGCGTCCCGCACCTTGCTGAAGACGAGCTTGTCGTAGATCTGGTGCTGCATCCGCAGGGCCGCGCTCGGGCCGTGGCCGGTGCCGAACGCCTTGGCCTCCACGGCCTCCGCGTACCGCACGGCGATCTCCACCGACTTGTCGAACGGGCCGAGCTTGCCGTCCGCCTCCGCCTTGCGGCGCGCCGCCTGGAAGACCTTCTCGAAGACGTAGGGGACGGCCAGGACGAACGTCGGCCGGAAGACGGCCAGGTCCGGCAGCAGGTCGGCGGCGGTCATGCTCGGCTGGTGCCCGAGCCGGATCCGGTGCCGGACGCACGCCACCTCCACCATCCGCCCGAAGACGTGCGCGAGCGGCAGGAAGAGCAGGGTGGACGGCTCCTCGCCCGGCTTGTTCGCGAAGACCGTCTCCCAGCGGGCCACCACGTTGTCCGCCTCGGCCATGAAGTTGCCGTGGCTCAGGACGCAGCCCTTGGGCCGGCCGGTGGTGCCCGAGGTGTAGATGATGGTGGCCGTCGCGTCCGGGGTGACCGCGAGCCGGTGCCGGTCGATCACCTCGTCGCCGATGTGGGTGCCCGCCGCGGCGAGCTCCTCGACACAGCCGGCGTCGAGCTGCCACAGCCGGCTCAGCTGCGGCAGCTCGTCGACGGCGGCACCGATCGTCATCGCGTGGTCCTCGTGCTCCACGACGCAGGCGACCGCGCCCGAGTCGTGCAGCATCCAGCGCACCTGGTCGAGGGAGGACGTCGGGTACACGGGGACCGGCTGGGCGCCGATGGTCCACAGCGCGAAGTCGAAGACGGTCCACTCGTAGCGGGTGCGGGACATGATCGCGACGCGGTCGCCGAAGCGCACCCCGTTGGCGAGCAGGCCCTTCGCGACGGCCACGACCTCGTCGCGGAACTCGAGCGCGGTCACGTCCTGCCAGTGCCCGTCCACCCTGCGGCCGAGCACCACCTGGTCCGGGTGGTCGGCAGCGTTGTTGAACACCGCGTCCGCCAGTCCTCCGACCTGGGGCGCCGTGGCCATCGGGGGAACGGTGAACTCGCGCAACTGGTGCTCCTCGAGCCGCTGGGCCTGTCCGGCGGGCGGCCCGTAAGCTACCTGATCCGCCGACCGGGCGGGAGGGCTTGGTCCGCACCAGTACTTTCGGACATCTGTGCTGGTAGGGCACTGGTTCCCGGTTGTCGCAAGGGAGTACGACCGAGGGCCGGGCCCCCGAAGGTTGTCCGGCCCCGCCGATCTCCACCAAATCTGCGCCAACCGGTTACCGCCGCTCTACAGCGGAAGCCGGAGCGGGGAGGGACCCCGATTCCGTCCCGTAAGCCGCTCCCTCGCCCGCCGGAGCGGGCACCACGGGCCGGGCCGCGGGGGTCTTCACGAGGAGCAGCCCGGCGCTGAGCGAGGCCCAGCCCGAGCCGGCGTCCAGCGGGCTCTGGCCGAACGCGCCCAGCCCGATCAGCACCAGCCCGATCCCGATCACCAGCCGGTACGGGGCGCCGTGCAGGAACCTGCCGCCCAGCGCGGCCGTGACGAGCGCACGCCGTGCTCTGGCTCACCGTGCGGCCCTCCGCCCTGTCCGTCGGCCAGGCGCTCTCCGAGCACAGCGAGGTCGCCTTCGCCTGCGCGACCACCGGCTCGTCGAACCTCTTCGCCGCCGTCCTGTGCCGCGACACCGCGCACCTCTACCGCTACCTCAGCGAGAAGATCGGAGCGCTCGACGGCGTCCAGCACGTCGAGACCGCGCCCACGCTGCGCCGCGTCAAGCACCTGGCGTACGAGGAGCGGCGGCGCTGAGCCGGCCGTCCTCCCGGCCTGAAGAGCTCACACGGCCCGGTGCAGCCGGTCGCCCGCCGCCAGGATCGCGGCGGCGAGCGCGTCCGCGGCGTCGGCCGCGTCCGGGGCAGAACCGCGGCGCCGGCCGTGCAGCAGGACGAACTCGACGCCGCCGAGCTCCGGCAGGCCCGCCCGGGCCGGGACGGGGGCCAGGCCCGGCGGGATGAGCCCCTGGGCGTGCACCATCACGCCGAGCCCCGCGAGGGCCGCGGCGGTCAGCCCGCTCAGGGAGCGGCTGGTGCAGGTGATCCGCCAGGCGCGGCCCTGCCGGCCGAGGACGTCCAGGGCGCGGGCCCGCGTGATGCCGGGCGGCGGATAGACGATCAGCGGCACCGGCCGGTCGGGATCCAGCCGCAGCCGCCGGCCCTCGGCGGCGATCCACACCAGCTTGTCGCGCCAGACGAGCTGCCCCGGCCCGCCCTCGCCGAGCCGCTTGGCGAGCACCAGGTCCAGATGGCCGGCCCCCAGCCGCTCGTGCAGGGTGCCGGAGAGCTCCACGGTCAGTTCGAGGTCCACCTCGGGGTGGTCACCGCGGAACCGCTCCAGGATCTCCGGCAGCCGCGGCGTCGCCAGATCCTCCGAGACGCCGAAGCGCAGCCGCCCGCGCAGCCGGGTGCCCGCGAACCAGCCGGCGGCCCGTTCGTTCGCCTCCAGGATGGTGCGGGCGAAGCCGAGCATGGCCTCGCCGTCCTCGGTCAGGCCGACGCTGTGGGTGTCGCGGGAGAAGAGCCGGCGCCCGGTGGCCTCCTCCAGCCGCCGCACCTGCTGGCTCACGGTGGACTGCCGCAGGCCCAGCCGCCGGGCGGCCTGCGTGAAGCTCAGGGTCTGCGCGACGGTCAGGAATGTCTTCAACTGCGCGGGGTCGTACACTCCGCCAGGTTATCGCGGAATGTGATAACAATCAGAGTGGCCAGAGGGATTCCCGATCGCCATGATCAGGAGGAGGCTGGAGAGGCAACCCGCCCGCCCCGAGGGCGCGGGCCGCCCCACGAAGTAGGAGCAATGCGCCGCCCCACGTACCCCGCCTGGCTCCCGGTCGATCCGTTCATCGCGGCACTCCTCGGCACCGTCCTGCTCGCAGCGCTGCTGCCCGCCACCGGCGGCGCCGCCACCGCCGCGGGCGGCGCGACCGATGCGGCGGTGGCGCTCCTCTTCTTCCTCTACGGCGCCCGGCTGTCGACCCGCGAGGCCCTCGACGGCCTCAAGCACTGGCGCCTGCACCTGACCGTGCTCGCCTGCACCTTCGCGGTCTTCCCGCTGCTCGGACTGGCCGCCCGCGGCCTCGTTCCGTTCGCCCTGTCGCCGCAGCTGTACACCGGGCTGCTCTTCCTGTGCCTGCTTCCCTCCACCATCCAGTCGTCGATCGCCTTCACCTCCATCGCCCGCGGCAACGTGGCCGCCGCCATCTGCGCGGGCTCGTTCTCCAGCCTCATCGGCGTCTTCCTGACCCCGCTGCTGGCCGCCCTGCTGCTCGGTGGCGGTGGCGGGGTCTCGGCGGACTCGGTGCTCGACCTCGTACTGCGGCTCCTCGCGCCGTTCCTCGCCGGGCAGTTGCTGCGCCGCTGGACCACCGGCTTCCTGACCCGGCACAAGAAGGCCCTCGGCCACGTCGACCGGGGTTCGATCCTGCTGGTCGTCTACACGGCGTTCAGCGCGGGGATGGCCCAGGGCATCTGGCACCAGGTCACTCCCGTGCGGCTGCTGGAACTGCTCGTCGTGGAGGCCGTGCTCCTCGCGGTGATGCTCGCCCTGACGTCGTACGGCGCCCGCCGGCTCGGCTTCGACCGCGCGGACCGCGTCACCATCGTCTTCGCCGGATCGAAGAAGAGCCTGGCGTCGGGACTGCCGATGGCCACCGTGCTGTTCGGCGCGCAGGCGGGCCTGACGATCCTGCCGCTGATGCTCTTCCACCAGATGCAGCTGATGGTCTGCGCGGTGATCGCCAAACGTTGGGCGCGGCGGGACGGCGGCTCGGACCCGGACCCGGTCTCCCCGCAGGGTCAGCGCAGGAGGTTCACGACCAGCACCGCCAGGGCCATCGCCAGGAAGAGCAGATACGCGCCCAGCGCGCGCCCCCGGTCGCCCGCCCGGAGCTGACGCGACAGCACCCAGCCGAAGATGCCCACTTCGACGGCGGCGCCCGCCACCCCGAGCGCCGGAACCCACAGGCCGACGATCACCGCGACCGTGGCGAACAGATGCAGCACACCGAGCAGGGACACGACCCACAGGAACTGCCCCTGGAGCACACCCAGCCGGGTCAGTTCATCGAGCCGGGCGAGGCCGACTCTCGCACGGAACAGCGCGACGACCGCGGAGGGGACGACCTCGCACAGCAGCAGGGCCGTCAGCACCACGCTCAGCGTGAACACCGGATCCCCTAGCGCTGGGTGCGGACGCGGGCGAGTTGTCTGGACTGGGCGACCAACCGCCCCGTGGAGTCCCACACTTCGGCGTCCTCCTCCATGTAGCCGTCCGCGAAGTTCCGCGTCGAGTGGACGATGCGCAGCCAGCCCGGGGCGGGCTTCGCCCGTACGTGCACGGTCAGTTCCAGGGTCGGGGCCCAGCCGCCGATGCCCAGGTCGAAGCTGGTCGGGGGCAGCGCGTCCGCCGCCAGGAGCAGCAGCAGCGGGTCGGGCTCGCGCCCGTCCGGCATCCGCAGCCAGCCCCGGATGACGCCCCGGCCGGACGGTGCGCCCATCGCCCAGCCGACGGTGTCCGGGTCGAGCCGCAGATCGAGCCGGCTGAGCAGCTCCGCCTGCTCGACGAAGGACGGCGGCGCCAGTTCGGCGCCGACGCACTTCTCGGGCGGCGGCAGGTTCGGGGGAGTGGCGGTAGTGCGGATGTCGCCGGCCGCGTGGCGGTCCAGATCGCCGTACGTGGCGATGGCCCGCAGCCGCTCCTCGCCGCCCTGCAGCAGCGAGACGGTGCCCGTGGAGACGGTGCGGCCGCGCCGCAGGGTCTCGGTGCGCAGTTCCGCCGGACCCGCGGTCGACGTGGAAAGGTAGTAGGCAGTGATGGAGAACGGGTCGCTGTGCCCGTCCTCCCCGCCGCCGAGTTCGGTGGCCAGGGCGCGGGCCGCGAGCGCCAGCAGCAGGCCGCCGTTGATCCCCTTGCCGATCCGCCAGCCGCCGTCGAGCTCGGCATCGAAGACGGACGGCTCCCCGGACCGCGCCACCACAGCGGTCCCGCGGTCGAATTCGTACCCCTGATCAGTCTCACGGTCTGTCACACCGCGCAGCGTACGACAGCCCTACGGTGCGGCGGGGACCGGCCGGCACAGGGGGGGCGCACCCCGCCGGCCGGTCCCCGCCCGTGTGCGCGGACGGCCTCAGCTTCCGTCGGCCGCGGTCCGCAGGATGATCCGGTGCTCACCCGCGTACACGTTCATGGAGGAGCCGCGCAGGAACCCGACGAGGGTCAGCCCCGACTCGGCCGCCAGGTCCACCGCCAGCGACGACGGCGCGGAGACCGCGGCCAGCACCGGGATGCCGGCCATCACCGCCTTCTGGGCCAGCTCGAAGGACGCCCGGCCGGAGACCAGCAGGATCGACTCGGAGAGCGGCAGCAGATCCTGCTGCAGGGCCCGGCCGACGAGCTTGTCGACGGCGTTGTGCCGGCCGACGTCCTCCCGGACGTCCACCATCTCCCCGTCCGCCGTGAAGAGCGCCGCCGCGTGCAGCCCTCCGGTCCGCTCGAAGACCTGCTGGGCGGCCCTGAGCCGGTCGGGGAGGACGGCCAGCAGATCCGTGCCGATACGGACCGGGGGAGTGTCGTCGATCTTCCAGAGGGCGTTGGTGCGCACGGCGTCCAGGCTGGCCTTGCCGCACAGGCCGCACGAGGACGTGGTGTAGACGTTCCGCTCCAACGTGATGTCGGGGACGGTCACGCCCTCGGCGAGCCGGACGTCGACGATGTTGTAGGTGTTCGAGCCGTCCACCGTCGCACCCGCGCAGTACACGATGTTCGCGATCTGGTCGGCCCGACCGATGACGCCCTCACTCGCCAGGAACCCCACGGCGAGTGCGAAGTCGTCGCCCGGGGTGCGCATGGTGATGGCCAGCGCCTTGCCGTTCAGCCGGATCTCCAGTGGCTCCTCCGCCACCAGGGTGTCGGCGCGGTGTCCTGCCACGCCGTCCCTGATGCGGAGTACGCGGCGGCGCTCGGTGACCCGTCCCATAGCTGATCAGTCCCGGTTCTGTACATGCTGGAAGCCGAATCGGCCCTTGATACAGAGGTTGCCATGGGTGACCGGGTTGTCGTGCGGCGAGGTCACCTTGACCATCTCGTTCTCCTGGACGTGAAGGGTCGGATTGCACCCCACCCCGCAGTACGCGCAGATCGTCGTCGCCTCGGTCCGGGACTCCTCGTCCCAGGTGCCGGCCGCGCGCATGTCGAATTCGGTCCTGAAGGAGAGCGCCCCGGTGGAGCAGACCTCGATGCAGTTGCCGCAGTACACACAGGCCGATTCGGTGAGCGGCGCCTCGTGCTCGACGGCGATGTGGGAGTCGAAGCCGCGGCCTGCGACCGCGATCGCGAAGGAGTTCTGCCACTGCTCGCCGCACGCGTCCCGTAGAGTCTCAGGCCGCGCGACCCCCGTCGGCCACGACCGCCCCGGGCTCCTCTGGGGCGCGGCCGCCGCAGACGCCCTCGCGGTTCTGCCGCCGACGGACGATGCTGGGGCCGGACGCGTCGAACTGCTCCCGCTGCCACGGTAGGTGGGGGCGGAATCGCCGAGGTGGAGAGCGTCACCGCGGGTTCTCCGCATCCACAGGATGTACTCAGTAGACTGTAGACGAAAACCAATTCGCCGGGCCCGTACGTCAGGTGCGAGCCGCTCAGGAGGGTGGGGCGATGCTGTCCACAGGACTGCCTCAGGGGGCGGTACCCAAGCTGGAACGCCCCGGCCCGCTGCGCGAGCGCGTGTACGACGCCCTGCTCGAACTCATCACCACCCGCACCCTGCGCCCCGGCCAGCACCTCGTCGAGACCGAACTCGCCAGCCACCTCGGCGTCTCCCGGCAGCCCGTACGCGAGGCGCTGCAGCGGCTCAACACCGAGGGCTGGGTGGACCTGCGCCCCGCCCAGGGCGCCTTCGTGCACGAGCCCACCGAGGACGAGGCAGACCAACTGCTGGTCGTCCGCGCCCTCCTGGAGACCGAGGCGGCGCGGCTCGCCGCGGCCAACGCCCCGGCCAAGGGGCTCACCCGACTCGTCGAGCTGTGCGAGGAGGGCGAGCAGGCGGTGGCGGACGACGAGGTCGACGCCGTCGCCGCCGCCAACGCCGCGTTCCACGCCTACGTCATGACCCTCGCGGGCAACGCCGTACTGGCCGAGCTAGCGGCTCAGGTCGACCGCCGGGTCCGCTGGTACTACACCCCCATCGCGCGCACCCGCGGCATCCAGTCCTGGCACGAGCACCGCGAGCTGATAGACGCGATCGCCGCCCGCGACGAGGTCCGCGCCCAGCACGTGATGCGCGTCCACACCGAGCACACCCGCACCTCGTACCACCAGCGCGCCGACACGGCCTGACCCAGGAACGCGAGAGAAGACATGAGCGAGCAGCCGACCGCCGCGGGCGCCTTCGTCGCCGACGAGGACGTCAGGACGCGACTGCTGTATCTGCGCGGGAGTATCGACAATCTCGACGCGGCCCTGGTGCACCTGCTCGCCGAGCGGTTCAAGTGCACCCAGCAGGTGGGCGAGCTGAAGGCCGCCCACGACCTGCCGCCGGCCGACCCCGCCCGCGAGGCCGCCCAGATCGCCCGGCTGCGCAAACTGGCCGAGGACGCCCGGCTGGACCCGGCCTTCGCCGAGAAGATGCTGAACTTCATCATCGGCGAGGTCGTGCGCCACCACAAAGTGATCGCCGGCCGCTCCGCCGAGAGCGACGGGACCACCGAGGTCTGACCGGTCGCTCCTGGACATTCCCCGCTGCTCCCCGTCCCGGAAATCGTCCGAAAGTACGAGGCCGGAACGGGACAAACCGTCAAGGCTGGGCTTTCGACGCCGACCGGACGGAGATGACCACATGCTGGGGTACCAGGCAGTCGCGGCGGCCCCCCGCCGGGCCAGGGGGCGGCACCGGGCACGCACCGTCCCTTTGGGCGGGCGCCGGAACCGGCAGGCGGGCGGCGTCTACGGCACCATCCTGGCCAGCGCGCTGCTGATCGTCATGGACACCCGGCTCGACCCGCACCCGGTCGACGACGCCCTGTGGATCGTCATGACCGCGCTGGCGGCAGCGGCCATGCACGCCCATGTGCACAGCGTGGGAACACCGGGCCGTCCGCCCCGCCGGGTCCTCTACGACCTGGTCACCGGGCTGGCGGGGGAGTGGCCCCTGCTCGCGTCCGTCCTGCCCACGGCCGCGCTGCTGCTGCTCGCCGCCGGCACACCGCTGACCGCGTACACGGCGGTGTACGCAGCGCTCGTGGTGAACGCCGCGATGCTGCTGGGCTGGGGTGTGCTGACCGGCCGCCGCGGCGGCCGGAGCTGGCCTGCCGCCTTCCTGGCGGGCACCGGCGAGGTCGCGATCGGAGTGGGGATCATCGCGGTCACCGCGGCCGTGAAATGACCACCACCGAACACTCCGCTGACCAGCTGCCCGCTGTGGACCAGCCCGTTGTTGGAGGCGTTGTCGTTCTCCCCGAAGTAGTCCGGGGTCAGCGCCGCGAACACCGGGTAGAACGCCCCGCCGCCGAAGCCCGACAGGAAGGCGAAGACCAGGAAGAGCCACTCGCTGTGCGTGCTCCCGGCCCAGATCACGCCGAACTGCGGAGGAGCGCGCCGCCGAGTACATCAAGGCGCACGTGACGAAGCCGGTCGGCGGCTACGTCGCCGGCTTCACGGCGCCCGAGGGCAGGACCATGGGCCACGCCGGCGCCATCGTCTCCGGTTCGTCGGGCACCGCCCAGGCGAAGAAGGAGGCCCTGGAGGCCGCAGGTGTCCAGGTCGGCAGGACCCCGTCGGAAACGGCGCGGCTCGTCCGCGGCCTGCTCGGATGAACCGCATCGACGGCCTGCTGTCGCGCAGAGCCGCCCTCGGTGTGGCGCTCACCCCACTTGACCCGAAGTCGAAGCTTCCCAGAACCCGGGTCGCTATCGTCGCGTGCATGGACGCCCGCCTGGGCGTCGGGACGATGTTCGGACTGCGGCCTGGCGACGCCCATGTCATCCGCAATGCGGGCGGATGCGTCAATGACGACACCCTCCACTCGCTGCGCTTGAGCCAGACTGTAGGCGGGACCAGTGAAATCCTGCTGGCGCACCACGAGGACTGTGCGGCTCTCGGTGATCCCGCCGATGATCTACGGGCGTGTCTGATCCGGCTCCGTGACAACCAAGAGCTGCCCCATACCGATGTGGTGCGCGGCTTCGTCTACACGCGCGGTGGTGCTCTGCGCGAGATCCGCCCCGAACGAGCGGAGAACTGATGACCCTCATCCTCAAGCCCGGCACGGCTTGGTCCGACGCCTGGCGGCGTTGCGTCGAGGTCGCCCCGGAGGCCTTCCACGACGATCGCGTACTCAACTACTGGAACGGCCGCTGGCAGGCGGACGGCCGGCTGCTGCCGACCACCTCGCCCGTCGACGGTTCTCCCCTCGCCGCCCTCCCCCGGTTGGACGCGGCCAGCGCCCATCTGGCGGTACGGGCGTCGCTCGATCAGCACCGGGCGTGGCGGGAGGTGCCGCTCGCCGACCGCAAGGCGCGGGTGAGCGCCACCCTGGACGCGCTCACCGAGCACCGTGAACTCCTCGCGCTGCTGCTCGTCTGGGAGATCGGCAAGCCCTGGCGGCTCGCCCAGGCGGACGTGGACCGGGCCATCGACGGCGTGCGCTGGTACGTCGGCGAGATCGACCGGATGGTCGAGGGCCGGACCCCGCTGCCCGGGCCGGTCAGCAACATCGCCAGCTGGAACTACCCGATGAGCGTCCTGGTCCACGCGATGCTGGTGCAGGCGCTGGCCGGCAACGCCGTCATCGCCAAGACCCCCACCGACGGTGGTCTCGCCTGTCTCACCCTCGCCACCGCGCTGGCCGCCCGCGAGGGCCTGCCCGTCACGCTGGTCAGCGGCAGTGGCGGCGAGCTGTCCGAGGCGCTGGTCAGGGCCCCGGAGATCGGCTGTGTCTCCTTCGTCGGCGGCCGCGACGCGGGCGGCCGGGTCGCCGCCTCCGTCGCCGACCTCGGCAAGCGGCACATCCTGGAGCAGGAGGGCCTCAACGCCTGGGGTGTGTGGAACTACACCGACTGGCCCACCCTGACCGGGCACATCCGCAAGACCTTCGACTACGCCAAGCAGCGCTGCACCGCCTACCCGCGGTTCGTCGTGCAGCGCGAGACGTTCGACCAGTTCCTGACCGCGTACCTGCCGGGCGTCCAGGCCGTCACCTTCGGCCACCCGCTGGCCGTCGAGCACCCCGACGACGACCTGCCCGAGCTGGACTTCGGGCCGCTGATCAACGCGGCCAAGGCCAAGGAACTCGGCGACCTCGTCTCCGAGGCCATCAGCCGCGGCGCGGTCCCGCTGCACCACGGCTCCCTCGCCGAGGGCCGCTTCCTGCCCGGTCAGGACACCTCCGCGTACCTGCCGCCGGTCACCCTGCTCAACCCGCCCTCGACCTCTCCGCTGCACCACGCGGAACCGTTCGGCCCGGTCGACACCCTCGTCCTGGTCGACACCGAGGCCGAGCTGCTGGCCGCGATGAACGCCAGCAACGGCGCGCTGGTGGCGACCCTGGCCACCGACGACCAGGGCGCCTTCGACCGGCTCGCCCCGCAGATCAGGGCGTTCAAGGTCGGTCACAGCAAGCCGCGTTCGCGCGGTGACCGCGAAGAGCTCTTCGGCGGCTTCGGCGCCTCCTGGCGCGGTGCCTTCGTCGGCGGCGAACTGCTGGTCCGCGCCGTCACCGAGGGGGCGGCCGACGAGCGGCTGCCCGGCAACTTCCCCGACTACCGGCTGCAGCCCAGCTGATCCCCGGCCGTTCCCGGTGGTGACGGCGAGTGCCGTCACCACCGGGGCAGGTCACCCGATGCCCTGGTGGTCGGCGAGCAGCGCGAACTCACGGTCCGCGGCGTCCGGCACCTCACGCTCCACGGACTGCTCCACCAGCGCGCGATGCCGCTCCAGCGGCCTGCGCCGGTCCGGCGGCGCGAGCAGCAGCAGATCGTCGAGACCGGCCAGCAGCCGCCGGGTGACCTGCGGGCTGGTGGTCGCGCACAGCCGGATCTCGGTGAACCCCAGATCCACCAGATCACCCCAGGACGGCAGGTCCTGCACCAGCCGGACCGTCCCCGAACGGTCGGTGTGGTGCACCGCGCCCAGCGGCCGGTCCGCCACCGCCGCCAGGAACTGCACGATCCGGTCCAGACACTGCACGGCCGTCGTCGGATCGTTGATGGCCGACGAGAGCGCCCGCAGCCCGATGTCCGCCAGCTGCCGCAGCCCGAACCCCAGGTCCTGGTGGAACGTCCGCTCCACCCCCACCGACACCGCGGACCGCAGCAGCCGCACCGGCAGCCTGCCCTCGCTCGGGCCGTGCACCGTCAGCAGCGGCGTCCCCGGCACCACGAAGTCCCCGATCCGCGGCACCAGCCGCAGCACCGTCCCGCCCCGCCGCGCGATCCGCGACAGCCGCGCGATGTTCACGTCCCGCAGCACTCCCGCCCGCCCCCGGTGCGTGATCACCGAGACCTCCGCCGGCAGCGGCAGCGCCCCCTCGGGGGACCGCAGCGGATACGCCCCCAGCACCCGGAACGACTCCCGGGTGATCCGGTCGATCACATAGCTGACCCGCATCAGCCGGATCGTGGCGTTCACATACGCCACGAACAGCCCCAGGCTGATCAGCACCAGCAGCACCGCCGTCAGCAGCGTGAACACCGGCACACTGGTGACGAGCTTCGGATCCTTCTCCCCGTCGTACGCCGCTTGGCCCGCCAGCGAGAACAGGAACGTCGCGAGGAAGACCGCGAACGTTCCCTTGGTGATCCGGCTTCGCACATACAGCCGCACCACCCGCGGCGAGAACTGGCTGCTCGCCATCTGCAGCGCGACCAGCGAGATGCTGAAGACCACACCGATGAACGTCAGCATCGCCGAGCCCACCGTCGTCACGACGGACTTCGCGTCCTCCGCGATCTTGATCAACGACGTGACCGATTCGTAGTCGCCCTCGTCCTGGAGCGCCCCGATCAGCCAGGCGTCCAGCTCCCCGACCGCACCCGCCAGCACCAGCGCCCCGACCAACCCCACGGCGGGCGCGAACCAGAACGTGTCCCGCAGATGCTCCCGCAGCGGCGACAGCGCCCGTGGCCTGCGACTCTCACGGTGCGTAACCGTAGGTGACATATCGCTCACACCCGGACCCTACGTCCTCCCACCCCCCGAACCCGGGACCCCACCCACCCCCGCGCACGGCCCCCGGCACGGCGCCCAGGACGGCGTCTTATGCAGGTGAGAAGCACTCCGATTCCTTGGTATCGTTGTCCATGTCGCCGCGGGAAACCTCGGCACACACCCTGTCCGGGTGGCGGAATGGCAGACGCGCTAGCTTGAGGTGCTAGTGCCCTTTATCGGGCGTGGGGGTTCAAGTCCCCCCTCGGACACTTTTTGAAGTCCTCACAGTGTCGACCGATCTTCGGTCGGCACTGTTTGCGTTGGTGGCGCTTGCTCGGGTCGGCCCGAGCCGCCGCCCGACGAATCGCTCGCCGCCGGTAAATCCGCTGGTCAGGGCGGTGGTCGGCCCGGCACAATCGCCGTCATGGCCCGTACCCCGCACGATTCCGGATCCCTCGCCGACGCCCTGCTCACGGCGCTGGAACCGCTGCCCTACCCGGCGCGCATGCGCGTGCTCGCCCAGCGCGCACAGGACGCCGCCCGGCGCGGCGACCTGGCTGTGCTGCTGCGGGAGCTGTCGGGCCGCGGCACCTACGAACGGCGGCTGGCCGCCGCCGCGGCGGCCGTCGGACGTGACGTCGGTTATCTGCGGGACAGGATCGCGGATCCGGACGCGATGGTGCGCGGGTACGCGGTCAAGGCCGTCGAGCGCGGACACATCCCTGATGACGCGGTCATCGACGCGCTCGACGACGCTCCCGCCGCCGTACGCCGGCAGGTGGTTCGCGCGATCGTCGGCGGGCGGCGCTCCGCGCTCGCCGACCGGCTGATCGATCCCTACCGGACGTGCTGGGGCGACGAGGAGGCGGCCCGGCTGCTGGGCGGCTGCGGTACGGCGACCGTCGTACGGCTGCTGCCGGAACTGTCCCACGCCGTCAGGGGATGGACGCTGCTGGGCCTGCGGCACCCCGTGGCGGTGCTGGACGAGGCGGGACGCCAGCTCGAAGCGCTGCCGGAGACGATGCGCGACGCCTGGTGGGAAGGGCGGGTGGCGGGTGTGGCGGCGGCCGTGACGGCGGAGCCGGAACGGGTACTCGAGCTGCTGGAGCGGCTGTGTCCCGGGCCGCCCCCGGCCCGGATCCTGGACCGGATCGACGATCTCGTGTCGGCGGCGCCCGGCCGTACCCTGCGGTACCTGCTGGCCCCCGAACGGGCCGACGCGCTGCGGCGACGGGGCCTGAAGCGGTCCACCCTGCACCGCCTCGTACGCCTGGACCCGCCCGAACTGGCCGATCTCGGCCGTGCCATGAGCCAGGACCACGCGGCTCTCGCCAAGCTGCTCAAGGCGCAGCCGCCGTCCCGCCGCAACGCCCTGTTCGATGCCTGGACCAGCGGGCAGGACATGAGCCGGGCGGTCCTGAACCCGGTGCTGCTGGATGTCCTTCCGCGGGCGCGCCGCGAGTCCGAGGCGCGCCGGATGGCCGCTCAGGCGCGCGAGCGCGGCGAGTTCTGGACGACGGTGCTGACCGCGGTCTCCTACCTGCCGGTCGGGGAGGCGGTCGCGGAACTGACCGCCGCGACCCGCCGGTCCGAGGCGGAGGGCCGGGCTCAGGCCTGGCCGCTGCTGGTGCGCAACGCGGCGCGTTCCGGCGAGCCCGCGCGTGTCACCGAACTGCTGGGCAGCCTGGAACGACTGCGCAACGAACAGGACCCGGTACGGTCCGCCGCCCTCGAAGCGCTCGCCCAGACGCATCCCCGCCTCTTCACGGACGACAACACGAGCGTCCTCGAGCGCATCGCCACCGACGCGATCGAGGCGCGCGACTCGTCCTGGCGCACCCATCACGCCCTGCGCACGCTCGCCGTCGGTCTGCTGCGCGAACATGCCGTCAGCGGGGAGCGGCGGCTGGTCGGCTGGTCCCTGGGCACTCTGGAACGGCTCCACGGGCACACCGGTGGCGTTGATCTGGGCCGACTGGACCAGGGGCTGCGCCGTGGCCAGGAACATGAGGTGTTCGCGGCGCTGCGGCCGTGGCTGGAGGCGGGCGCCGAGAAGGCGGACCACGCGCTGACGTTCGCCCTTACCCGCTCGCTGGGCCGCCGCGCCCACGCCATGCCACAGCTGCGCGAACTGCTGTGGCAGGCGATCCAGTTCGGCGACAACGCGACCGTGCAGGAAGCCATCGGCTACTGGCTCGAGGGCTCGCCGGCCAGGGACGACGAGGTGGCCGTGATCCTCGCGCTCGAACCGTCGGCGGCTGTGCTGGGGCCCGTCCTGACCGTACTGACCGAGCACCGTACCGATCTGCTCGACGCCGTCCTGGGCGACACTCCGCCCTACGGGCGCTTCCTGGTCGAGGGTGCCCGATGGATGCCGTGGATCGACAGCTCGGTGAATCGTTGGCTGCCCCGCCACCAGGCCGCCGCGGCGCGGCTGCTGGCCCGGCGAGCGGGTGACGCCTCCCTGCCGATGCACGAGCGCACCGCGGCGATCGCCCAGGCCGCCGTCATCCCGGAGCTCGGCGCCGGCCTGGTCCGTCGCTTCACCGGGTCCTCCAGCGTTCCGCTCGCCGAAGCCGCGCTCGGCGCGCTGGTGTGGACGGACCGGCCGGGGGAGGCACTGCCGGAGCTGCTCGGCCACGTCGGGGGTGACCGTGCCCGGGTGGCCGCCTACGCGGCGACCCGCGCGACGCTGTACGTCGAGCCGTCCCGGCTGCACGCGCACCTGCGCGCCGTGCTGCTGCCCGAGGACGCCGCCTCCACGAAGGTGACGAGCCGCAAAGAGGCGGCCAGGCTGGCCGCCACCCGGCTTCCCCTGGCGGCCGCGGCAGACCTGCTCGCCGACACCTGCCGACGGGCCGGGCAGCACCATGACGTGCGGGCCGCGTGCGTGGCCTTCGCGACGGGGCTGCTCGGCTGCGAACCGGCCTGGGAACTGCTGGAGGCGGCGGCGACCGGAGGGCCGGAAGTGCGGCAGGCCGTGCTGCGCACCCAGCCGCTCGACATCGCGGACCGGCACCGCGGGCGCTACGCGCGACTTGTCACAGCCGTGTGCGAAAGCGCTGATACGGAAACCGCCCTGCGGGCGTTCGGAGCACTTCCGCGGTGGGCCCCCTGGGCGCCCGACGCGGCAGAGGTCCTGGTGTCCGCTGTCACCGACCTCGACAACCGGGAGACCTGGAGTGCGGCGGCCGGGGCGCTGGTCGTCCTGGCGATCTCCGAATCGACCGGCTCGGAGCAGGGCGGTCCGCTGGCCCGCGCTCTGACGTCGCTGGTGGCCGCCGCGGCTCTGCCGGACGAGCCGGACGCCGCCCCCGACCGTGACCGGCCGGCCCGGCGCCGGGTGCGGGCCCTCGTCGAACAGCTCGCCGTCCACGCCCGGATGACGGCGGGTGCCACCCGGCCCGTCGCCAAGGCGGCCGGCGAGCTCCTCGCCGGGTTCGACGCGTTCGTACCCGACGCGGTCCACATCCTGGTGAGCGCCGTGGATCTGGACGCCGAACCGGCGGTGCTCACGGCGGCCCTCGTCCGGCTGGTGCCGCTGAACGAGGGCCGGCCCGCGCTCGCCGTACGGACCGCCCAGATCCTGCGCGGACGGCTGAAGACCGCGGGGCAGCCGGGCACCCCGGACGGCCTGCTGCACGCGGCCCGCCGGCTGTCCACGGTGGACGGTTGTCTCGCGGGGCTGCTCGCCGTCGCCCTCACCGAGGTGGGGGGCAGACGCACCCAGTGGCCGGAGTCCTGGCGCGAGCAGCTGCGGCTGCTGCGCCGCCACCCGCACCCGGACGTCCGTGACGAGGCGCTGCTGCTGGCGACGGCACCCGAATAGGGCCGGGCGCGACGAACGCGCCCGGCCGGGGCTTGATCAGGGCTGTGCGGGTGCCGTGGTGGCGACCACTGCGAAGGCGGCGCCCTGCGGGTCCTGCACGACTGCCATCCGGCCGACCTTGTCCATGTCGAAGGGGGGCGCCATCACCGAGCCGCCGGCGCGGACCAGGGCGTCGACCGTGCTGTCGACGTCGTCCACGGAGAAGTTCACCAGCCAGTGCGGCGGGACGCCTTCCGGCATGTTCTCCATGCCCTGCATGCCGCCGATGGTGCGGCCCTTGACCTGGAAGCCGGTGAACTCCGGCATGTCCGGCATGGGGCCGGCCACCAGTCCCAGCGCCGCCTCGTAGAAGGTGCCGGCGGCCTTCGGGTCGGGGGTGGCGAGCTGGTTCCAGACCAGGGCGCCGGGTTCGTTGACGATCTGCGCGCCGGGGAACTCCTTCGGCTGCCAGACGCCGAAGACCGCGCCCTGCGGGTCCACCGCGACCAGCATCCGGCCGGTGTCGCCGACGTCCATGGCGGGGGCCATCACCGTGCCGCCGTTCGCGCTGATCGCGGCCTGCGTGGCGTCGGCGTCGGCGGTGGAGAAGTAGCTGGTCCAGTTGGGTGGCGGTGCGGGCTCGTCGCCCATCGACATCGCCTTCATGATCCCGGCGACCGGCTTGCCCTTCAGCGTGCAGACCGAGTAGCCGCCGAACTCCTCGGCGCCGACCTCGCCCTGCCAGCCGAAGAGGTCCCGGTAGAAGTCCAGGGCTGCCTGCTGGTCCGGGACCATCAGGTCGATCCAGCACGGTGTTCCGGGTTCGTACGGAGCGGTGACTTCGGACATCTGACGTCTCCCAGCGGTGGTCCGCCGCGGGCGGCGCCCGGGCGGGTCTGTATCCCCGCTGACCACCTTCCTCGCGGTCCGCCCATACCGCCATCGGGCGCGCGGCGGCCGCTCGGTGATTTTCCCGCCGCCGGTGATGCTCCGGGCCCGGCAAGGTGCCGCGGGTCAGTACCGCGTGCCCGTGGCGGCCGGGAGGGCGTCCAGTTCGGCGAGGTCGGCGGGGGAGAGGGTGAGGTCGGCGGCGCCCGCGTTGTCGGTGAGGTACTTCGGGGTCTTGGTGCCGGGGATGGGGACGACGTAGCGGCCCTGCGCGAGGACCCAGGCGAGGGCGACCTGGGCGGGGGTGGAGCCGGTGCGCCCGGCGATGGCGCGGACCGTGCCGACCATGGCGAGATTGGTGCGCAGCGCCTCCTGCTGGAAGCGGGGGAGATTGCGGCGCATGTCGTCGGCCGGCAGGTCGTCGTACGAGCTGAAGCGGCCGGCGAGGAAACCGCGGCCCAGCGGGGAGAACGGCAGGAAGGCGATGCCCTCGCGTTCGCAGTGCGGCAGGACGTCCGCCAGCGCGTCACGGGTCCACAGCGACAGCTCGGACTGGACGGAGGCGACCGGGTGGACGGCGTGGGCCCGCCCGATCTCCTCGACCGAGGCCTCGGACAGGCCGATCCTGCGGGCCTTTCCCGCGGCCACCACCTCCGCGAGCGCGCCCCAGGTCTCCTCGACCGGGACCTCGGCGTCGATGCGGTGCAGCTGGTAGAGGTCGACGTGGTCGGTGCCCAGCCGGCGCAGGCTCGCGTCGATCGACGCCTTGATGTGCTCCGGGCGGCCGTTCTGGCCGTAGACGGGCCGTCCCTCGTCCGAGCCGGTCAGCACCAGGCCCACCTTGGTGGCCAGTACGGCCCGCTCCCGGTAGGGCCCCGCGAGCGCGCGGCCGACCAACTCCTCGTTGGTGTAGGGGCCATAGGCGTCTGCGGTGTCGATCAGCGTCACACCCAGGTCGAGGGCGCGCCGGATGACGTCGACGGACACGGTGTCGTCACGGCCGCTCGGGTCGTAGGCATGGGTCATGCCCATGCAGCCGAGTCCTATGACGCCG
Source organism: Streptomyces sp. SID13666 (assembly GCF_010548325.1). Classification (NCBI taxonomy): domain Bacteria; kingdom Bacillati; phylum Actinomycetota; class Actinomycetes; order Kitasatosporales; family Streptomycetaceae; genus Streptomyces; species Streptomyces sp. SID13666. The sequence continues at coordinate 69,023 of NZ_JAAGLX010000029.1, read as the reverse complement.
ACTTCGGGACCCTTGGTGCCGAGGGTGGTGGTGCGCATGGGTGCTGCTCCTTCGGACGGCAGCGGAGTCGGCCGGTCGCGGGACGACGGACCGCGGAACCGACCCGCTGCGTGATCGGCGACGATCATCACCTTGCCGTATGACAGTGCGCCCGGTCTCATGGATATTCCGGCCGGCCGCCCACCGCGGCGACCGCCGCGGCGCCCGTACGGCAGCCCGCGGCTGCGGATTCAGCCAGGTCGGCGCCGGTGAGCCGGGCCGCCAGGAAGCCGCCGGCGAAGGCGTCGCCGGCGCCCGTGGTGTCGACGGCGTCGGCCGCGACCCCGGGCACGCGGGCGGTGACCCTTCCCCGTTCGGCGACCAGCGCACCCGCGCCGCCGAGTTTCACCACCGCCACTCCATGGACGGCGCTCAACTGCTGGGCGGCGCGCACCGGATCGGGGTCACCGGTCAGCAACCGGGCCTCCGCGAGATTCGGCAGCAGCAGGTCGGCGCCCGCGATGGCGTCCAGGAAATGGCGGACGCCGAGCTGCTGGATGAAACCGGTGGAGGCAGGGTCCACGCTCACCGGGATGTTCCGGGCGCGGGCCGCGGCCATGGCCAGCGCGGTGAGTTCCCGGCCCGGCCCGTTGAAGAACAGATAGCCGGAAAGGTGCAGCCGGCCGGCGCCGTCGAGCAGCGCCGCGTCCCAGTCCTCCGGGCCGAGCCGTACGCTCGCGCCGCTGTCGGTGACCAGGGTGCGCTCCGCCGCCGCGTCGACCAGCGCGATCACGACGGCGGTCGGCAGCGACGGGTCGACGCGCAGATGGGGCTGTACCCCGCAGCGCCGCAGTACGTCCCGGTGCCAGTCGGCGGAATCCGCCCCGGCGCGGGCCAGCAGCCGCACGTCGGCCCCGGAACGGGCGGCCCAGGAAGCGGTGTTGGCGCCGGACCCGCCGGGTCGGACCGCGATCCTGGCGGAGGTGTCGGTGTCGGGCGCGAGGGGTTTGTCGTGCAGGGCCACGATGTCGGTGACGACGTCACCGATGACCACCAGAGATGTCCCGGCCTCGGCGGCCGTCATATGTGCCGCGACCAGTCCGCGGCGATCGCGGAGGCGAGCCGGACATTGCCCCGCACCGCCGCCAGATTCGCCTCCAGGGAGGCGCCGCCGGTGTGTTCGGCGAAGTACGCGAGCAGAAACGGCGTGATGGCCTGCCCGGTGACCCCCGCCGCGCGAGCCGCCTCATGGGCGTCGACCAGGACCCGGTCGTGCAGCGCGGGATCGAGCTGCTCCGCCTCGGGGACGGGATTGGCCACGATCAGCGCGGCGCCAGGACCGCCCAGCGCGTCCTGGGCGCGCATCACGGCGGCGACCTCGGACGGTTCCTGCAGCGTCCAGTCCAGTGGCTCACCGGAACTCGTCAGGTAGAAGCCGGGGAAGGTAGCGGTACGGAAGCCGAGGACGCCGACGCCCAGCGTCTCCAGCCGCTGCAGGGTGGCCGGCACGTCGAGTATCGACTTCACGCCCGCGCAGACGACCGTGATGCGGGTACGGGCGAGCAGCCTGAGGTCCGCGGACTCGTCCTGATGGCTGACCCAGTCGCGGTGCACCCCACCGAGACCGCCGGTGGCGAAGACCCGGATCCCGGCACGGGCGGCCAGGAACGCCGTGCCGGAGACCGTCGTCGCGCCGCTGGCACCGGTGGCGAGCGCCGGCGCGAGGTCCCGGAAGCCGAGTTTGCGCAGGCCCTGGTCGCTCGCCACCCGCTCCAGCTGATCCTTGCCGAGCCCGATGTGCGCCGTCCCGTCGAGCACGGCGACGGTCGCCGGGACGGCGCCCGCGGCACGGACGATGTCCTCCAGTTCCACGGCCACCCGGAGGTTGCGGGGCCGGGGGAGACCGTGGGCGATGATCGTCGATTCGAGGGCCACCACCGGCGTGCGCCGGTCGAGGGCGTCCCGCACTTCGTCGGAGAGCGCAAGGGAGGGCGAGGAGGGAACGACTGTACGAGGGTCCATCTCTCATTCCTGTCGGACCGCCGGCGTTCCCAAACCTCCAGCTCACACCTCCCTCCACAGCTCCCTTTCCGGCTCGCCGCCGGCGGTGGGCGGATCGATGCCCGTCAGCTCGCCGTCGAGCCGCACCCAGCGCGTGATGCCGATGCCGTGCAGGAACGGAAGATCGTGTCCGGCCACGATCAGCGCTCCCCGGTACGAGGCCAGGGCCGCCGTGAGCCGGCGCACGCTGGCCAGGTCCAGATTGTTCGTCGGCTCGTCGAGCATCAGCAGCTGCGGAGCGGGATCGGCGAGCATCAGCGCGGCGAGCGACGCGCGGAACCGTTCACCGCCCGAGAGGGTGCCGACCGGCTGGTCCGCGCGCCCGCCCCGGAAGAGGAAACGGGCCAGCCGCGCCCTGATCTGGTTGTCGGTCGCGCCGGGCGCGAAGCGGGCGACATTGCCCGCGACCGTCAGCTCGTCGTCGAGGAGGTCGAGCCGCTGCGGCAGGTACCGCATCGGCACGTGCGCCACCGCCTCGCCCGCCACCGGCTCCAGCTGCCCGGCGATCGTCCGCAGCAGAGTGGACTTGCCCGCCCCGTTGCGGCCCAGGAGCGCGATCCGTTCCGGGCCGTGCACGTCCAGGTCGGCGCGGGCGCCGTAGCGGACCTGCAGCCCGCGCAGGGTCAGTACGGTCCGGCCGGCGGGGACGGTGGTGTGCGGCAGGTCGATGCGGATCTCGTCGTCGTCCCTGACCGCCTCGACGGCCTCGTCGAAGCGCTCCTTGGCCTCCTCCAGCTTCTCGGTGTGCAGGATGCGGTGCTTGCCGGCAGAGACCTGGGCATCGCGCTTGCGCTGGTTCATCACGATCTTCGGCTCGCGCTTCTGGTCGGACATCTTCTGGCCGTAGCGGACCCGATGGGCCAGCTTGACCCGGGCCTCGGCCAGGTCGCGCTTCTGCCGGCGCAGATCGGTCCCGGCCGCCCGCACCATCCGTTCCGCGGCCTCCTGCTCGACGGCGAGCGCCTCCTCGTACGCCGAGAAGTTCCCGCCGTACCAGTGCGTCTCGCCGCCGCGCAGATCGGCGATCCGGTCGACCAGCTCCAGCAGCTCCCGGTCGTGGCTGACCACGAGCAGCAGCCCGGACCAGGACGCGACGGCCTCATGGAGGCGGCGCCGGGCGTCCAGGTCCAGATTGTTGGTCGGCTCGTCGAGCAGCAGGACGTCCGGCCGACGCAGCAGCAGCGCGGCCAGCCGCAGCAGCACCGACTCCCCGCCCGACACCTCGCCGATGGTGCGGTCGAGGGTGATGTGGCCGAGGCCGAGCTGGTCGAGGGTGGCGCGGGCACGCTCCTCCACGTCCCAGTCGTCGCCGACCGCGGCGAAGTGCTCCTCGCTCGCGTCGCCGCCCTCGATCGCGTGCAGGGCGGCGCGGGCCACGTCGATGCCGAGCGCGGTGTCGACCCTGACGGACGTGTCGAGCGAGACGTTCTGCGGCAGGTAGCCGATCTCGCCGGAGACCTTCACCGTTCCCCCGGCCGGGCGTAGTTCACCGGCGATGAGCCGGAGCAGCGTCGACTTCCCCGAGCCGTTGAGTCCGATCAGGCCGGTGCGGCCGGGGCCGGCGGCGAAGTCGAACTCGTCGAGCACGGGGGTGCCGTCCGGCCAGGAGAAGGAGAGGCGGGAGCAGGTGATGGAAAGGGGGGTGAATGCCATGAGGGCCTCCTGGTTGCTGGATGAGAGGGCAACTGTGGAGACACCGGAACGCGACGCGGCTCAACCCCTGAGGGGGAGATGGAGTGGGTGATGACGCCCTGGCGGAACGGAAGGCGGGTCACTGCCGAGGTCGCACTCGGGCACGCGGGAATCCCCACGGGCACGGTGTCTCATGACCTCAGACGCGCAACGGCCTTCTCCAATCGACGACAACAGGGCCGAGAAAGACGTTACGCCGGGGGTCGGTGGGCGTGCAACGCCTTTTCTGACTGCCGGCCGGGCGGCCGGTGGGTCCCGTGGCCGGGGGTCGTGTGTCCGGGGTCGCGTGGCCGGGGTGCCTTCTTCCGTGACGGCGCGCGATGTGCTGAGGTGATGCCCATGGTTGACGACTCCGCATATCCCACGGTGCCGCTCCACCCCCACACGGTCCCCGCCCACGAGGCGGAGGCGCGCAGCCGCACCTTCCACGAGGTCATGGCGAGCCGACGGACCGTGCGGGACTTCTCCTCCCGGCCGATCCCGCAGGGCGTCGTCGAATGGGCGATCCGCACCGCGGCCACCGCCCCGAGCGGGGCGAACGTGCAGCCCTGGCGGTTCGTCGTCCTCACCGACCCGGAGCGCAAACGTGCCCTGCGCGAGGCGGCGGAGGCCGAGGAGCGCGAGTTCTACGAGCGCCGGGCCTCCGAGGAGTGGCTGGCGGCGCTCGCCCCGATCGGCACCGACTGGCACAAGCCGTTCCTCGAGGACGCCCCGGCCGTCATCGTCGTCTTCGAGGTCCACAAGGGCCCGGAATCGCCCCGGCCCTACTACACCAAGGAGTCGGTGGGGATCGCCGTCGGCCTGCTGCTGGCCTCGCTCCACCAGGCGGGCCTGGCCACCCTCACCCACACACCGAGCCCGATGCGCTTCCTGAACGACGTCTGCGACCGCCCTCCCGAGGAGCGCGCCTCGTACGTCATCCCGGTCGGCTACCCGGCGGAGGGCGCCCGGGTCCCGGACATCCACCGCAAGGACCTCGACCAGGTCGTGGTCCGGCTCTGACCGGTCAGGCCGGCTGTACCGGCTCCCGCGGAGCGCCGCGCGGATAATGATTTGGTCCTGCGTCCCCCACCACGTAGGGTTGGGTTCACCGACGCGGGGTGGAGCAGCTCGGTAGCTCGCTGGGCTCATAACCCAGAGGTCGCAGGTTCAAATCCTGTCCCCGCTACTTACACAGCAGGCCCGGTGCGCAAGCACCGGGCCTGCTGCTTTGTCATGTGCCGGTTCCGGCCCGGCCGCCGGCGCCCGTCTGCCGCGGCGCAAATGAGGTGATCGGGAAGATCCGTTGGGATATACCGGACCGATGTATGAGCAGAGATCCGGTGCCGACCGATCGCCCGTCGTCCTCCATGTCCCGCACAGTTCACGGACGCTGACTCCCGCCGCCCGGGGGAGCGTATTGCTGGACGACGCCGCGCTGTCGCGGGAGCTGGACCACATGACGGACGCCCATACCGATCTCATCGCCGGCCGGGCGGCGGACGGTGCCGCCGTCACGCCCTGGACGCACGCCAATCTGCTCTCGCGCCTCGTCGTCGACCCGGAGCGATTCCCCGACGAGCGGGAGGAGATGCGGGCCGTGGGCATGGGCGCGGTCTACACCGGCACCTCGCACCGCGGGCGGCTGCGCGACGACGACCCCGACCACGAACGGGAGCTGCTCGCCGAGCACTTCGACCCTTACGCGGCCGCCTTCACCGAGCTGATCGACGCCCACCTCGCCGCCACCGGCCGCGCCGTCATCATCGATGTGCACTCGTACCCGTCCCGGCCGCTGCCCTACGAACTGCACGCGCCCGGCACCCGCCCCGCCATCTGCCTGGGCACTGACGAGCACCACACCCCGCGCTGGCTGCTCGACGCCGCCCGCCGGGCCTTCGCGGAGTGCGGTGAGCTCGGCCTCAACACCCCGTTCGCGGGCTGCTACGTCCCGCTCAAGCACTACGGCCACCGCACCGAGGTGTCCGCGCTCATGATCGAGATCCGCCGGGATCTCTATATGAGCGAGCCGGGCGGAGCGCCCAACGGTGGTCTGTCCGCCGTGGTGCGGGCACTGACCGCGCTCGTCGACGCCGTCACGGAGCCGGCGGCCCGTCCAGCTCCTTGACGAGCCGCTTGGGGGCGATCACGCGATAGCTCTCCTCCGTCCAGTCCGACAACAGCTCCGCGGACGGGACGCCCTCGTCGAGCGGGATCCGGACCCAGCCCGCCTTGCCCAGGCCGTAGCCGGCCGGTTCGGCGCCGGGAGCGGTCATCGCGTGGGCGTGCACGTCCTCGTCCTTGAGCTTCACGGTGATGGCCGGCGGATAGCTGCCGTCCTCGACACCGAGGAAGACGAAGACCTTCTTGTTGACCTTGATGACGGACTCGCCCCAGGGGAACTCCTCGACCGCCTCCGGCAGCCGCAGGGCGAACGCGCGGACCTTCCCGCGGACGGCGAGCGGATCGTGGGCGCGGCGGGGCATGGCGACTCCAGGAGCTCGGCGGCGGACCGTGGCTGTCTGTGATCGATGGTAGGGCCGGGGTCCGACAGCCCGCCTGCCGTGCACGCCCATGCCCGTGATCACCCACCGGAGCCGGTACGCCGGAGCCGGTAGGCCAGGGCCGGTACGTCGGCGGCAGCGGTGTCACGACCCCGGCGGCTGCTCCGGGCGGGTGTGGATGACGGTGTCCAGGATGCGTGACCACTGCCGGACGATGCCCGCGCGGCGAGCCGAGTCGTCACTGAGCAGGTTGGCCAGCCCGAGGCCGCGGGCCATGTCCAGGGTGGCCTGGACGGATTCCCGGACGCCCTCGACGGATTCGTCGGCGTCCAGGAACTCCACCGCGAGCCGGTGCGCCTCGCGGCCTATCCGGGCCTCCAGGGCGTTGACCCGGGGCCGCAGCTGTTCCTCGTCCGCGGCCGCGACCCACAGGTGGAGGGCGGCGCGGAAGAGCGGGCCGGTGTAGACGCCGACGAGCATGTCGACGACGACGCGGGTACGGGACTCACCGTCACGGGGCAGTGCGCGGGCCCGTTCCCGGACGGCGTCCAGCCACTCCTCCGCGACATGCTCGATCGCGGCGGTGAAGAGGTCCTCCCGGGTCGGGAAGTGGTGCTGGGCCGCGCCCCGGGTGACCCCGGCGCGTTCGGCCACGGCGGCGACCGTGCTGCCGCTCCAGCCGCGTTCCGCCAGACAGGAGACGGCCGCCTCCAGCAGCTTCCGCCGGGTGGCGCGGCTGCGGTCCTGCTTGGGGGCCCGGGTGGTCACCACGCCCATGACGGACTCCGGCGTTCGGCGAAGGAGCGTATCCCCTCCGCCGCCTCGGGCGAGGCGAAGAGCCGGGCGGACTGTTCGGCCAGTGCCGCCGTGTCCCGGTCGAAGGTACGCAGCACCTCCGCGGTGGTGAGCCGTTTGGACTCGGCGAGACCCTGCGGCGAGGCGGCCCGCAGACCGTCCAGGATGCCGTCCAGCGCGTCGGCGGTCGCGCTCACCAGGCCGATCCGGACGGCCTCCGCCGCGTCGAAGACCTCGCCCGTCAGGTAGTAGCGGGCGGCCGCGCGCGGGTCGGTGCGCGGCAGGACGGTGAGCGAGATGACGGCCGGGGCCAGGCCGAGCCGCGCCTCGGTGAAGGCGAAGCTCGCTCCCTCGCCGGCCACCGATATGTCGCACGCCGCGAGCAGCCCGAGACCGCCGGCCCGTGCGTGGCCGGTGACCTCGGCGACCACGGGCTTGGGCGACTCGACGATGCTCCGCAGCAGCTCCGCCAGGCCGAGCGGCCCTCCGGCGGCCGGATCCTTGAGGTCGGCGCCCGCGCAGAACGTGCTCCCGGTGTGGGTGAGCAGGATCGCGCGGACGCCGGGGTCCTTGACCGCCTCGTCGAGCCCTTCGCGCAGCTCGGTGACCAGGCGGGCCGACAGGGCGTTGCGGTTGTGCGGCGAGTCCAGGGTGAGCAGGGCGATACCGCGCTGGTGGTCGCGGCGTACGAAGGGCGCGTCGGACACGATCGGTCTCCTCCATGCGGATCGGCAGGCCGCGGCGGGCCCGGCGGGACTCGTCGGGCCCAGAAGGACTCGGGGCCCCGGACTCGGTGTGCATCACCGTGAATGGGTGGATATCAGTATGACTTGGGCAGGCCCAGGGTGTGGTGCGAGACGAAGTTGAGGATCATCTCACGGCTGACCGGAGCGATCCGACCCACGCGGGACGCGGTGAGCAGGGCGGCCAGCCCGTACTCGGTGGTGAGCCCGTTGCCGCCGAGTGTGTGCACGGCTTGGTCGACGGCCTTGGCCCCGGCCTCGGCGGCCGCGTACTTCGCCATGTTGGCGGCCTCGCCCGCCCCCATGTCGTCGCCCGCGTCATAGAGGTAGGCGGCCTTCTGCATCATCAGCCGGGCGAGTTCCAGCTCGATGTGGGCGACCGCGAGCGGGTGGGCTATCGCCTGGTGGGCGCCGATGGGGGACTGCCACACCTGGCGGGTGCGGGCGTACTCGACTGCCTTGTCCAGCGCGAACCGGCCCATGCCCAGCGAGAACGCGGCGGTCATGATCCGCTCCGGGTTGAGGCCCGCGAACAGCTGCAGCAGCCCGGCGTCCTCGTCGCCGACCAGGGCGTCGGCCGGCAGCCGCACATCGTCGAGGAAGAGCTGGAACTGCTTCTCGGGAGCGCCCAGTTCCATCTCTATCTGCCGGTACTCGAACCCCGGTGTCTCCCGGTCGACGATGAACAGACACGGCTTGAGCTTGCCGGTGCGCGCGTCCTCGGTGCGGCCGACGATGAGCGTGGCGTCCGCGATGTCCACACCCGAGATGAAGACCTTGCGCCCGGTCAGCAGCCAGTCGTCGCCGTCGCGGCGGGCGGTGGTGGTGATGCGGTGCGAGTTGGAGCCGGCCTCGGGCTCGGTGATCCCGAAGGCCATCCGCAGCGACCCGTCAGACAGCCCCGGCAGCCAGCGGCGCTTCTGTTCCTCGGTGCCGAAGCGGGCGATGACGGTGCCGCAGATGGCGGGGGAGACGATGAGCAGCAGCAGTGGGCAGCCGGCCGCGCCCAACTCCTCCAGCACTATGGAGAGTTCGGCCATGCCGCCGCCTCCTCCGCCGTACTCCTCGGGGAGGTTCACCCCGAGATAGCCGAGCGCGCCTGCCTCCCGCCACAGCTCGTCGGTCTGCTTCCCCGCGCGGACGGCCGCGGTGAAGTAGTCGCGGCCGTAGCGCCGGCCGAGATCCCCGACGGCGGCACGCAGGGCGCGCCGCTCGTCGCTTTCCAGGAGTGCGCTGTCGAAGGTGCCTTGGCTGGTGGTCATGGGCGTGCTTCCTCCTTGACGACGGCGAGTACGGCGCCGACGTCGACCTGACGGCCGACCTCGGCGTTCAGTGCGGTGAGCGTTCCCGAGGCGGGAGCGGTGATCCGGTGCTCCATCTTCATCGCCTCGAGCCAGAGCAGCGGGCGGCCCGCTTCGACGTGGTCGCCGACGGCGAATTCACCGATCCGGATGACGGTGCCGGGCATGGGAGCGAGCAGCGAGCCCGGCTCGGTGCCGCTGACCGGTTCCGGGAAGCGCGATAGGGCGGTGAAGGCGAACGCGCCGAGTGCGCAGTCGACATGGACCCGGTCGCCGTAGACCGCCACGTCGAACGCGCGGCGTACCCCGTCCGCCTCCAGGACGACCTGGCCGCGTTCCGCGTGCAGCAGCCGCACCCCCGGATGGTCCGGGGCGTCCAGGCCGGAACGGGTGAGGCGGTACCGGACCTCATACGGCTCGGCGCCGGGCACCGTCGCGTAGTTCTTGGTCTGCGGTTGGGAAGGGACGTTTCGCCAGCCGCCGAACGCGGAGCGGCCCGACGCGTCGGACAGCGCGGCGGCGAGCGCCGCCAGCCGTACGGGACCGCTGTCCGCGCCGTCGCCGGCCAGTACCGAGCTGTGCTGTTCCAGGAACGCGGTGGAGTGCCGGCCCGCCGCGAACTCCGGGTGCCGCAGCACGCGCACCAGCAGCTCCCGGTTGGTGACCGGGCCGTGCAGCCGGGCACGTTCCAGGGCGCGGGCGAGCAGCCGTACGGCCTCGTCCCGGGTGTCGGCCCAGGCGATGACCTTGGCGAGCATCGGGTCGTAGTGCACGCCGATGGTGTCGCCGCTCACCACCCCTGAGTCGAGCCGCAGTCCGGGCAGTTCGGGCAGTTCCATCCGGTGCAGGACGCCGGACTGCGGCTGCCAGCCGCGTGCCGGGTCCTCGGCGTACAGCCGGGCCTCGATCGCGTGGCCCTGCGGCGCGGGCGGCTCCGCCGGCAGCGCGGCGCCCTCGGCTATCCGCAGCTGGAGCTGTACGAGGTCGAGTCCAGTCACACATTCGGTGACCGGGTGTTCGACCTGGAGGCGGGTGTTCACCTCCAGGAAGAACGGACGGCCGCCCGGCGTCACCAGGAACTCGACGGTGCCGGCACCGGTGTAGCCGATCGCGCGGGCGGCCGCGGAGGCGGCGTCGTGCAGCGTACGGCGCAACTCGTCGCCGATGCCCGGCGCCGGGGTCTCCTCGATCACCTTCTGGTGCCGGCGCTGCACCGAACAGTCCCGTTCGCCGAGCGTCCACACCGTTCCATGGGTGTCCGCGAGGACCTGCACCTCGATATGCCGGCCCGTCTCCACGAATGGCTCGACGAAGACCTCACCGTCGCCGAAGGCCGAGGCTGCCTCGGCACGCGCCGCGGCCAACTCCTCGTCCAGCAGCGCGAGATCCCGCACGATCCGCATGCCGCGCCCGCCGCCGCCGGCCGCCGCCTTCACCAGCACCGGGAGGTCGTCCGGACCGATCGACTCCGGCCGGAGACCGGTCAGCACCGGAACGGAGGCCGCCGACATGATGCTCTTGGCGCGGGTCTTGGACCCCATGGACTCGATCACGCCGGGGGACGGGCCGATCCAGACCAGCCCCGCGTCGAGCACGGCCTGGGCGAAGCCGGCGTTCTCGGAGAGGAAGCCGTATCCGGGGTGGACGGCGTCCGCGCCCGCCGCCTTGGCGGCCGCGACGATCAGATCGCCGCGCAGATACGTGTCGGCGGGAGCGTTCCCCGGCAGGCGTACGGCGGTGTCGGCCTCCCGTACGTGCGGGGCGCCGGCGTCCGCGTCGGAGTACACCGCGACCGTGGCGATCCCCAGGTCACGGCAGGTGCGGAAGACCCGCCGGGCGATTTCGCCGCGGTTGGCCACCAGAACGGACTCGATCATCACTGCCCTCACATCCGGCATCACTGCCCTCACATCCGGAAGACGCCGAAGCCGCCACGCGCGCCCTCGACGGGCGCGCCGTGCACGGCTGACAGGCACAGGCCGAGTACGGTCCGCGTGTCGCGCGGGTCGATGACGCCGTCGTCGTAGAGCCGTCCGGACAGGAACATCGGGAGCGACTCGGACTCGATCTGCTGCTCGACCATGGCGCGCAGCGCGGCGTCGGCCTCGTCGTCGTACGGCAGTCCCTTCGCCGCCGCCGACTGGCGGGCGACGATCGAGAGCACCCCGGCGAGCTGGGCGGGCCCCATCACGGCGGACTTGGCGCTCGGCCAGGCGAAGAGGAAGCGCGGGTCGAAGGCCCGGCCGCACATGCCGTAGTGGCCGGCGCCGTAGCTCGCGCCCATCAGGACCGACAGATGCGGGACCTTGGAGTTGGCGACCGCGTTGATCATCATGGCGCCGTGCTTGATGATCCCGGCCTGCTCGTACTCCTTGCCGACCATGTAGCCGGTGGTGTTGTGCAGGAAGAGCAGCGGGATGTCCCGCTGGTTGGCGAGCTGGATGAACTGCGCGGCCTTCTGCGATTCGGCGCTGAACAGCACGCCCTGCGCGTTGGCGAGGATCCCGACGGGGTAGCCGTGCACCTCGGCCCAGCCGGTGGCCAGGCTCGGCCCGTACAGCGGCTTGAACTCGTCGAACCGCGAGCCGTCGACGACGCGGGTGATCACCTCGCGGGGGTCGAAGGGCGTCCGCAGATCGCCGGGGACGATACCGAGCAGCTCGTCCTCGTCGTGCAGCGGCGGTTCGACGGACGCCCGCGGGGCCGGGCCCTGCTTGCGCCAGTTGAGGCGGGAGACGACGCGGCGGGCGGTCCGCAGGGCGTCGGGCTCGTCGAGGGCGTAGTAGTCGGCGAGGCCGGAGACCCGGGCGTGCATGTCGGCGCCGCCCAGCGACTCGTCGTCGCTCTCCTCGCCGGTCGCCATCTTGACCAGCGGCGGTCCACCGAGGAAGACCTTCGACCGGTCCTTGACCATGATCACGTGGTCGGACATGCCGGGGATGTACGCCCCGCCCGCGGTCGAGTTGCCGAAGACGACGGCGATGGTGGGGATCCCGGCGGCCGACAGCCGCGTCAGGTCCCGGAACAGCGCGCCGCCAGGTATGAAGATCTCCTTCTGGCTGGGGAGATCGGCGCCGCCGGACTCGACGAGGCTGATCACCGGCAGCCGGTTGGCGAAGGCGATCTCGTTGGCGCGCAGCGCCTTCTTCAGCGTCCACGGGTTGCTGGCGCCGCCGCGCACGGTCGGGTCGCTGGCGGTGATCAGACACTCGACGCCCTCCACGACGCCGATGCCCGTGACCAGCGAAGCGCCCACCGGGTAGTCGCTGCCCCAGGCGGCGAGCGGTGAGAGTTCGAGGAACGGGGTGTCCGGGTCGAGCAGCAGCTCGATGCGCTCGCGGGCGAGCAGCTTGCCGCGCTTGCGGTGCCGCTCCACGTACTTCGCTCCGCCGCCGTCGATCGCGGCGGTGTGCGCGGCGTCGACCTCCGCGAGCCGGGCGAGCATGGTCGCGCGGTTGGCCGTGTACTCCTCGTCCGCGGTGTCCAGGAGGGTCATGCGCCGGCCCCGTCCTCTTGCGCGGACGCGGCGTCCGCCGACTCCGGCGCATTCACGGATCGAGGAGGGTCCACCGGCCTCGGCCGGGTCGGGGACTGCGGTTCGCGACCCGGTCCCGCCGGTCCCGCGAAGGCCTGTGCGATCTCCAGCCAGCGGTCCGCGTCCTCCCCCTCGGCGCGTACGGCCAGGTCGTCGCGGTGCCTGCGCTGGGTGGCCAGCAGACAGAAGTCGATCATGGGACCCGTCACCCGCTGCTCGGCGTCCTCGGGCCCGTACGTCCACAGCTCGCCGTCGGGCGCCGTCAGTTCGACCCGGAACTCCTCGGCGGGCGGCTTCAGTCCCCGTACGAAGTACGCGTAGTCGCGGGCCCGCACACCGATCCGGGCCACGTGCCGCAGCCGGCCGGTCGGCTCACGCCGGGCGTCCAGGGCGTCGGCGACGTCCTGGCCGTGCGCCCAGGTCTCCATCAGCCGCCCGGTGGCCATCGAGGCGGCGCTCATCGGGGGCCCGTACCAGGGGAAACGGGTGCCGGGCGGCTGAGCGGCCAGGGCGTCGAGGAGGGCCTGGCGGCCCGTGCGCCAGCGGTTCAGCAGCTCGGCCGGCGGCAGCGACGCGCCCTTGCGGGCCTCGTCGTCGACGAACGTCTCGAAGGTCGCGGCGGCCCGCTCGGTCTCCCGGGCGAACGCCTCGGGGTCGGTCACCGAGATCAGGGCGACGCCGTCGGTCCAGGCGAGGTGGGCGATCTGGTGGGCGATCGTCCAGCCCTCGGCGGGGGTGGGCGCCGCCCAGCGGTCCGCCGGGAGCGGCGCCACCAGCCGGTCGAGGTCTTCGCTCTCGGCCCGCAGGTCGACGAGCACGGACAGTGGATCGGCCATGACCACCCCTTGTTGACACCCGGTCAGCAACGTTGTGGGTCAGAGACTGGCAGTGCCGCCAAGAACAATCAAGCGTGCATGCATGATTTTCTGACCGCGCACGCAAACCGCCCATCGCCCCGCGCTGGTGCGCAGGGGCGATGGGCGGTGCGAGCAGTGTCGCGTTCGCGCGCTGATCCGAGAGGGGTGGCCGCTCGGCCGGGCGTCAGGAGGCGCGGGCCGCCCGTCGCGCATCGAGCGCGAGCTTGCGCTCGTCGAACTTCACGGCCTGGTCGTTGAGGCCGCCCATGAACATGCCCAGCTCTTCCTGAGCCCGCAGTCCTTCCGGGCTCAGGCCGCTGACCTCGAGGACCTTGAGGTGGCGTAGCACCGGCTGCAGCACGTCGTCGTGGTGGATGCGCAGGTTGTAGATGCCGCCGATGGCCATCCGGGCCGCCGCCCGCTCGAAGCCGGGCATGCCGTGACCGGGCATCCGGAACTGCACGACGACATCGCGGATGGCCTGCATCGTCAGGTCGGGAGCGAGCTGCAGTGCCGCCGCGAGCAGGTTGCGGTAGAAGACCATGTGCAGGTTCTCGTCGGTCGCGATCCGGGCCAGCATCCGGTCGCAGACCGGGTCCCCCGACTGGTGTCCGGTGTTGCGGTGCGAGACGCGGGTGGCCAGCTCCTGGAAGGCCACGTACGCCACCGAGTGCAGCATGCTGTGCCGGTTGTCGGACTCGAAGCCCTCCGACATGTGCATCATGCGGAAGCGCTCCAGCTCGACCGGGTCCACGGCACGGCTGGTCAGCAGGTAGTCACGCATGACGATGCCGTGCCGGCCCTCTTCCGCGGTCCAGCGGTGCACCCAGGTGCCCCAGGCGCCGTCGCGGCCGAAGAGCGAGGCGATCTCGTGGTGGTAGCTCGGGAGGTTGTCCTCGGTGAGCAGGTTCACGACGAGCGCGATCCGGCCGATGTCGGTGACCTTGGACTGCTCGGGGGCCCAGGCCTCGCCGCCCATGATCCCGTCGAAGTTACGGCCGTCGCTCCACGGCACGTACTCGTGCGGCATCCATTCCTTGGCTACGGCGAGGTGACGGTTGAGCTCGGTCTCGACGACCTCTTCCAGGGCGTACAGCAGCCGCGCGTCACTCCATGTGTCCGATCCGGGACGGTGGGATTCGGTGATGGTCACGGTGGCTCCTGATGGCTGGCAAGGCACCTACGGGGACGTAAGTTACGCTACCGTAGGTTATGAGTCGCCGAAAAGGCAACCGTCGCCCCGCTGGGTGTATGGAACGACTACGGACAGATACGGAATGGCTAGCTCCGCGCGGACAGCTCGCGCAGCCGCACGGACAAGCACGTGACGCAGCCCTCCAGCTTCTCGAATTCGCTGATGTCGACCAGCACCGGCCGGTATCCCAGGCCGCTCAGCAGCTCCGCGCTCCGGGGAGCGCTCGCGGCCATGAGCAGCACATTTCCGCGGAGGAGCACCACGTGTGACCCACCCTCCTCCGGCATCGGTCGGAAGTGCGTAAAGATGGCCGGATCGTCGACCAGCGGCGGATATCCGATGATCGTTCCGTCCGGCAGGGCCGTCACCGCCGATTTCAGGTGCAGCACCTTCTCCACCGGGACGCCGACCACCTGCGCGCCCAGCGGCTCGAAGGCCGCACGCAGCTGCCGCAGGCCCTCCGCGTTGGTGCGCCCGCCCTGGCCGACGTAGATGGTGTCCCCGACCTTCAGGACGTCGCCGCCCTCCAGCGTCCCGGGCTCCTGGATCCGCCGCACCGAGCAGCCGAGCGCGACCGCGGCCTCCTCGGCGCCGGCCGTCTCGGGCCGCCGTGTGGGGGCGCCGGGGCGCGAGATCAGCGCCACGTCCCGGAACACGACCATGGTGTCCTCGACGAACACCCCGTCCGGGCAGTCGTCCGCCGGGGCGGCCTCAGTGGTCTCCCAGCCGTGCTCGGCCAGGACGGCGGTGTAGCGCTCCCACTGCCGCAGCGCGAGGGCGGGATCGACGGGCGAGCGCTCGATGTGCGTGACCAGGCCCTCGGCCAGGCGCGGACCGGGACGGCGGACGATCGCCTTCTTGCTGGGCATATAGGATCTGCTCCCTGATGAGTGCCACTCTTGTTGCCAAGGATCTTGCCGCAGGACACGGGGACCGAGTCCTGTTCTCCGGCCTCGAACTCGTCGTCGCCCCCGGCGATGTGATCGGCCTGGTCGGTGCCAACGGCGCCGGCAAGTCGACGCTGCTGCGGCTGCTCGCCGGGCTCGACACCCCCGAGCGGGGTGTGCTGCGGCTGAGCCCGCCCAGCGCCGCCGTCGGCCATCTGCCGCAGGAGCCCGAGCGGCGTCCCGGGGAGACCGTACGGGACTTCCTCGCCCGCCGTACCGGCGTCGCCGCCGCGCAGAGCGCGCTCGACGCCGCCACCCAGGCCCTCGTCGACGAGGCTCCCGGCGCCGACGACGCGTACTCCACCGGCCTGGAGCGCTGGCTCGACCTCGGCGGCGCGGACCTGGAGGAGCGCTCCGAGGAGGTCGCCGCCTCGCTGGGACTGGCCATCGGCCTCGACCAGCAGATGACCTCGCTCTCCGGCGGCCAGGCCGCCCGCGCCGGCCTCGCCTCGCTGCTGCTCAGCCGCTACGACGTGTTCCTGCTCGACGAGCCCACCAACGACCTGGACCTCGACGGCCTCGACCGGCTGGAGAAGTTCGTCAAGGGGCTGCGCGCCGGCACCGTCGTCGTCAGCCATGACCGCGAGTTCCTCACCCGCACCGTCACCAAGGTCGTCGAACTCGACCTCGCCCAGCAGCAGGTGAACATCTACGGCGGCGGCTACGAGGCGTACCTGGAGGAGCGCGAGGTCGCCCGCAGGCACGCCCGCGAGGAGTACGACGAGTTCGCCGACAAGAAGTCCTCCCTCGAAGCGCGCGGACAGATGCAGCGCTCGTGGATGGACCAGGGTGTCAAGAACGCCCGCCGCAAGGCGACGGACAACGACAAGATCGGCCGCAAGTTCCGCAGCGAGGCGTCCGAGAAGCAGGCCGCGAAGGCCCGCCAGACGCAGCGCATGATCGAACGCCTCGACGTCGTCGAAGAGCCCCGCAAGGAGTGGGAGCTCAAGATGGAGATCGCCGCGGCGCCCCGGTCCGGGGCCGTGGTGGCGACGCTGCGCGGAGCCGAGGTCCGCCGCGGGGACTTCACGTTCGGCCCGGTGGACCTGCAGATCGACTGGGCGGACCGGGTCGCGATCACCGGCGCCAACGGCTCCGGCAAGTCCACGCTGCTCGCCGCGCTGCTCGGCCGGCTCCCGCTGGACGCCGGCAACGCGGCACTCGGCCCGGGCGTCGTCGTGGGCGAGGTGGACCAGGCCCGCGGACTGTTCTTCGGCGACGAACCGCTGATGGACGCGTTCTCGCTGTCGGTCCCCGACGTGGAGCCCGCCGACGTGCGGACGCTGCTCGCCAAGTTCGGCCTCAAGGCCGCGCACGTGCTGCGCCCCGCGGCGACGCTGTCGCCGGGGGAGCGGACCCGTGCCGCGCTGGCCCTGCTGCAGGCCCGCGGCGTCAATCTGCTGGTCCTCGACGAGCCGACCAACCACCTGGACCTGCCCGCGATCGAGCAGCTGGAGTCGGCGCTCGCCTCGTACAACGGCACGCTGCTGCTGGTCACGCACGACCGGCGGATGCTGGACGCGGTGAGCACCACGCGGCGCATCGAGGTCGCGGACGGCCGGGTCTCAGAAGCCTGATCCGGGCGGGGTTCCGCGCGGGGTCCGCCGCGCGGAACCGGAATGCCGTGGGCCACGTCCAACCCGTGACCGTTCAGGAACCGGGAGACCGGGAGGCCGTCGGATGCGCGTATGGGCAGGGGCAGTTGCCGTGGTGGCGCTGCTGAGTGCGGCCGGCTGCGGTGCGGATCATCCGTTGACGAACGACAAGAACAACGGGCTCCGCTGCGACTCCATCGTCGTGGGCGAGTCGTCGGACGGCACGCACATCTGCCTCGACGTGGGCAGCTCGGTACGCGTCTCGCTGCCGGGTGCCGGCTGGGGCCCGGTGACCGCGTCCGGTGCCGGCCTGACCGAGATGTCCGCCGACACCTTCCGCGGCTCCTCCCGCGGCATCGTGAAGCTGACCGCCGCTCGGAAGGTCTGCCCCGCGCCTTCGGCGCCCGGCATGGTCTCCTGCCACGCCCTGCAGGCATGGACCGTGACGGTCGGCGTGCGGCAGCCATAGACACGGACCCGGACAGGCTGTGGGGGCCTGGCCGGGTCCGTCTGACGTCCTTCGACTTCCTTGCGGGACTACCTCAACCAGCCGTGGTTCAGCTGATGTTGAGGGCGGTGTCGTCGAGCACGAAGCTCGTCTGGAGGCTGGAGTCCTCGGTGCCGGTGAACGTGACCTTCACCGACTGCCCGGCGAACGAGGAGAGGTCGAAGGACTTCTGCGCGTAGCCGGTGTTCTTGTTGAGGTTGGAGTACGTGGCCAGCGTGGTGGTGCCGGCCTTCACCGTCAGGTTGTCGTAGGCGGTGGAGGTGGTCGTCTCGGCGGTGTCGATGTGCACCCAGAACGTCAGGGTGGCGTGGCAGCCGCTGGGGACCGTCACCGTCTGGGCGAGCGAGTCGGTGTGGGTGGAGCCGTAGCCGTTGAGCCACGCCTTCCAGGAGCCGGAGTGGGCGGCCTCACTGGCGCTGTTGTCGACCACGCCGGCGGTGGCGGTCCAGGGACTGGCGGTGCCGGTCTCGAAGCCCGGGTTGCCGAAGAGCTGCGAGGTGCTGCAGCCGCCGCCGACCGGGTTGACGACCCAGGTGAAGGACGCGCTGCCGGTGGCGTTGGTGCCGTCCTTGGCGGTCACCGTCACGTTGTAGGTCCCGGCGGTGGTGGGCGTACCGCTGATCAGGCCGGTGGAGGGGTTGATCGTGACGCCCGGCGGAAGGCCGGTGGCGCTGTAGGTGAGGGTCTGTCCGCTGCCGGAGTCGGTGGCCTGGATCTGCAGGGAGACCGCGGTGTTGACGGTGCTCGACTGGCTGCCCGGGTTCGTCACGGTGACGGTGTTGCCGCCGGTCGAGCCGTTGGTGAAGGCGGCCGTGCCGTTGGGGGTGCCGAGACCGGTCGGGCCGTCGTAGCCGGCCTTGGCGGTGCACAGGTAGCTGCTGCCGCAGGAGCCGTTGGTGCCGGTGGTCACGTCGTTGAGCGACGAGGCGTGGGCGTAGGGGTACGAGGCCGGGGTGGTGCCCGCGGCCGGGGTGCCGGCGAGGGCGTAGACGGAGGCGATGATCGGCGCGGACGCGCTGGTGCCGCCGTACACGTTCCAGCCGCTCGCCTGGTAACTGTCGTAGACCGCGAGGCCGGTGGCCGGGTCGGCGACCGCCGAGACATCGGCGACGGTGCGCTTGGCGCAGCCGGTGTCGGTCTGCCAGGAGGGCTTGGGGTCGTAGGCGGAGCAGCCGGAGCCGGCGCCGTCGCCGCTGGTGCTGCCCCAGACCTTCTCGGTCCAGCCGCGGGGGGTGCTGGAGCGGCTCAGCGAGGTGCCGCCGACCGCGGTGACGTACTGCGAGGCCGCCGGGTACTCGACGCCGTAGCCGCTGTCACCGGAGCTGACGGTGATCGCGACGCCGGGGTGGTTGAAGTACGAGGCGTCCGAGCTGGGGTCGGTGGAGTCCTCGCCGCCGCCGTAGCTGTTGGAGACGTACTTGGCGCCCATCGTGACCGCGCGGTTCACCGCGGCGCCCAGGTCCTCCATGGACGCCGTGGCCGCCTCGACGAGCAGGATGTGGCACTGCGGGCAGACGGCGCTGACCATGTCGACGTCGAGCGAGATCTCGCCCGCCCAGCCGGCGTCGGCCGGCGGGTAGCTGGTGCCGCCGTTCTGGTCGACCTTCTTGAAGCACCCGTTGGCGGTGGTGCAGGCCGGCAGGCCGTACGTGCTGCGGTACGAACCGAGGTCCGCCTCGGCCTTGGGGTCGTCGTTGGCGTCGATGATCGCGACGGTCGCACCGGCACCGGCCGAAGGCAGGGCGTATGCGCTCTGCAGGTCAGTGGGGCCGTAGCCGGACGGGAGCGCGTTCGGGGCGAGGGTCAGGTGCTGGACCAGGTCGGTGCGGGCGAGTGCGTGACAGGCCATGTAGCCGGCCTGGGTGGGCTCCGAGCAGAGCCGCTCGGTGTGGGCGGTGGAGCTGCTCGCCGCGGCCGGGGCGGCCGTTGTGGGGGCGGCCGACGCGGTGGCCGGGCCGGCGACGGCCAGCATGCCGGCGGAGGCCAGGGCCGCCGCCGACAGGACGGCGGTGACGCCGCGACGGGTGAGGCGTCCGGCGCGGGTGGGGGTTCTCGATGGCAATGAACAGCCCTCCATGGGGGGATCGGTCCCGGCGGCGGGCAACCGTCCACGGCAGTGTCATGGTCATGACACTGCCTGATGAAGAGAACGCCGCAGGGCTTCGCGTGGCGCACGTTCATTGGAGAGGAATGCGGCGGCGAGGGTGACGCCGACGCTGGGGGAACAACTGCCACCCCGTTCAGTGGTGGCCAACGCTGAACGTAGTGACACCTGCCCCCAAGGGACTACCGGGCAATGGCAAAGTCTTCCTTTCGGTGGGTGATCCCGGGCGTATAGCTTGAGCGCTCATGGAGTTCGAAGAGGGTCCGGTCAACGACCTTGTGGCGCTGGGGCTCGCGCGGTACGAGGCACGCGTCTACCTCGCGCTCGTCAGACGCGAGTCGTACACCGCGGCGGAGGTGGCCCGCGAGGCGGACGTTCCCCGGCAGCGGGTCTACGACGTCCTCGACGCGCTCGTGCGCCGACGGCTCGCCGTCGCACGGCCCGGCCGGGTGGCGACGTTCTCCGCGATCGCGCCGGAACTGGCGATCGCCCGGCTGATGGCCCTTCAGCGGGAGTCGCTGGAACGGCTGGACCGGGTCTCGGCCGGGCTCGCCTCCGCGCTGCTGCCGATCTGGACCGACGGGCGCACGCACACCGATCCGCTCGACTACATCGAGGTGCTGCGCGACCCGAAGGTGATCGCCGAGCGTTTCGCGGACATCCAGGAGCAGGCCGGCCACGAGCTGCTCAGCTTCTGCAAGCCGCCCTTCGTCGCCCCCGCCGCCAACACCGAGGGCATCAAGGTCGTCCGCAGACTGCGCAAGGCCGGGGGAACGGTCCGGGCGATCTACACGCACGACGCGCTCGGCGACGCGGAAGTCCTGGAGAACGTCCGCCGGTTCGGCGAGGCGGGGGAGGAGGCGCGGTTCGCCGCCGAACTGCCGATGAAGCTGATCATCGCGGACGCCTCGCTGGTGCTGTGCGACATGCCCGACCCGGTGGCCGGAACCGGCTCCACCACCGCGCTCTTCATCGAGCACCCGGCCCTCGCGGGCTGTCTGCGCCTCGCCTTCCTGACCGTATGGGGGAGCGCCGAGACCCGGCCCATGGATCCGCCGTCGTGAGCAGTGCGGGGTTCCGACCGGGCTGGGGCGGCTCGGCCGGCGTGGGCGGCGCCGCCCGGCCGGGGTGGCCGGGACGCGTTCGGTCGCGCGTCACGGGAGTTAAAGTGGCCGCGTGGCCGTGTTCCTGCTCGGAGTCGGTGCCGCCTGCTGCCTCGGACTGGGTTTCGTACTGCAGCAGCGCGCGGCGCAGCGTGCCCCGCTCGCGGACTTCCTCTCCTTCCGACTCCTCCTCGATCTGATCAGGATGCCCCAGTGGCTGCTGGGCATGGCACTCATGATCGGCGGCCAGGTGCTCGGGGCGCTGGCCCTGGCGCGCGGCGAGGTGTCCCTCGTCGAACCGCTCCTCGCGACGAATCTGCTGTTCGCCCTGGCGCTGTCCAGATGGCTGTCGGGGCAGCCGCTGGGCCGGAGCGGCTGGGCGGGAGTCGCTCTGCTGGCCCTCGGCGTGACGGCCTTCATCGTCGCCGGGCAGCCGGCCGGCGGCGGCCCGGAGGCGGGAGCGCTGCGCCACTGGCTGGTGCTGGGGATCGTCGTCGGGCTCGCGCTGCTGCTGGTGGCCTGTGCCAAACGGCTGCCCGCCTCGCCCGAGGCGACCCTGCTGGCGCTGGCGGCCGGCCTGCTCTACGGGCTGCAGGACGCGCTGACGCGGATCTGCGGTGAGCTGGCCCGGGAGGACGGCGTCCAGATACTGGCGGTGCACTGGCAGCCGTACGTGGTCGCGGCGATCGGGCTCACCGGACTCGTCCTCGTCCAGAGCGCCTTCGAGACCGCCCCGCTGCGGATGTCGCTGCCCGCGCTGACGGCCGCACAGCCACTGGCGGGCATCGCCTGCGGCATCGGCTTCCTCGGGGACCGGCTGCGGGTGACACCCGGGGCGCTGGCCTGGGAGGCGGCCGGGCTCGCGGCGATCACGGTGGGGGTGGTGCTGCTGGGACGGCACCCGGCGATGCCGTGCGCGCAGTCCGACGGTCAGCCGGAGAAGGAATCCACGACGAGCGCGAGCTGAGGGCCGAGCCGTTCTGGCGGCCGAGTACGCGCCCGAACGGGTCGACGTCGCAGTTTCGCAGGGGCTCTCAGGCCGGGTCCCAGCCGGCTTCGACCCCGAGGAACCGCCCCAGATCGGCGACCTCGGCCTCGATGCCGCGCACGACGACGGCGTCGAGCGGCGGCCGGAACGGGTCGACGCGGACGGTGAGCCGGTCGCCGCTACCCCGCTCGTGCCGCCAGACGCCGACCACCTCGCCGTCCAGCAGCACGCACGGGGTGAGGAACCCGCCGCCGGTCGCGACGAGGCGGGCGAAGGACGGGTCCAGCAGCAGATCCCGGTCGTGGTAGCCGAGCAGATACGGGTCGAAGTGCCCGATCAGCCGGACGGACGGGTTCGGCGGCCGTGGCGCGTCCGTGCCGGCCGCCACCCACAGCGGGCCGTCCGGTCCCGCGATCTCCGCCAGGTACTCCCCGGCCGCCTGGAAGCCGCGCCGTGCCTGGCCGGCCGGCAGCCCCGACCACTTGGCGAAGTCCTTGTCGGTCGCGGGTCCGTAGGCGGACACATACCGCTCGGCGAGCGCGGCCAGGGCCTCGGTCCCCGACAGGTCCGGCCCGGCGACGCCGTCGAGCCACTCCTCGCGCAGGACATAAGTCGACTTGTCACCGTCGGCCTCGGGTCCCCGGCACACCAGGCCCGTCGCCGCCGCGTACAGCATCAGATGGGCCGGCGCCTGGCTGCGCGGATCCAGGGCGAGGCCGAGCTCGCCGAGGCCGCGCACGATGTCGTCGCGGAGCATCGGCGGGCGCCCGGCCAGCACCTTCTCCAGCGCGGGAAGCGCGCGGGCGCAGGTCTCCTCGTCCAGGCCGAGCCGCAGTCGTCTGCCGCGCTGCGCGGCGGTGGCACGCGGGCCCAGCAGCGACGTCATCCAGCGCACGTCCGCCGCCGGGACGGCGTGCAGGGTGCCGCGCATCAGCCACGTACGGACCAGCGACCGGTCACCGGCGCCGCACGCCGCGTCGACGTCCCCGGCGGTGAGCCCCGAGGTCCTGGCGCGCACCTGCAACCGGCACGCCTTGGCGTCCTGCGCCTGCAGCGCGCCGGCCCGGCGCGCCGCCTCGACGACCCCGGCCCCGTCGCGCGGGCCGGCCAGCCCCTGCGCATGGACGCGCCAGGACCGCACCTGGGCGGGCGTCAGTTCCGGCATGGACCCCATCCTGCCGCACCTGCCGCCCAGGACTTGTGCATCCGGTCACGAACGGCCCGTTGACCCACCGTCGGCGAGCGACCGTGTCACCCCTTGCCGAAGTGCTCCAGCGGGAAGGCGCCGGAGGCCAGGGCGGTCTGGGTGAAGGATCCGGCCAGTTCGGTGAGGCGCGCGACGCCGGTGGCGCCGAGGTGCTCGTACGGGGCCCGGTCGACGCGGTCCGTCGCGGCTTCGATGTCCCGCCGCAGCTCGACGCCCGCGTCGGTGAGCTCGCCCGCCGTGTCGAGCAGCCCGCGCTCGCGCAGCCGGTCCTGGGCGGCGGCCCACTGCTCGGCCGTCCAGCCCCTGCTGGCCTGGACGAAGCGGGGGGTGAAGCCCTTGCCGGTCGCGGTGTGGCTGACGATGGCCTCCAGGCCGTCGAGTTCGGCCGCTACCAGCGCGGCGAGGTGCCCGTCGCCCCGGTGCTCGCGCAGCAGCGTGGCGGCGTGCCAGAGCGCGAGGTGCGGCGCCGTCGGCACCGGCAGGTCGGCGTTGGCGGCGTAGAGCGGGCGGGCGGCCCGGTCGCAGGCCTCGGTGGCGCGCAGCGCCAGAGCGGCGGCCTCCGCCATCTCGGGCGAGTCGACGGTGTCCGCGCCGAGCAGCCGGGTGAGCGCGGTGTCGACGGCGCGCAGCCGGGCGTCGATGACGGCCTCGGGGGTGGCGATCGTCCAGGCGCGCGGGATGTGCCGGGCCACCAGGTCGTGGTTGAAGTTGTAGAAGGTCGCGGTGACGGTACCGGCTCCGACGGCCCCCAGCGGCGCCGCACGGCCCGCGAAGTACGTCATGCTGCCGGGTTCGAGGCCGAGCCGGGAGAGTTCGGCGGTGAACTCGGGCGAGAAGTACGTACTGGAGTGCAGCGGGTTGAGAGTGTTCTGACAGCGGCGCGACGCGCGGGGGTCCGAAGCGGTAGTAGTCATGGCCCCCAGGTTACCGACCGGTCAGCATGCTGCCGATAGGCATGCATACGTTCCGGCCACCGCGACGAAAAACGTTGCACGAGAAGTTCCAGAATCATGAATCGGTGGAACGAACGGCAGCAAAGTGTCGAGATCGATAGTATTGACGTGTCCGCTGTACGTCCTACGGAGGCCCTGATGTCCACCGACATACCCGCACGCATGCTCCCGGTCACGGACCGGACCCGTCATCGGCGGCTGCGGGAGCAGGGCAGCGTGTCCCGCGACGACCTGGACGCGGTACTGGGCGCCGGCTTCATCTGCCATCTCGCCGTGGTGGTGGACGGCTCGCCGCTGGCGGTCCCCACGGTCTACGGGTTCGACGCCGCCGCCGACACGCTCTATCTGCACGGCTCGGCCGCCAGCCGCAGCCTGGTGCAGTCGCCCGGGGCGTCCGTCTGCGTCACCGTCACCCACATCGACGGTCTGGTGCTGGCCCGGTCCGTCTTCGAGCACAGCGTCAACTACCGCAGCGCCATGGTGCTCGGCGTGCCGCGTGCCGTCACCGATCCCGACGAGAAGCTGCACGGGCTGCGCGTCCTGGCCGAGCAGTCCGCGCCCGGCCGGTGGGACCACGCGCGCGGCCCGTCCCGCAAGGAGCTCGCCGCCACCACGCTGCTCGCGCTCGGGATCGACGAGGCCTCGGTGAAGACCAGCACCGGTCACACCGACGACGCCGACGGCCCCGACGGCGAACTGCCCGTATGGGCCGGGGTGCTGCCACTGCTCCACACCTGGGGCGAGCCCGAGCCGGACCCGGCCCTGCGGGCCGGCATCCCGCTCCCGCCGCACGTGGCGGAACGGGCGGGCACGCAGGCGGGCTGACCATCCGGGGTGGTCTCCGCGGGACCGATCCCGGAAACGGATATCCGGGCCGGTTCAGCCGGCCGTCGGCGACCAGTCGAAGCGGGCGGGCCGCCCCTCAAGGAACGCGGCCACGCCCTCGGCCGTGTCCCCGCTCGCGCGCGCCTGCCGCTCCCAGTGCTCGATCCGCGCCGGGTCCAGGCCGGGCGCTGCGAACTCCTTCGCCGCGGCCTGGGTGAGCTGCGAGCGCGAGGCCAGGACCGCGGTGAACTCCGCGACCCGCTTGTCGAGTTGCCCGTCAGGGAGCACCTCGTCGACGAGCCCGGTCCGCAGCGCCCGCTCATGGTCGATCAACTCGGCCGAGAACAGCAGGTACTTGGCGGTCGCGGGCCCGACCAGGCCGACCAGTCGCCGGGTGGACGAGGCGGCGTAGACGATGCCGAGCCGGGCCGGGGTGACGCCGAAGCGCGCTCCCTCGGCAGCGAACCGCAGATCGCAGGCGGCGGCGAGCTGGCAGCCGCCGCCCACGCAGAAGCCGCGCACGGCCGCGACCGTCGGCTTGGGGAAGGCGGCCAGCGCCTCCTCGGCCCGGACCGCCGCGTCCTGTGTCCTGGCGGAGCCGCTGCCCGCCTCCCGCAGCCCTGAGATGTCCGCACCCGCACAGAAGGTGCCGTCAGCGCCGGTGAGCACCAGGACCCGCACGGCGGGATCGGAGGCGAGCCCGTCCAGCAGACCGGGGAGCGCCTCCCACATCTCCGTGGTCATGGCGTTCCGCTTCGCCGGATTGCTGATCGTCACCGTTGCGGTGCCGTCCGCGATGTCCAGCAGCAGTCCGGGCTGTGGGCCGGGCTTCGGGCCGGGCTCGGGCATCCGGGCTCCCCTTCCGTATGTTCCGTGCGGCGTGATGTTCCGTTCGGCGTGGGTGTGGTGCGCAGGTGGCCGATCATCGGATCCTATCCGCGAACAAATAGGAGTAAAAAGGCTATACGGGACATCCATTCGACCGAGGCGAGGAGGCGGACGTGGCCGCACTCAGGAAGCGGGACCCGCGACCGGAGGCCCGGATCAGCCGCAGTTTCGGATGGCTTGCCGCACTCGGCGCCGTCCTGGTGCTGTGCGGGCTGTTCGGTCTCGCCTACACGGCCTTCGCCACCCTCACCTCGGTGCTGCTCTTCGGCTGGCTGCTGCTGATCGGGGGCTTCGTCGGCCTGCTGCACGCCGTCCAGTCACGCGACACGAACTTCTTCTGGCTCGCGCTGGTCGTCGCGGCGCTGAACCTGGCGGCGGGGGTCGTCGTCATCCGCAGGCCGGACGGCACCGCCGCGGCACTGACGATGTTCGCCGCGCTGCTCTTCCTGACCGGCGGGGTGTTCCGGCTGTTCGGCGGCCTGGTGGTGCGCGGACCGCAGACGCTCTCGACCGTGGTGCAGGGCGCGGTCGGCATCCTGCTGGGCGTCCTGGTGCTGGCCAACTGGCCGGAGAGCAGCCGCTACGTCCTCGGCTTCTTCTTCTCCCTCATGCTGCTCTTGGACGGCCTCGGACTGATGGCCGGCGGTATCGGCGGCCGGCGCGTCGTCGGCATGGTCACGGACGCCCGCACCGAGGCGGACGCCCAGGCGGAAGCCCGGCGGGAGGCCGTGGCGGGGGCGGGCCCGGAATCCGCGGCGTCGGCGGGACCGCCGAATGACCCGATGGTGGAACATTCCACGAAGCAGGAATAAGGCGATCGGAATCGGTCGCCTGAGTGACAAAGTCCTTCGCCGATGGACATGAAGCGCCGAAAGGTGCGGACTTACGGGCACCCGCCCAGTGAACTGCCCCCCACTCCGGAGACTCGATCCGTGAGGCGGATCTCGTCGTCGGCCCGACAGCGGGCAGCGGCAAGAACTGCGGGGACACGTCACACGAAGGCGATGGTGGATGCCGTCATGGAGGTCCGCGGGAGCGTCCCGCCCGATCCGGCGACGGCCGAGGTGCCGGTCGATCCGGATGATCCGGGTGGTCCTGGCGCTTCGGGCGGGCCAGGCGGTCCGTTCGCTCCGCCGCCGCCGTACGCCGGGGCGTGGCGTTTCACCGCACCGGCGGTGGACTCCTCGGTACCCCAGGTCCGGCACGGTGTCCGGGATCTCATCACCGACCGGAAGGTGCCCGTCGGCGACGATCTGATGGCCGGCATCCTGCTGATCGTGTCGGAGCTGGTGACGAACGCGGTCCGGCACGCGGCGCTGCTGTCGCCGCAGATCACCATCGAGGTCGCGGTGGGCCCGGACTGGATCCGGGTCGGCGTCGAGGACAACCACCCCTACCGTCCCAAGGCGCTGGAAGCGGAGTACGGCGACACCGGCGGCCGTGGCCTGCTGCTGGTCAAGGCCATCACGGCGGAAGCCGGCGGCATGTGCGACGTGACGCACACCGACTCCGGCGGCAAGGTGATCTGGGCCCTGCTGCCACTGCCGTTCCCGCACCCCTGAGACGTGCCCGAACCCCTGAGGCTGAACCCCTGAGGCCGCGGAGCCGGTCCGCCGGGCCCGCTCCGCGGAGCCGCCCCGGCGGATCAGCGCGTCCCTACCAGCCGGCGTCGCCGGTCAGCTCGCGGATCGCGGGCAGCGACGCGTCCCACACCGTTCCGAACCAGGCGGAGAACGGCCCGCGCTCGCGGATCTCCTCCAGCTCCGGCGGCGTCACGAACGCGGTCTCGCCGATCTCCTGGGGGTCGGGCCGCAGCTGCGCCCGTACGAGGCCGACGAACAGGTGGTTGAACTCCTGCTCGACCAGCCCGGACGCCGGGTCCGGGTGGTTGTAGCGGACGGTGCCGGCCTCCCGCAGCAGCGCGGGAGCCGTTCCCAGCTCCTCGGCGGTGCGGCGGGCGGCGGCCACGAACGGCGGCTCGGCCGGGTACGGGTGCCCGCAGCAGGTGTTCGACCAGACGCCGGGGGAGTGGTACTTGCCCATCGCCCGGCGCTGGAGCAGCAGCCGGCCCTCGTCGTCGAAGAGGAAGACGGAGAAGGCGCGGTGCAGCCGGCCGGGGGCCAGATGAGCGGACAGCTTCTCGGCGGTGCCGATCGTCACACCGGCCTCGTCGACCAGCTCCAGCATGATCGGTTCCGCGACCCCGTTGCTGGAGGGATCCGTCGCGGGGGTGCCGGGCCGGCCGGTGGCGGGACTGGTTGGCATGTCCATCCTTCGCATTCGACGACAAGTCCTCAGTCTGCCTCACGCGCCGCTCACCGAAGTGGTTGCACCGCATGCTCCCTGTCACCCGGACGGGGTCGCTGGCACACGTGTGCCTCACGTTCCGGATGCCGGTGCGACGGCATGACGCACAGTGGCGGGACCGCTACCGGTGACCCCCGTCGTCCGCGATGAGCTGCGGCGATGAAGGGCGCGAAAGCCGCGTTGGTGTCACCCGGACGGCCGAGTACGGCCACCGCACGGCCGCTGTTTGTTGCTGGGGCCCGGATCGACCATGATGATCACGTGATTCGCACGGCGGGGAGGGCCCCGGCGAAGCGCACGAGGAAGCAAACGGGTGGTGAACGGCCGCTTCCGCGGATCCGATAGCCTCTGCCGACCGCCGTCCACACCGGCCCGCCCACCGCCGTCCTCGCCGGCATCCCCACATGTCCAGGGAGTGAGTTCCTCTGCCGACCGCCATCCTCACCGGCCCGCCGGCTCCGGCGTCGCCGCTCGAGGGCGACCTGAGGTCGCTCGGATTCGACGTGATCGAAGCGCCGGAGTCCGGAAGCGAGTCCGAAGCGGCGGCCGGCGGTCTCGCGGCACGTATCGCCGCGGTGCCCGCCACCGACCGGGTGGCGATCGTCGACCGGCGCTTCGTCGGCCACACGCACGCGCTGCGGCTGGCACTCACGGACCCCCGCTTCGACGCCTCCGCCGTTCCCGGCGCGCTGGCCGTCCAGGCCGCGGCGCGTCCCGCGCTGGTCAGGGCGCTCGCCGCCGGGCCGGCCGAGGGTCTGCTGCCGGATACCCTCGCCACCGCCATCGAGGCCGAGGGCGTGGCTCCGCACCGCCCTGAGCTCGGTGTCCTGGTCGCCGCCGTACCCGCCTCGGACGCCGACCGGGCCGAAGCCGCAGCGGCCGTCGCCGCGGTCGACGGGGAGAAGGTCCGGCTGCGCAACGCCGTCAAGGCGCGCGACGGCTTCTTCACCACTTACTGCATCAGCCCGTACTCCCGCTACCTCGCGCGCTGGTGTGCCCGCCGCGGGCTGACCCCCAACCAGGTCACCACAGCGTCCCTGCTCGTCGCGCTCATCGCGGCCGGCTGCGCGGCCACCGGCACCCGGCCCGGCTTCGTCGCCGCCGGTGTCCTGCTGATCGCCGCGTTCGTCCTGGACTGCACCGACGGGCAGCTGGCGCGCTACTCGCTGCAGTACTCGACGCTCGGCGCCTGGCTCGACGCCACCTTCGACCGGGCCAAGGAGTACGCGTACTACGCCGGCCTCGCGCTCGGCGCGGCCCGCGGCGGTGACGACGTGTGGGCGCTGGCGCTCGGCGCGATGGTGTTGCAGACCTGCCGGCACGTCGTCGACTTCTCGTTCACCGAGGCCAACCACGACGCGACGGCCAACACGAGTCCGACCGCCGCCCTGTCCGACAAGCTCGACAGCGTCGGCTGGACGGTCTGGGTGCGCCGGATGATCGTGCTGCCGATCGGTGAGCGCTGGGCGATGATCGCGGTGCTCACCGCCGTCACCACGCCCCGCATCACCCTGACCGTGCTGATCATCGGCTGCGCGCTCGCCGCCTGCTACACCACCGCCGGCCGGGTGCTGCGCTCGCTCACCCGCAAGGCGGTCCGCACCGACCGGGCCGCCCAGGCCCTCGCCGAGCTGGCCGACAGCGGTCCGCTCGCCGAAGCCGTCGCCCGCGCCACCGGGCCGCTCGCCCGCCGGCTGCCGTCCTTCACCGCCCCCGCCATCGCCCTGCTCGGCGCCGCCGCACTGGTGGCGACCGCGGCGCTGGCCCCATGGGGCAGCTGGTGGCCGGTGCTGGCCGCCGTCGTATACGTCCTGACCTCGGGTCTGGCCGTCGCGCGGCCGCTGAAGGGTGCGCTCGACTGGCTGGTCCCGCCGTTCTTCCGGGCGGGCGAATACACCACGATCCTCGCGCTGGCGGCCGTCTCGGACGTGAACGGGGCATTGCCCGCCGCTTTCGGCCTGGTGGCCGCCGTCGCCTACCATCACTACGACACGGTGTACCGCATCCGCGGCGGCACCGGGGCGCCACCGAGGGCCCTGGTACGCGCGACCGGCGGACACGAGGGCAGGGCGCTGGCGGTCACCGCGGCGGCCGCCCTCGCGCACCACACAGGTTTTACCGTCACGCTGACGGTCATCGCCGGGGCGCTGACACTCGTGGTGCTCACCGAGAGCATCCGTTTCTGGGTGTCGTCAGCCGCACCCGCTGTACACGACGAATCAGGAGAACCCGCATGATCGGCCTCGTGCTGGCAGCCGGCGCCGGACGGCGTCTGCGTCCCTACACCGACACCCTGCCCAAGGCTCTGGTGCCGGTCGACCCCGAGGGGGCGGGCACCACCACCGTCCTGGACCTGACCCTGGGCAACTTCGCCGAGGTCGGTCTCACCGACGCGGCGATCGTGATCGGCTACCGCGGCGAAGCCGTCGTCGAGCGCAAGGCCGCCCTGGAGAAGAAGTACGGCGTCAAGCTGCACCTCGTCGACAACGACAAGGCGGAGACCTGGAACAACGCCTACTCGCTGTGGTGCGCCCGGGACATCCTCACGGAGGGTGTGATCCTCGCCAACGGCGACACCGTGCACCCGGTCTCCGTGGAGAAGACCCTGCTGGCCGCCCGCGGCCAGGACCGGCGGATCATCCTCGCCCTCGACACGGTGAAGAAGCTCGCCGACGAGGAGATGAAGGTCATCACCGACCCGGCCAAGGGTGTGCGGCGCATCACCAAGCTGATGGACCCGGCCACCGCGACCGGCGAGTACATCGGCGTGACGCTGATCGAGTCGTCGGCCGCCGCCGACCTGGCCGACGCGCTGAAGACGACCTTCGAGAAGGACCCCGACCTCTACTACGAGGACGGCTACCAGGAGCTCGTCAACCGCGGCTTCACCATCGACACCGCGCCGATCGGCGACGTGGCCTGGGTCGAGATCGACAACCACGACGACCTGAAGAAGGCACGGGGGATCGCGTGCCAGTACTGACCCGGCTGATCCCCTCGCCGGTCGTCGTCGACATCAACGGCGGCGCTCTCGCCGATCTGGCCGGCCTCCTGGCCGACCAGCGGATCTCCAGCTCGGGCAAGCTCGCCGTCGCGGTCAGCGGCGGCTCCGGCCTCAAGCTGCGCGACCGGCTGGCTCCCGAGCTGCCCGGCGCCGACTGGTACCCGGTCGACGGCGGCACCATCGACGCCGCCGTCAAGCTCGCCGACGCCATGCGCGGCAAGCGGTACGACGCGGTCGTCGGCCTGGGCGGCGGCAAGATCATCGACGTCGCGAAGTACGCGGCCGCCCGGGTCGGGCTGCCGATGGTCGCCGTCGCGACGAACCTCTCGCACGACGGCATCTGTTCGCCGGTCTCCACGCTGGACAACGACAACGGGCGCGGCTCCTACGGGGTGCCCACCCCGATAGCGCTGGTCATCGACCTGGACGTGATCCGCGAGGCCCCGGTGCGCTATGTGCGCTCCGGGATCGGCGACGCGATCTCCAACCTCTCCGCCATCGCGGACTGGGAACTGTCGCACCGTGAGACCGGTGAGCCGATAGACGGTCTCGCCGCCGCCATGGCCCGCTCCGCGGGCGAGTCCGTACTGCGGCACCCGGGCGGGGTGGGTGACGACGCGTTCCTCACCACGCTCGCCGAGGGCCTGGTGCTCTCCGGCATCGCCATGTCGATCAGCGGGGACACCCGCCCGTCGTCCGGCGCCTGCCACGAGATCAGCCACGCCTTCGACCTGCTGTACCCGAAGCGCGCCGCCGCGCACGGCGAGCAGGTCGGCCTGGGCGCCGCCTTCGCCATGTACCTGCGCGGGGCGCACGAGGAGTCCGGCCTGATCGCCGAGGTGCTGCGACGCCACGGCCTGCCGGTCACGCCCGGCGAGATCGGCTTCTCCGACGAGGAGTTCGTCAAGGCGGTCGAGTACGCACCGCAGACCCGCCCCGGGCGCTACACGATCCTGGAACACCTCGACCTGTCCGCAGACCAGATCAAGGACGCATACGCCGACTATGCCAAAACCATCAGTAGCTGAACTCCGCCCGGTCGTTCACCCCACAGGGGTGAAGGACCGGCGGAGCGGCGAGCACTGGGCCGGCCGGCTCTACATGCGTGAGCTCTCGCTGCGCATCGACCGGCACCTGGTGAACACGCGGGTCACCCCCAACCAGGTGACGTACGTGATGACCGTCGCCGCCGTCCTCGCCGCCCCGGCCCTGCTGGTGCCGGGGATCGCCGGTGCCGTGCTCGGTGTGGTGATGGTCCAGCTGTATCTGCTGTTCGACTGTGTCGACGGCGAGCTCGCCCGCTGGAAGAAGCAGTACTCGCTGGGCGGGGTGTACCTGGACCGCGTCGCCGCCTATCTGTGCGACGCCGCCGTGCTGGTCGGCTTCGGTCTGCGTGCCGCCGATCTGTGGGGCTCCGGGCGGATCGACTGGCTGTGGGCGTTCCTCGGCACGCTGGCCGCCCTCGGTGCCGTGCTGATCAAGGCGGAGACCGACCTGGTCGGCGTCGCCCGTCACCAGCACGGGCTGCCGCCGGTCAAGGAGGCGGCCTCCGAGCCGCGTTCGTCCGGTATGGCGCTGGCCCGCAAGGCCGCCGCGGCGCTGAAATTCCACCGGCTCGTCCTCGGCATCGAGGCGTCCCTGCTGATCCTGGTGCTGGCGATCCTGGACCAGGTCAGGGGCGACCTGTTCTTCTCGCGCCTCGGTGTCGCCGTGCTGGCCGGCATCGCGCTGCTGCAGTCCCTCCTGCACCTGGTCAGCATCCTCGCGTCGAGCAGGCTGAAGTGAGTACGCCGCTGAAGCTCGGCGCGGTGATCATCACCATGGGCAACCGTCCCGTGGAGTTGCGCGACCTGCTGGACTCCGTAGCCAAGCAGGACGGCCCGCCGATCGAGGTCGCGCTGGTCGGCAACGGCTCCCCGCTCCCCGAGCTGGAAGGGTCCGCGCCGCGGCTGCGCACCGTCGAGCTGCCCGAGAACCTGGGCATTCCCGGCGGCCGCAACGTCGGCGTCGAGCTCTTCGGCCCGAACGGCTCCGATGTCGACGTGGTGCTGTTCCTGGACGACGACGGGCTGCTGCCCGGCACCGACACCGGGGAGCTGCTCCGCGAGGCCTTCGCGGCCGACCCGGAGCTGGGCATCGTCAGCTTCCGGATCGCGGACCCGGAGACCGGCACCACCCAGCGCCGCCACGTGCCGCGCCTGCGGGCGTCCGACCCGATGCACTCCTCGCGGGTGACCACCTTCCTGGGTGGCGCCAGCGCGGTCCGTACGAAGGTGCTGGCGCAGGTCGGCGGGCTGCCGGACGAGTTCTTCTACGCGCACGAGGAGACGGACCTGGCCTGGCGGGCGCTGGACGCCGGCTGGATGATCGACTACCGGTCGGACATGGTCCTGCACCACCCGCTCACCGAGCCCAGCCGGCACGCGGTCTACCACCGGATGGTGGCCCGCAACCGGGTGTGGCTGGCACGCCGGAACCTGCCCTGGCCCCTGGTGCCCGCCTATCTCGGCACCTGGATCCTGCTGACACTGGCCAGACGTCCTTCCGGTCCCGCACTGCGGGCGTGGATCGGTGGCTTCCGGGAGGGCTGGGCGACGCCCTGCGGCCCCCGGCGCCCCATGAAGTGGCGCACGGTATGGCGGCTGACCCGACTGGGCCGACCCCCGATCATCTGACAAGCTCGAACCTGAGAGCATCGGTCGCAGTCCGGGACCCCCCTACCCCGGACGCGCACCTTGAGGACGAAAGTGTCTACTGTGAGCGGAACAGCGCACGACGGCGCCGTCGCCGTGAGTGTCCCATCGGACTCCCCGGCCGACGACGGGCTGTCGGCTTCCGAGCTGGCGGCGAAGTACGGGCTGTCGGTCAGCGGTGCCCGGCCGGGCCTCGGCGAGTACACCCGGCAGTTGTGGGGCCGGCGGCACTTCATCAACGAGTTCGCCAAGGCGCGGACGCAGGCGCAGTACACCGATGCCCGGCTGGGTCAGCTGTGGCAGGTGATGACGCCGTTGCTGAACGCGGCGGTGTACTACCTGATCTTCGGGCTGTTGCTGGGTACCGACCGCGGTGTGGACAACTTCATCGCGTTCCTGGTGACGGGCATCTTCATCTTCACGTTCACCCAGTCGTCGATCATGAGTGGCGTGCGGGCGGTCGCGGGGAACCTGGGCCTTATCCGGGCGCTGCACTTCCCCCGGGCGTCGATGCCGATCGCGTTCACGCTGATGCAGTTGCAGCAGCTGCTGATGTCGATGCTGGTGCTGTTCTCGATCGTGCTGATGACCGGCGAGGTGCCGACCTGGTCGTGGTTGCTGGCGATTCCGGCGCTGTTCATCCAGTCGATCTTCAATGCCGGCCTGGCGCTGGCGGTGGCCCGGCTGGGCAGCAAGATGACGGACCTCGCGCAGCTGATGCCGTTCATCCTGCGGACGTGGATGTACACCTCCGGCGTGATGTACAGCATCGCCAACTTCACCAAGGACGCACCGTACTTCGTGAAGATCCTGCTGGACATCAATCCGGTGGCCGTCTACATCGACCTGATGCGCTTCGCGCTGATCGACAGCGTGACCGCCGAGCAGATGCCGCCGCACGTGTGGGCGGTCGCGGTGGGCTGGGCTCTCCTGGCGGGTATCGGCGGGTACGTGTATTTCTGGAAGGCTGAGGAGAAGTACGGCCGTGGCTGAGCAGACCGAAACCCGCGTCCCCACCGTGATCGTCGACGATGTGCACATCGTCTACCGGGTGCACGGCGCGGGGAACAGCAAGGGCAGCGCGACCGCTGCCCTGGGACGCATAATCTCGCGCAAGTCGTCGCCCAACGTCCGGCTGGTCCATGCCGTACGCGGGGTGAGTTTCACTACGTACCGGGGCGAGGCGGTCGGCCTGATCGGGTCGAACGGGTCGGGCAAGTCGACGATGCTGCGGGCGATCGCGGGTCTGCTGCCGCCGGAGAGCGGCCGGGTCTACACCGACGGCCAGCCGTCGCTGCTGGGGGTCAACGCCGCGCTGATGAACGATCTGACCGGCGAGCGGAACGTGATTCTCGGCGGTCTGGCGATGGGGATGTCGCAGGAGGAGATCCGCGAGCGGTACCAGGGAATCGTGGAGTTCTCGGGAATCAACGAGAAGGGCGACTTCATCTCGTTGCCGATGCGGACGTATTCCTCGGGTATGGCGGCCCGGCTGCGGTTCTCGATCGCGGCTGCCAAGAACCATGACGTGCTGATGATCGACGAGGCGCTGGCCACCGGGGACCGCTCCTTCCAGCGCCGCTCCGAGGCCCGCATCCGCGAACTGCGCAAGGAAGCGGGCACGGTCTTCCTGGTCAGCCACAACAACAAGTCGATCCGTGACACCTGTGACCGGGTGCTGTGGCTGGAGAAGGGCGAGCTCCTCATGGACGGCCCGACGGACGACGTGCTGAAGGCCTACGAAGAGGCCAGCAACAAGTAGCCGGCGGACCGGAACAGCGGTCCACGCCGCCGCACCGACGATCGGGCCCCCGCCGGGCAGAACCGGCGGGGGCCCGTCCGGTTCCCGCGTGATCCGCCGCCAGGGCCCGGGCACATCCCGTGCGCCCCTCTCCGGGGACGCCAACCGGCGCTGCCGGGAGCCCGATTGCCGGCGGACGGGGGGAATCCGAACGGAATCCCGCCTGTCGCTCGCGCCCCCGGCGTACGCCGGTGACCTGCCCGACGTAAGCTGTAGCGGTGCTCCGGGGTGGGCGCGGCGTGTCCGAAATGGGAAGATTCTTCCCAGCGGTGTAGAACGGGGAGTGTGGCGGCCATGAAGATCGGGACCATCCAGCTCCACAGCGCGCCGGTCGCGCGTGGGACGGGAAGCCCGCGGTGACCGCCGACGCGCAGTCGCGCGCCGTCCTCGACAAGGCCGCCCGCGAGAACTTCCCCGTCGCACCGTTCTTCGTGCCGAAGGCGTGGCGTGGCGATCTGATGGCTGTCTACGGCTTCGCCCGGCTCGTCGACGACATCGGCGACGGCGATCTGGCCAACGGCGGCCGGGACGACGCCGCCCGGCTCGGCCTTCCGCAGGACGCGGCCGAGGACCGGATCGTCATGCTCGACGCGTTCGAGGCCGATCTGCGGAAGGTGTTCGACGGAACCCCCCGCCATCCGCTGCTCCTGGCACTGCAGCCCACCGTCCGCCGGCACGGGCTGACCCCCGGCCCCTTCGAGGGTCTGATCGAGGCCAACCGCCAGGACCAGCGGGTCCGGCGCTACGACACGTACGAGGATCTGCTCGCCTACTGCGAGCTGTCCGCCAACCCGGTGGGCCGGCTCGTTCTGGGGATCACGGGCACCTCGACACCCGAGCGGAACCGGCTCTCCGACGCCGTCTGCACCGCGCTGCAGATCGTCGAGCACTTGCAGGACGTGGCCGAGGACCTCGGTCGCGACCGTATCTACCTGCCGGCACAGGACATGAAACGCTTCGGAGTCACCGAAGCGGACCTCGCCGCCCCCACCGCTGGCGCACAGGTGCGCGCACTGGTGGCATTCGAAGCGGAACGCGCCCGGGACCTTTTGAATGAAGGCACCCCATTGGTGGGTAGCGTCCGTGGCAGGCTCAGGCTTCTGCTCGCCGGCTTCGTCGGCGGCGGGCGTGCCGCGCTGAAGGCGGTCGAGAGCGCGGGCTACGACGTGCTCCCGGGACCGCCGAAAGCCACCAGACCAAGCCTGCTGCGCGAAGTGGGGTCGACATTGCGAAGAAAGGGGTGAGGCGGACCGTGAACGGTTCTGCCCACACGTCCGGGCCGGTTCTCGCCGCCTACCGTTACTGCGAGAGCGTGACCGGGCACGAGGCCCGCAACTTCGCCTACGGCATCCGCCTGCTGCCCCTCCCCAAGCGGCAGGCCATGTCGGCCCTCTATGCCTTCTCCCGCCGCGTCGACGACATCGGCGACGGCGACCTCGACCCCGCGGTCAAGCAGATCCGGCTCGACGAGACCCGGGCCCTGCTGGCCCGGATCCGCGCGGGTGAGATCCGCGAGGACGACACCGATCCGGTCGCGGTGGCGCTCACCGACGCGTCACGCCGGTTTCCGCTGCCGCTCGGCGGACTCGACGAGCTGATCGACGGCGTGCTGATGGACGTGCACGGCGAGACGTACGAGACCTGGGACGACCTTGCGGCGTACTGCCGCTGCGTCGCGGGCGCCATCGGACGGCTCTCGCTGGGCGTCTTCGGCACGGTCGGCCCCGGCGGACGGGGCACCGGCGACATGGAGCGCGCCGCCGGGTACGCCGACACCCTCGGCCTCGCCCTGCAACTCACCAACATCCTGCGGGACGTCCGGGAGGACGCCGGCAACGGCCGGACCTATCTGCCCGCCCAGGACCTCGCCAAGTTCGGCTGCTCGGAGGGGTTCCACACCGACACCCCGCCGCCCGGCTCGGACTTCGCCGGCCTGATCGAGTACGAAGTACGCCGGGCCCGCGCCCTGTTCGCGACCGGCTACCAATTGCTACCTATGCTCGACCGCCGCAGCGGCGCCTGTGTGGCCGCGATGGCGGGTATCTACCGCAGACTGCTGGACCGGATCGCCGCGGATCCCGAGGCGGTGCTGCGCGGCCGGGTATCGCTTCCGGGTCACCAGAAGGCGTACGTCGCCGTACGCGGTCTGGCCGGTCTCGACGCCCGCCGCTCGGCACGGGGGCGCGGGTGACGTTCCTAGCAACCAGTCAGGTCCCCAGCGCGTCAGTGCCGGTGACGGAGCGTCGCGTCGCGTCGGGCGCCAGCGGAAGGGGGGAGTGCCGATGACCGGGTCCGAGGTTTCCGGACGTCCTCCGGAGGTGGCCGCGGTGGTCGTGGGCGGCGGGCTGGCCGGCACCACGGCGGCACTGGCGCTCGCCGACGCCGGGCTCCGGGTGACCCTGATCGAATCACGTCCCCGGCTGGGCGGACTGGCGTTCTCGTTCCAGCGCGGTGAGCTGACCGTCGACAACGGACAGCATGTCTTCCTGCGCTGCTGCACCGCCTACCAGTGGTTCGTCGACCGGATCGCGGCCCGCGACCTGGTCACTCTCCAGGACCGGCTCGACGTGCCCGTCCTGGACGCGGCGAACATGCGGCTGGGCCGGCTGCGCCGTGCCGCGCTGCCCGTACCGCTGCACCTGGCGGCGAGCCTCGCGACGTATCCGCACCTGTCGCTCAGGGAGCGGGCCACGGTCGGCCGCGCCGCGCTGGCGCTGCGCGCCCTGGACCTGGCGGACCCGGTGCTCGACGACACCGACTTCGCCAGCTGGCTGCGGGACCGGGGCCAGTCCCCGCGCACCATCGAGGCGCTGTGGGACCTGGTGGGCGTCGCCACGCTCAACGCCACCGCGGCGAACGCCGCGCTGGGGCTGGCCGCCATGGTCTTCAAGGCCGGGCTGCTGTCCGAGGCCGGCGCCGCCGACATCGGCTGGGCGGCCGCGCCGCTCGGCGAGCTGCACGACGACCGGGCCCGCAAGGCCCTGGACGCGGCGGGCGTACGGATCATGCTGCGGTCCCGGGTGGCCGGCATCAAGCCGGCCGCCGGGGGCGGCTGGCTGGTCGACGCCGAGACCGGGCCGGGTCGCGGCGAGCAGCTCGACGCCGGCACCGTCGTCATGGCCCTGCCGCAGCGCGAGACCCACGGGCTGCTGCCCGAGGGCGCGCTGGACGACCCGGACGCACTGCTGGGGATCGGCACGGCGCCGATCCTGAACGTGCACGTCGTCTACGACCGCCAGGTGCTGCGACAGCCGTTCTTCGCCGCGCTCGGCAGTCCCGTCCAGTGGGTCTTCGACCGGACCGCGAGCTCGGGGATGACCGGTCCCGGCCAGTACCTGGCCGTCTCGCAGTCCGCCGTCGAGGACGAGATCGATCTGCCGGTCGCGGAACTGCGGGAGCGCTATCTGCCGGAGC
This sequence comes from Streptomyces sp. SID13666, assembly GCF_010548325.1. Taxonomy (NCBI): domain Bacteria; kingdom Bacillati; phylum Actinomycetota; class Actinomycetes; order Kitasatosporales; family Streptomycetaceae; genus Streptomyces; species Streptomyces sp. SID13666. Next base: position 30,045 of record NZ_JAAGLX010000029.1, on the reverse strand, counting down.
TGGAACGCCTGCTGCCCGCGGCCAGGGGCGCCGGTGTGACGGACTTCTTCGTCACCCGGGAGCGCACGGCGACCTTCGCCCCGGCTCCCGGCGTCGGCCGGCTGCGGCCGGGAGCGGCCACCCGCGCCCCCGGTCTGTACCTGGCCGGCGCGTGGACCGACACCGGCTGGCCCGCGACCATGGAGAGCGCCGTGCGCAGCGGACTGCACGCCTCCCGAGAAGCTTTGACCGCACTAGGCCTTCCGTTCGAGAACGATGTTGTGAGGGCCGTATGAGCACAGCCAGTGCAACCAGAGGAGTAAACGTGACCGCTGCCGGCGTCCTTGAGCTGCTGGAGCGCGGCCGCACCCTGTCCACACCGGTGCTCCGCTCGGCCGTGGAACGGCTCGCGCCACCGATGGACACCGTCGCCGCCTACCACTTCGGGTGGATCGACGCGGCCGGCCGGCCGGCCGACGGCGACGGCGGCAAGGCCGTGCGCCCCGCGCTGGCCCTGCTGTCCGCCGAGGCGGCGGGAGTGCCGCCCGAGGTCGGCATCCCCGGCGCGGTCGCCGTCGAGCTGGTGCACAACTTCTCACTGCTGCACGACGACCTGATGGACGGCGACGAGCAGCGCCGGCACCGCGACACCGTATGGAAGGTGCACGGTCCCGCCCAGGCGATCCTGGTCGGTGACGCGCTGTTCGCGCTCGCCAACGAGGTGCTGCTGGAACAGTGCACCGTGGACGCGGGCCGCGCCACCCGGCGGCTCACCGTCGCGACCCGCAAGCTGATCGACGGCCAGGCCCAGGACATCTCCTTCGAGCACCGCGAGCGGGTCACCGTCGAGGAGTGCCTGGAGATGGAGGGCAACAAGACCGGCGCCCTGCTGGCCTGCGCCTCCTCCATCGGCGCGGTGCTCGGCGGCGCGTCGGACTCCGACGCCGACGCGCTGGAGGAGTACGGCTATCACCTCGGGCTGGCCTTCCAGGCGATCGACGATCTGCTCGGGATCTGGGGCGACCCGGCCGCGACCGGCAAGCAGACCTGGAGCGATCTGCGGCAGCGCAAGAAGTCACTGCCCGTGGTCGCCGCGCTGGCGGCGGGCGGCAGCGCCTCGGAACAACTCGGGGAACTGCTCGCGGCAGATGCCAAGAATCCTGAAACAGGTGCGTTCAGTGAGGAAGAGTTCGCCCTGCGGGCGGCGTTGATCGAAGAGGCGGGAGGCCGGGAGTGGACATCCCAGGAAGCCCGCCGGCAATACGCCACTGCAATCGCCGCGCTGGATAAAATGGACATGCCGGACGAAATTCAACGTAAGCTCGTAGGCCTGGCGGATTTTGTGGTGGTTCGCGAGAAATAACGATCTAACGTGGAGCGCAGCACGTCGCCGACCAAGCACGTGTAACGGTCGACGGCAGCCCCAACACCGCAGAAGTCTCAACTGCAAAGGGGAAGCCATGACAGCGACGACCGACGGCAGTCCGGGGGCCCCAGCCCCCCAGGCACCTTCGGCCAGCACCACCTCGGCACCGCACCCCGTACACGTCGGTGGTGCCGAGGCGGCGGCGGAGCGTGCCGCGCAGCGCGCCGCCGCCAACCTCCTGGCAGCCCAGCATCCCGACGGGTGGTGGAAGGGCGACCTCGAGACCAACGTGACGATGGACTCCGAGGATCTGCTGCTCCGTCAGTTCCTGGGTATCCAGGACGAGCGGACCACGCAGGCCGCCGCCCGCTGGATCCGCTCGCTGCAGCGTGACGACGGTTCCTGGCCCACCTTCCACAGCGGGCCGGGGGACCTGTCCGCGACGGTCGAGGCGTATGTCGCGCTGCGGCTGGCGGGCGACACGCCGGAGGCGCCGCACATGGCGAACGCCTCGGCGTGGGTGCGCGAGGCCGGTGGTGTCGTCGGGGCCCGGGTCTTCACCAGGATCTGGCTGGCCCTGTTCGGCTGGTGGCGGTGGGAGGACCTCCCCGAGCTGCCGCCGGAGATCATCTACCTTCCCAAGTGGTTCCCGCTCAACATCTACGCCTTCGGCTGCTGGGCCCGGCAGACCATCGTCCCGCTCACCGTCGTCGCCGCCCACCGGCCGGTCCGGCCGGCGCCCTTCGGGATCAGCGAACTGCACAAGGACCCCGCGCAGCCCAATCCGCCGCGCCCGCCCGCACCGCTCGCCAGCTGGGACGGCCTGTTCCAGCGGCTGGACCGGGCCCTGCACCTGTACCGCAAGGTCGGCGTCCGGCCGCTGCGCCGTACCGCGCTCAAGGCCTGCGCGCGCTGGATCATCGAGCGCCAGGAGGACGACGGCTGCTGGGGCGGGATCCAGCCGCCCGCCGTGTACTCGGTGATCGCCCTGCATCTGCTCGGCTATGAACTCGACCATCCGGTCGTGCGGGCCGGGCTCGACTCGCTGGATCGTTTCGCCGTGTGGCCGGACGAGGACACCCGCATGATCGAGGCCTGTCAGTCCCCGGTCTGGGACACCTGTCTCGCCACCATCGCGCTGGCCGACGCGGGGGTGGCGACCGACCACCCGGCGCTGGTCAAGGCGGTCGACTGGATGCTCGACGAGCAGATCACCAAGCCGGGCGACTGGGCGGTCCAGCGGCCGGGGCTGCAGCCGGGCGGCTGGGCGTTCGAGTTCCACAACGACAACTACCCGGACATCGACGACACCGCCGAGGTCGTGCTGGCCCTGCTGCGGGTCCAGCACCCCGATCCGGGACGGGTCGACGCCGCCGTGGAGAAGGCCGTCCGCTGGAACATCGGCATGCAGTCGAAGAACGGCGCGTGGGGTGCCTTCGACGCCGACAACACCAGCGCGTTCCCCAACCGGCTGCCGTTCTGCGACTTCGGTGAGGTCATCGACCCGCCGTCCGCCGATGTCACCGCGCACGTGGTGGAGATGCTCGCCTCGCTCGGCCTGGAGGACGACACCCACACCCGGCGCGGCATCGACTGGCTGCTGGCCGAACAGGAGGACAGCGGGGCCTGGTTCGGCCGCTGGGGCGTCAACTACATCTACGGCACCGGCTCGGCGGTGCCCGCGCTGGTGGCCGCCGGTCTCCCGGTGAGCCACCCCGCCGTCCGGCGGGCCGTCGGCTGGCTGGAGAGCGTCCAGAACCAGGACGGCGGCTGGGGCGAGGACCTGCGCTCCTACTCCGACCAGGAGTGGATCGGCCGCGGTGTCTCGACCGCCTCGCAGACCGCCTGGGCGCTGCTCGCCCTGCTGTCGGCGGGCGAGCGCGACAGCGACGCGGTGGAGCGCGGGGTGCGCTGGCTCGTCGACACCCAGAAGGCCGACGGATCCTGGGACGAGCCGTACTTCACCGGGACCGGGTTCCCCCGGGACTTCTCGATCAACTACCACCTGTACCGGATGGTCTTCCCGCTCACGGCGCTCGGGCGCTATGCGCGGAGTGAACCGCTCGGAGTCATCGGCAACGTGACGAAGGGGAAGGCGGCCGGATGACGGCTCTGCTGGTCGTCTGCGCTCTCGGCGTCGAACGGTTCGCCCTGCGGGGCGGGGACCGGACCGGCGCCGCGGGGCCCGTCGCCCTGCTGCGTACCGGCATGGGACCGCAGGCCGCCGGCCGGGCCGTCACCGAAGCACTGCGCGCCCCGGAGCTGCGGGACGCGGCGGTGCTCGCCACCGGATTCTGCGCCGGGCTCAGCCCCGGCATGCGCCCCGGCGACCTGGTGGTCTCGGACGAGACCCACGGGGCCGGACAACTGGCCGCCGCGCTCGAAGCGGCGGGGCACACCGTTCACACCGGACGCCTGGCCGGGTCCGACCATGTCGTACGGGGCGCGGAACGCTCCGTTCTGCGGTCGACAGGAGCGATCGCGGTCGATATGGAATCCACCGCAATACTCCACGCCGCCCTGGCGCGCGGACCGCGGCCTGTCGCCGCCGTCCGCGTTGTTGTCGACACTCCCGAGCATGAATTGCTCCGTGTCGGCACGCTGCGCACCGGAATTACCGCATTCCGCGTGCTAAGGGCTATTCTTCCTGCCTTTTTCGAATGGCACCGTACTACCGCTGTGCTCTCCTGGAGGTGAGCTAGATGGCTATGCCGCTCCGCCAGTCCATCCGGGTCGGAACGTACCTCATGGAACAGAAGCTCCGACGCCGTGACAAGTTCCCCTTGATCGTGGAACTGGAGCCGCTGTTCGCCTGCAACCTGGCCTGCGAGGGCTGTGGAAAGATCCAGCACCCGGCGGGAGTCCTCAAGCAGCGCATGCCGGTCGCCCAGGCGGTCGGCGCGGTGCTCGAATCCGGTGCCCCGATGGTGTCCATCGCCGGTGGTGAGCCCTTGATGCACCCTCAGATCCACGAGATCGTGCGTCAGTTGGTGGCCAAGCGGAAGTACGTCTTCCTCTGCACCAACGCGCTGCTGATGCGCAAGAAGATGGACAAGTTCACGCCGTCCCCGTACTTCGCCTTCACGGTCCACATCGACGGGCTGAAGGAGCGGCACGACGAGTCGGTCGCCAAGGAGGGTGTCTTCGAGGAAGCGGTCGAGGCGATCAAGGAGGCCAAGAAGCGCGGCTTCCGGGTCACCACCAACTCGACCTTCTTCAACACCGACACCCCGCAGAGCATCATCGAGGTCCTCGACTACCTCAATGACGATCTGAAGGTCGACGAGATGATGATCTCGCCCGCCTACGCCTACGAGAAGGCGCCCGACCAGGAGCACTTCCTCGGCGTCGAGCAGACCAGGGAGCTGTTCAAGAAGTCCTTCGCGAACGGCAACCGCAGGAAGTGGCGGCTCAACCACAGCCCGCTCTTCCTGGACTTCCTGGAAGGCAAGGTGGACTTCCCATGCACCGCCTGGGGCATCCCCAACTACTCGCTCTTCGGCTGGCAGCGCCCCTGCTACCTGATGAGCGACGGGTATGTGCCGACGTACCGGGAGCTCGTCGAGGAGACCGACTGGGACAAGTACGGCCGCGGCAAGGACCCGCGCTGCTCCAACTGCATGGCGCACTGCGGCTACGAGCCGACCGCCGTACTCGCCACGATGGGCTCCCTCAAGGAGTCGCTCCGCGCCGCCCGTGAGACGGTGGCCGGAAACCGCGGGAAGTGACGAGCGCGATGTCGGGAATCGAGCCGGTAGCGCTCGGCCTGCCCGCCGTACCGTCCCGCCCGCTCTCGGTGCGCCGCCCCTCGCGGCGCATCGAGGTCGGGTCGGTCCCGGTGGGCGGGGACGCCCCGGTGTCGGTCCAGTCGATGACGACGACGGTGACCGCGGACGTGAACGCGACGCTGCAGCAGATCGCGGAGCTGACGGCCGCCGGCTGCCAGATCGTCCGGGTGGCCTGCCCTTCGCAGGACGACGCGGACGCGCTGGCGGCGATCGCGAGGAAGTCGCAGATCCCGGTGATCGCGGACATCCACTTCCAGCCGAAGTACGTCTTCGCGGCGCTCGACGCCGGCTGTGCGGCGGTGCGGGTGAATCCCGGGAACATCCGGCAGTTCGACGACAAGGTCAAGGAGATCGCGAAGGCGGCGGCTTCGGTCGGCACCCCGATCCGGATCGGTGTCAACGCGGGTTCGCTGGACCGCCGGCTGATGGAGAAGTACGGCAAGGCGACTCCTGAGGCGCTGGTGGAGTCGGCGCTGTGGGAGTGCTCGCTGTTCGAGGAGCACGGTTTCCGTGACATCAAGATCTCGGTGAAGCACAACGACCCGGTCGTGATGGTCAACGCCTACCGGCTGCTCGCCGGCAGGTGCGACTACCCGCTGCACCTGGGTGTGACCGAGGCCGGTCCCGCGTTCCAGGGCACCATCAAGTCCGCCGTCGCGTTCGGCGCGCTGCTGTCCGAGGGCATCGGCGACACCATCCGCGTCTCGCTCTCGGCCCCGCCGGTCGAGGAGGTGAAGGTCGGCATCCAGATCCTGGAGTCGCTGAATCTGCGGCAGCGGCGGCTGGAGATCGTGTCCTGTCCGTCGTGCGGGCGGGCGCAGGTCGACGTCTACACGCTCGCGAACCAGGTCTCGGCCGGTCTGGAGGGGATGGAGGTGCCGTTGCGCGTCGCCGTCATGGGGTGCGTCGTCAACGGTCCGGGGGAGGCCCGGGAAGCGGATCTCGGTGTCGCGTCCGGAAACGGCAAGGGCCAGATCTTCGTCAAGGGCGAGGTCATCAAGACCGTGCCGGAGTCGAAGATCGTGGAGACCCTGATCGAAGAGGCGATGAAGATCGCCGAGCAGATGGAATCCGACGGCGCGTTCTCCGGGGTACCGGAAGTCACTGTCGGCTGACCGCAGCAATCCCGGTAGGGGGGAACGAGGTCCATCGTGTCGATACTGGAGAACATCCGAGGCCCGCGCGACCTGAAGGCACTGCCCGAATCCCGGCTCGACGAACTCGCCGCCGATATCCGCCACTTCCTCGTGCAGGCGGTGGCGAGAACCGGCGGCCATCTCGGACCCAACCTGGGCGTGGTCGAGCTGACCATCGCCCTGCACCGGGTCTTCGACTCGCCCGCCGACCGTGTCCTGTGGGACACCGGTCACCAGTCCTACGTCCACAAGCTGCTCACCGGGCGGCAGGACTTCTCGAAGCTGCGCGGCAAGGGCGGCCTGTCCGGCTATCCGTCGCGCGCCGAGTCCGAGCACGACGTCATCGAGAACAGCCATGCCTCGACGGTGCTGGGTTGGGCCGACGGCCTCGCCAAGGCCAACCAGGTGCTCGGCAAACAGGACCACGTGGTCGCGGTCATCGGTGACGGCGCGCTGACCGGCGGTATGGCCTGGGAGGCGCTGAACAACATCGCCGCGGCCAAGGACCGGCCGCTGATCATCGTCGTCAACGACAACGAGCGCTCCTACGGGCCGACGATCGGCGGCCTCGCCAACCACCTGGCGACGCTGCGCACCACCGACGGCTACGAGCGCTTCCTCGCCTGGGGCAAGGACCTCCTGCAGCGGACCCCGGTCGTGGGCCAGCCGCTGTACGAGTCCCTGCACGGCGCGAAGAAGGGCTTCAAGGACGCCTTCGCCCCGCAGGGCATGTTCGAGGACCTGGGGCTGAAGTACGTCGGACCGATCGACGGCCACAACATCGCGGCCGTCGAGTCCGCGCTGCGCCGCGCCGCGCGCTTCCACGGACCGGTGCTCGTGCACTGCCTGACCCAGAAGGGCCGCGGTTACGCGGCGGCGGAGCAGGACGAGGCCGACCGCTTCCACACCGTCGGCGCCATGGACCCGCTCACCTGCGAGCCGCTCGCGCCGTCCAACGGCCCCTCGTGGACGTCGGTCTTCGGCGCCGAGATGCTGCGGATCGGCGCGGAGCGCCCGGACGTCGTCGCCATCACCGCCGCCATGCTGCAACCCGTCGGGCTAGGCGCCTTCGCCGCCGCGTTCCCGGACCGGATCTACGACGTCGGTATCGCCGAGCAGCATGCCGCCGTCTCGGCGGCGGGCCTGGCCACCGGCGGGCTGCACCCGGTGGTCGCGGTGTACGCGACGTTCCTGAACCGCGCGTTCGACCAGGTGCTGATGGATGTGGCGCTGCACAAGTGCGGTGTGACGTTCGTGCTGGACCGGGCGGGCGTCACCGGTGTGGACGGCGCTTCGCACAACGGCATGTGGGACATGTCGATCCTCCAGGTCGTGCCCGGGCTGCGGATCGCCGCCCCGCGCGACGCCGACCAGCTGTGCGCCCAGCTGCGCGAGGCCGTCGAGGTCGACGACGCGCCCACCGTCGTCCGGTTCCCCAAGGAGACGGTCGGTGCGGCGGTGCCGTCCCTGGAGCGTATCGGCGGGCTCGACGTCCTGCGCCGCGACCTTCGCCAGGACGTGCTGCTGGTATCGGTCGGCGCCCTCGCCGGCACCTGCCTGGCGGTCGCGGACCTGCTGGACGAACGCGGCCTCGGTGTCACGGTCGTCGACCCCCGCTGGGTCAAACCGGTCGACGCCGCGCTGCCGCCGCTCGCCGCCGGGTTCCGCATGGTGGCGGTCGTCGAGGACAACAGCCGTACCGGCGGCGTCGGTTCGGCCGTCGCGCAGGCACTGCGGGACGCGGACGTCGACGTACCGCTGCGCGACTTCGGCATCCCGCAGGACTTCCTGGCCCATGCCAAACGCGGCGAAGTGCTCGCCGACATCGGACTCACCCCGGCCGAGATCGCCGGCCGGATCAGTGCCACACTCGCCCGCCGCAACGGGGCCGGCGACGTGGGCGACGCAATCAAGGAGCTGGCACCCGATGACACCGTCTGAGTCGCAGCCCGTCGGACCACCATCCGTGGCCAAGGGCTTCGACCTCGCGACCCTCCTCGCCGAACGCGGCGGCGAGCGCTACGACCTGCACACCCGGCACCTCAACCACCAACTGCCGCGCATGCTGCACACCATCGGCTTCGACAAGGTCTACGAGCGGGCCGAGGGCGCGCACTTCTGGGACGCCGAGGGCCAGGACTATCTCGACATGCTCGCCGGCTTCGGGGTGATGGGCCTGGGCCGGCACCACCCCGTCGTCCGCAAGGCGCTGCACGACGTCCTGGACGCGGGTCTCGCCGACCTGACCCGCTTCGACTGCCAGCCGCTGCCCGGACTGCTCGCCGAGAAGCTGCTCACCTACAGCCCGCACCTGGACCGGGTGTTCTTCGGCAACAGCGGCACCGAGGCCGTCGAGACCGCGCTGAAGTTCGCCCGCTATGCCACCGGCAGGCCGCGGATCCTGTACTGCTCGCACGCCTTCCACGGGCTGACGACGGGGTCGCTGTCCGTCAACGGCGAGGACGGCTTCCGCGACGGCTTCGCCCCGCTGCTGCCCGACACCGCGATCCCGCTCGGCGATCTGGACGCGCTGGAACGGGAGTTGAAGCGCGGTGACGTGGCCGCACTGATCGTGGAGCCCATCCAGGGCAAGGGCGTCCATGAGACCCCGCCCGGCTACCTCCGCGCCGCGCAGGAACTGCTGCACAAGCACAAGGCGCTGCTGATCGCCGACGAGGTGCAGACCGGCCTCGGACGGACCGGCGACTTCTACGCCTACCAGCACGAGGCCGGGGTCGAGCCCGATCTGTTGTGCGTCTCCAAGGCGCTGTCGGGCGGCTATGTGCCGGTCAGCGCCACGCTCGGCAAGGACTGGATCTTCAAGAAGGTCTACTCCTCGATGGACCGGGTCCTGGTGCACTCCGCCAGCTTCGGTTCCAACGCCCAGGCGATGGCGGCGGGGTTGGCCACCCTGTCCGTCATGGACGACGAGGGCGTCGTCGCCAACGCCCGGCACACCGGCGACCTGTTGCGCACCCGGCTGGCCGCCCTCGTCGACCGCTACGAGCTGCTGCGCGAGGTGCGCGGGCGCGGGCTGATGATCGGTATCGAGTTCGGCAAGCCGACCTCCCTGGGCCTGCGCAGCCGCTGGGCGATGCTCCAGGCCGCCCGCAAGGGCCTGTTCGCGCAGATGGTGGTGGTGCCGCTGCTGCAGCGGCACCGGATCCTCACTCAGGTCTCGGGCGATCACCTCGAAGTCATTAAGCTGATCCCTCCGCTGATCATCGACGAGTCGGACGTGGACCGCTTCGTCGAGGCGTTCACCGCCGTGATGGACGACGCGCACGGTGGCGGCGGGCTGATGTGGGACTTCGGGCGGACGCTGGTCAAGCAGGCGGTCGCCAATCGGTGAGAACGGGGTGGCGAGTGATGGACACGGCGACGGTGCGGGCGGTCAACGCGTTGACGGCGCGGTGGGCGGGGGTGGCGGTCACGCCGGGAAAGGGCACCGCGTTCAGCGCGGTCGGCGTCTGGCCGTTGCTGGCCTTCCTCGGCGGTGCGGCGGACGGCCCGGCCCGCGCTGAGCTCGAGCAGGCGCTCGGTGTGCCCGCGCACCGCGCCATCGAGCACGGCCGCGCGCTGCTGGAGGCGCTGGGCGCGGCCGACGGCATCGACACGGCACTGGGCGTCTGGACGAAGCGGGAGGTGCCGCTGCGCGAGGACTGGGTGGAGCGCCTTCCGCCCACCGTCGCCGGCCGGCTGACCGGCGACGCGGCCATGGACCGCAAGGAACTCGACGCCTGGGCCGCACGCAACACCGGCGGTCTGATCGAGGAGATGCCCGTCGAACTGGAAGCCTCCACGCTGATGGTGCTCGCGAGCGCGCTGTGCGTGCAGACCAGGTGGCAGCAGCCGTTCACGCCGACCACTCTGCAGCCAAAGCGCGGCCCCTGGGCGGAGCGCAAGGTCGCGGGGCTGTCCAGGTCCGGCTCCGACCTGGCTTTGCTGGGCCTCGCGGCGACCCCGGCCGGAGCGCTCACCGTCCTGGACGTCCAGGGTGCGAACGGCATCGACGTCCGGCTGCTGCTCGGCGAGGAGACTGCCGGGGCCGGTGACGTGCTCCGGGCGGGTACCGAGGTGCTGGCCGGGGCGCACGAGGTGGTACCCGGCGGGCGGCTGGCCGAGGGCATCCCGGGTCCCGGGATCGCGATCCAGAAGATCACCAGCTTCAGCTCCGACCCGCAGCTGTACACGACGACCGCGGCCTTCACCGTCAGCGACGACCACGACCTGCTGCAGCGAGCGGAGTTGTTCGGCCTCGACGCGGCCCGCGACACGAGCCGCGGTCACTTCCCGGGGGTCAGCGAGGTGCCGCTGGCGGTGGCCGGCGCCCGGCAGTCGATCACGGCCTCGTTCAGCGCGGAGGGATTCCAGGCCGCGGCCGTGACCGCCTTCGCCATGACCGCGGGCGCGGCACCGCAGAAGAAGGCGAAGTTCGTGGCCGTGACCTTCGACCGCCCCTTCGGCTTCCTCGCCGTGCACCGCGCCACCGGGCTGGTGCTGGCCGCGGGCTGGGTCACCGACCCGCACGACGCGGTCGTCGACGAGCGCTGGAGCTGGTGACCCGGCGGGCGGGTCTCAGGCGTCCGTGAGGAGCAGCTCGCGCAGTCGCGCGCGCCGCTCCTCCGTACAGCCCAGGCCCTCGGAGAGATAGCGGTCGACGGAGCCCCAGTGCTCGTCGATGGTGTCGAAGGCGGCGGTCAGGTATTCCAGCCGGGCCTCGAAGAGCGGGCTGAGGAGCTTCATGATCTCCGGGTCGATGGCGGAGCCGGTGGCGCCGTCACCGCGCTGGACCTTGTAGCGGCGGTGGGCCGCGTTGCTCTCCAGGTAGTCGGCCTCGATCTCGGCGCGGTCCACGCCGAGGGCGAGCAGGATGATCGCCATCGACGTACCGGCCCGGTCCTTGCCCGCGGCGCAGTGCAGCAGGGCCGGGACGGCGGGCTCCTCGGCGAGCAGTTCCAGCATGCGGCTGTGCTGGGCGGTGCGGTCCAGGATGAGCTGCCGGTAGGCGGTGGTCATCCGCTCGGCGCCCTTGCCGTCGCCGAGGGCGTCGCGCAGCGCGTCCAGGTCGCCGTCGCGCACGGTGTGCCAGAAGTCGGCTCCGTGAGCCGGGTCGCTGAGCGGCATGTTGATGTTCTGGACGCCTGGCAGATCGACGTCGGGGCCTTCCATCCTGATGTCGTCGGCGTTGCGGAAGTCGAAGATCGTGTGCAGACCGAGGGTGGCCAGGAAGGCCGCGTCCTCGTCGGTGGTGTGCGCGAGGTGACCGCTGCGGAACAGCTTCCCCGGCCGGACCCGGCGACCGTCGGCGGCGCGGAGACCGCCCACGTCACGGAAGTTTCGGACACCGGTCAGTACCGGCTCGGCACAGGTCGCGGTGCCGGTCCCTGCTTCGGTGTCGGTGGCGGGGGTCTGCGGCAGCTGCTGGGTCACCGGCGCTCCTTCGGGTCACGGCTCAGAGCTCGGGGCTGAACCTCAGCCGACGATACGACACCGGCTCCACCGACGTACCGGCCGGTATGTGTCCGCCGCGCCATTGCCTTCGGGTTCTGCCCGCGTAACGATGTTCGTACGTGATCGGAAAAGGGGAGTTCTGATGATCGAGACGGGCGGAACCGGGCGGCTGTGGCTGCTCTCGGGTCCCGGCAGCAGCTACGCCGTGCATCTGACCGAGCGCGACGAGCTGCTTCATCTGCACTGGGGCGCCCGCATCCAGCTCGCCGACGCCGAGGCGCTGGCCGCGGAACCGCTCCCTGACGGGAGCTCCTTCGAGTCGGCGCTCGACGGCCACGAGGAGTACCCCGTCGAAGGCGGCCCGCGCTTCGTCCGGCCCGCGCTCTCGGTCCGTGACGCCACGGCGCGCGGTACCGAATGGTGCTTCGAGGAGGCCGAGACCGAGAACGACGAGCTGCGGCTGCACTTCCACGACTCCGTCCACCATCTCGACCTGACGCTGCACTACCGGGTCCGCGCGGGATCCGACGTCGTCGAGCGCTGGACCACCGCCACCCATGTGGCCAACGGACACACCGGCGCCGTCGAGCTGCTGCGCGCCGATTCCGCCGCCTGGACCCTGCCGGAACGCGACGGCTGGCGGCTGTCGCACCTGCACGGCCGCTGGGCGTCCGAGACCCGGCTGGCGAGGACCGCACTCACCGCCGGTGAGAAGGTGATCGGCAGCCGGCGCGGCCACACCGGCCACCACCACCTGCCGTGGATCGGCCTCGACGCGGGCGACGCGGGCGAGGAGCAGGGCGAGGTGTGGACCGCCGCGCTGGCCTGGTCCGGCTCCTGGCGCATCGCCGTGCAGCAGCTGCCCGACGGCCGGGTGCAGGCCACCGGCGGCGCCGGGCACGACGACGCGGGACTGGTGCTGCTCGAGCCGGGGGAGTCCTTCACCACCCCGGTCTTCGCCGGGCTCCACACGGACGGCGGCTTCGGCGCCGCGAGCCGCGCCTGGCACGCCTACCAGCTGGCCCATGTGATCCCGGACGCCGGGCAGCCGCGGCCGGTGCTCTACAACTCGTGGGAGGCGACCCGCTTCGACGTCGGCGAGGAGCAGCAGCGCGAACTCGCCCGCCGGGCCGCGGCGATGGGCGTCGAGCTCTTCGTCGTCGACGACGGCTGGTTCGGTGCCAGGACCAGCGACCGCGCCGGACTGGGCGACTGGACCGCCAACCCCGACCGGTTCCCGAACGGGCTCAAGCCGCTCGCCGACGATGTGCACGCCCTGGGCATGCGGTTCGGCATCTGGGTGGAACCGGAGATGGTCAACCCCGACAGCGACCTGTACCGAGCGCATCCGGACTGGGTGCAGCACCACACCGGACGACGGCGCACCGAGTTCCGCAACCAGCTGATCCTCAACCTCGCCCGCGAGGACGTGCGCGAGTACCTGTGGGAGCAGTTGGACGCGCTGCTGCACAGCGCCCCCGTCGACTACGTGAAGTGGGACTTCAACCGGTGCTTCACCGACGCCGGCTGGCCCGGTGAGCCGTACCCGCAGCGGCTGTGGGTCGACCACGTGCAGGGGCTGTACGGGCTGCTCGACCGGCTGCGGGCCGCACACCCCGGCGTCGCCTTCGAATCCTGCTCGGGCGGCGGCGGCCGGGTGGACCTCGGGATCCTGTCCCGTACCGACCAGGTGTGGACCTCGGACAACACCGACCCGCTGGACCGGCTGCCGATCCAGCACGGATTCAGTCAGCTGCACCCCGCCCGGGTGATGGCCGCCTGGGTCACCGACAGCCCCAACAGCATGCTCAACCACCGTGCCAGCAGCCTGCGCTTCCGCTTCGTGAGCGCCATGGCCGGGGTGCTCGGCGTCGGCGGCGACCTGACGGCGTGGAGCGAGGAGGAACTGGCCGAGGCCAAGGACTGGGTCGAGCTCTACAAGGCGATCCGGCCCGTCGTGCAGTACGGCGACCTGTACCGGCTGCGCGCGCCCGGAGGCGGCGGGCTCAGCGCCGTGCAGTACGTGCGCGGCGACGAGATCGTCGTCCTCGCCTGGCTGCACTCCCAGTCCTTCGGCGAACCCCAGCCGCCGCTGCGGCTGCGCGGCCTCGACCCGGCGTCCGCCTACCGGGATCCCGCCACCGGAACCGTGCACCGCGGCGCCGTGCTGGCCACCCGCGGACTGCGGACGGGGCTGGTCGGCGACCTGGACGCGGCCGTATTCCGGCTGCGCGGAATATGACCTCGTGTTCTAAATCACGCCACGTCAACCCCCGGTTACGATGGCGTAGGTCACTTCCGGAAGGGGAGTATGGGCTGCCGTGGCTGACGATTCGAAAACAAACAACAGTGGCGCGATCGGGTCGTACACCGCGGTGGGGGACAGCTTCACCGAGGGCGTCGGCGACCCGGGTCCTGACGGCGCTTTCGTCGGCTGGGCCGACCGCCTGGCCGTTCAACTCGCCGATCGGCGCCCCGAACACGACTTCCGCTATGCCAACCTCGCCGTGCGCGGCCGGCTGCTCGACCAGATCGTGGCCGAGCAGGTACCGCGCGCCAGGGAGCTCGCACCGGACCTGGTGACGTTCTGCGCGGGCGGCAACGACATCCTCCGGCCGGGCAGCGACCCGGACGACGTGGCCGAGCGGCTGGAGGCGGCGGTCGCCGACCTCACCTCCTCGGTCGGCACGGTGCTGATCTGCACCGGCTTCGACACCCGTGACGTCCCGGTGCTGCGCCATCTGCGCGGCAAGATCGCGACGTACACGGCGCACGTCCGGTCGATCGCGGACCGCCAGGACTGCCCGGTGCTCGACCTGTGGTCGCTGCGCTCGGTGCAGGACCGGCGGGCGTGGAGCGGCGACCGGCTGCATCTGTCCCCGGAGGGCCACACCCTGGTCGCGCTGCGCGCGGCGCAGGTGCTCGGCCTTCCCGTGTGCGCCGACCCCGAGCAGGCCTGGGAGCCGGAGCCGGTACGGGCTCCGGGCGAGGTACGGCGCGACAACATCCACTGGGCCCGCGAGCACCTGGTGCCGTGGATCGGCCGCCGGTTGCGCGGCGAATCCTCCGGCGACCACGTCGAGCCCAAGCGGCCCGACCTGCTGCCGCTGTAGGCAGCGGGCGGGAGTCGCGGGCCCTCGGCCTGCGGGCCGTCGTCCGTAGGCCGGCCGGAGGCGGCGGTGCGGGGACGGTCAGGGGTGGCGGAGGGCGGGCAAGCAGGGCAGCTCGGCCCAGACCACGCGCCCCTCGCCGTCCTCGGCCGGGCCCACTCCCCAGGACTGCGCCAGGACGCTGACGAGCAGCAGTCCGCGACCGCACTCCTCGTCGACATCGGCGGTGCGGGTGCGCGGCTCGGTCCGCCCGTGCCCCTGGTCGGTGACCTCGACGCGCAGCACCCGGCCCAGCGCCAGCAGTGAACAGGTGATCTTCTCGCTGTCGGTGTGGCGGACGGCGTTGGTGAACAGCTCCGTCACCACCAGTCCCGCGTCGTCGGTGACTTCGAGATCCACACCCCAGTCCCGCAGACGCGCGCGGACGCGGCCGCGCGCATCCGCCACGGAGGCGTTCTGCGCGGGAAGCCGGAAGACGTCATAGCGGCCGGGATGGGTCGGGCCGTCATGACGCGCTACCCGGAGAGCGTCTTGGGAAGCAGCCACTCCGCAACTATGAGGGTCGCGCCGAACACATGGCAAGGTCCGATCTGTAAATTACACAATCGTCTGTACGGTCTGTTCGGTCCACTGACGGCATGGCACACTGCGTACCACCGAGGGAAGTTGGAGGAGGAGACTCGTGGCGGAAGCACGGCCGGGAGGCGCCCCGACCGTACTGCGGGTGGTGCTCGGCAAACGACTCCAGGACCTGCGGGAGAAGGCGGGCCTCTCCTACGAGCAGGCCGGCCTGGCTCTCGATGTCACTCATGCCACGATCCGCAGGATGGAGAAGGCCGAGGTCGGCCTCAAACTGCCCTACGTCGAGAAGCTGCTGCAGACCTACGGAGTCACGTCTCCCACCGAGGTCAGCGGCTTTCTCGCGCTCACCCGCGAGGCGAACCGGCCCGGCTGGTGGCACCGCTTCCGTGACGTCCTGCCGGAGTGGTTCAGCGCCTTCGTCAGCCTGGAGGGCGAGGCCAGCATCATCCGCGCCTACGAGCCGCACTACGTGCCCGGGCTGCTGCAGACCGAGGAGTACACGCGTGCGGTGCTGTGGGCCGGCCTGCCGCACGCCTCCGTCGACGAGATCGACCGCCTGGTGGCACTGCGCCTGGAGCGCCAGGCGCTGCTCACGCGGGAGAAGGCACCCCTGCTGTGGGTCGTGATGGACGAGACGGTGCTGCGCCGTCCCATCGGCGGCGTGGACGTCATGCGCGCCCAGATCGCGCACCTGGCCGACCTCACCGAGCTCCCCAACGTCCGGCTGCAGGTCATGCCGTTCACGGCCGGCCCGCACTCCGCGATGTACGGGCCCTTCCACATCTTCCGGTTCGAGATCCAGGAACTCCCGGACATCGCCTACACCGAGAGCCTGATCGGCGGCGCGTACTTCGACGAACGCGACGACGTGTCGGCCTTCCTGGAGGCGCTGGACCGGATGTGCGCGCAGGCCGCGCCGGCACAGAGCACCAAGGCCATCCTCGGTGGCATTCGCAAGGAGATCTGACCCATGGGTCGCATATACAACGGCATGCCCGCGAAGGACCTCGGTCACGAGGGCTGGCGGAAGCCGTGGAGCGGCGGCAACGGCGGCAGCTGCGTCGAGGCCAAGAAACTGAACGACGGCCGGGTGGCGCTGCGCCAGTCCACCGACCCCGACGGCCCGGCGCTGATCTACACCGATCTTGAGATCTCCACATTCATCCGGGGCGCGAAGGCCGGCGAAGCGGACTTCCTGCTGTGACTGCTGTGACTGCCCCGACCGTGCCGAGTAGCGCCGCCGTTGTCGCGGCCGAGCGAACAGAACCGAACCGGAGGACGGCGTGACCGATCAGGGATTCCCCGCCGAGAAGATAGACACGGGCCGGCCCCACCCCGCCCGTATGTACGACTTCTACCTCGGGGGCTGGGACAACTACGAGGTCGACCGGGAGGCCGCGCAGCGCGTCATCGACGCCGTCCCCGACATCATCCCCAGCGCCCGCGCGAACCGGGACTTCCTCCGGCGGGCCGTCGGCTTCCTGGTGGACAACGGCATCCGCCAGATCATCGACATCGGAACGGGCATCCCCACCTCGCCGAACACCCATGAGGTCGCGCAGGGTCTCTCCTCCGACGTGCGGGTCGCCTACGTCGACAACGACCCCATCGTCGCGACCCACGCCGGAGCCCGGCTGACCGGTTCGGGGAACACCGGCTTCTTCCTGGGCGACGTGCGCCGGCCGCGCGGCATCCTGGACCACCCGACCATCAGTGAGTTGATCGACTTCGACCAGCCGGTCGCCGTGCTCCTCGTCGCCGTACTGCACTTCATCACCGACGCGGAGGACCCGGCCGCCATCGTCGCCACCCTGCGCGACGCGCTGCCGGACGGCAGCTACCTGGTGCTGTCGCACGCCACGGCCGACTTCCACGGCGGCAGCTTCCCCGAGGTCAGCAAGATCTACAACAAGGCCACCGCGACCATGAACGTGCGGCCGCACAAGGAGATCGAGCCGTTCTTCGACGGCTTCACGCTCCTGGAACCGAGCCTGGTGCAGGTGCCCTTGTGGCGCCCGGACGCCCCGCTCCCGGAACCGGCGGAGCTGAGCCGGATCGGCTTCTACGGCGGGGTCGGCCGCAAGGGCTGAGCAGGTACGAGGGTCAGGGCGGGCCGGACACGTGGGGCCGGGTCGGCCGGGATCCGCTCCAGAACGCCGCCCGCGAACGTGTCGTACAGCGGCAGCGACTCCAGATGGACGTAGCCGATGTGGCACTCGCAGACGGCGAGCGGGCACGCCCGCGGCCGCAGCGCCCTGCGGTACGAGCCGTCGTAGAGACTGCCGAGCTCGGCGGGGACGAAGTGACAGCGGCGGACGGTGCCTTCGCCGTCCACCGAGATCACCGACTCGCCGGTGCGGCAGGGCAGCCCCGCGCTGCGGTGCGGGTGGCGGCTGTAGGGGAAGAGCGGGTCGATGGCCGTCCACTCGTCCGCCTCGGCGTCGGTGTACGTGTGACCCTCGGCCGCGTTGATCCACAGGTAGACATGGGCGGGGAGATCGGCGCGCAGCCGCCGGGCCTCGGCGAGGTGCTCGGGGAGGCCGACGACGCCCACGCTGTGCCGGACCGAGCGGTCCGCCAGATCCCGGCACTTGGCGAGGAACCGGTCGTACGGCGTCTGGCCGGGGTGGTACGTGCACCACAGGGCGACGGTGCCGGGGTCGGCGTCCTCCAGCCAGTCGGTGCGGCAGCTGAGGTTGGTCTGGATCGCCACCCGCCGGATGTGCGGCAGGTGGCTCAGCTCCGCGAGGGTGCGCCGGTACCAGGAGCGCACCAGGCCTTCGCCCCAGGGCGTGAAGAGCAGCGACAGCCGGTCACCCGTCTGTGCCGTGGCCCAGCCGGCGAAGCGCTCCAGGGCGGCGCGGTCGGCGCGCAACTGCTCGCGGCTGTCGCGGCGCTTGGCGAACGGGCAGTAGGGACAGTCGTAGTCGCAGCTCGCGAGCGGGCCGCGGTAGAGGATCGACAGATCCATCGGGGTCTGCGAGACATCTGGGTTGTCCGGTTGGGGCTTCATTTCGCGTCGTACTCAGCCATGAGGGCGCGGACGGGGTCCGAGAACAGCGCGGGGCCGACCGCGTCGGAGTGCGCCAGCCCTTCAGCGGACAGCCGCAGCCGCTCGGGGGCGGCCGCACCGTCGAGCCAGCCCGCGGCGGCGAACCGGCCGAGTTCGACGGGGAAGTCCTGCTCGGGGCCGGTGCCGAAACGTGCCCGGTAGTCGTCCACCGGCATGCCCTCGGCCTGGAGCAGCGACTGCAGCAGATGGCGGCGGCGGGGCTCGTCCCCGTTCATCCGCCGGCCGAACTCGGCGACGGCGAACTGCTGGGCGGAACGGGTGGTGTAGTCGTCGATGATCGACCGGATCTCACTCATGCCGACCGCGTAGTCGAACGAGTAGTGCAGTGCGGAGGTGTACGAGCGGGCGCCGCAGCCGAGGCCGATCATGCCGTCGGTCTGGCACGCGTAGTCCTCTCCGCCGGTGGCGGGCGCGCCCCGGCGGCGGAACATCCGCATCGACACCTGCTCGTAGCCCCGGTCCAGGAGGTGGTCACGTCCGAACCGGTACAGGCGCAGCCGCTGCTCGCCCCAGGCCGTCTCCGTGTCGGCCGTTCCCGCGCCGGTGCCGGTGTCCGTGCTGCCGCCGAGGCGGCCGAGGCCGGTCAGCGGGCGTACGTAGAGCGGATAGAGGTACAGCTCCTCGGGCTGCCAGGCGAGCGCGGCGTCCAGGGACCGTTGCCAACTGCGCTCGGTCTGACCGTCGATGCCGTAGATCAGGTCGATGTTGAGGACGGGGATGCGGGCGTCGCGGATCCGGGACAGCGCCGCCTCGACGTCGGCGCGCCGCTGCGGGCGGACCGCCGCGCGCGCCTCGGTGTCGTCGAAGCTCTGCACTCCGAGGCTCAGGCGGGTCGTGCCGCGGTCGGCGAGGACCGCCAGCCGGTCGGCGGTCGCCGTGGCCGGCGACGCCTCGACCGACAACGGGATCGCCCGCAGGTCGGCGCCCATGCGCAGTTCGGCGATGTCGCAGAGCCGCTGCAGCTCGCCGGCGTCCAGGAACGTCGGTGTCCCGCCGCCGAAGGCCGCCGCCGCGAAGCGCGGTTCGCCGCCGGCCGCGTCGAGCGCCTCACGGACGGCGCCCGCCTGGCGCTCCAGGGCGTCGAGATAGCGGGTGGTCAGCCCCTCGGGGGCGCCGATCCGGGTGAAGAGGTTGCAGAAGCCGCACCGCACCTCGCAGAACGGTATGTGGGCGTAGAGGGAGAGCGCGCCCACCGGTTCGCCCGCCCACAGGTCACGCAGTGGAGGGCGGTCCTCCAGCTTCCGGTACGCGGTCTTGTGCGGGTAGGCATAGACGTAGCTCTCGTACGGCCGGGTGCCGGTGCCTGTGCCTGTGTCGATGGAGGTCGCGGGGTCGATCGTCGTGGTGCTCATCGCTGTGCCTCGGCCTCAAGGAAGAAGTGGGCGTAGGGGACGGTCCAGACGGCCTCATGGCCGAGCCGGTGGCCGGTGAAGCCGTCGTCGCCGTACGTGGTGCCATGGTCGGAGCAGACGATCGCGAAGCAGCGGCGGCGGCTGCTCGCCGCCGTGAACAGCCGGCCGATGTGCCGGTCCACGTACTCCAGGGCGGCGGCGTGCGTCGCGCGGGAGTCGCCCGCCTCGCGGGTGGCGCCGGGCAGATGGAACCAGTTGGGCTGGTGCAGTGCCGAGACGTTCACGAAGAGGAAGAGCCGCTGCTCGTCGGGCAGCCCGGCGACGACCTCCTCGGCGCGGGCGATCTGCGCCTCGAAGGAGGTGGGGGAGGGCACGCCGAACTCCGGCTCCCAGTGGCTCTCCTGGAACATCCCGGGCAGCACGGAACCCAGTGGCGCCTGTTTGTTGAAGAAGCCGACGCCGCCGATGCACACCGTCCGGTACCCGGCAGCCGCCAGACCCGACACCAGGTCCGGTGTGTCGAACACATAGGTGCCGTCCGCTGTCGTCTCACTGCCGGCGAAGCGGGCCGCGAAGAGCCGCGGATGCGGTCCCGGGGTGGCCGGAGTCGGCAGGAAACCGGCGAAGATGGCCTGGTGGGAGGCGTAGGTGAAGCTACCCGGCGCATGCCTCCGCTCCCAGCCGCCGGTGGGCAGATGGGCGGCCAGATGCGGGATCCGGCCCGCGGCCGCCAGCTCCTGGGCCACGTCGTAGCGCAGGGTGTCCAGGGTGACGAGCAGCAGGTCGTGACTGCCCACGATCTCGTTCATCTCAAGCGGCGGCTGTGGCACGGTGGCGCTCCCTGCGTAGAACGGCGGCCACCTGGGCGGCGTAGGTGTCCTGCTCCTCGGCGCCGCTGCCGGGCAGGCCCGTCAGACGCGGCAGCAGGTCGCCGAAGGCGTTGACCTCGCCGACGGCGAAGCGCCGCCAGCCGGTGCCGGGCAGTACGTCGACCCCGACGCAGAGTGTCCCGGGGAAGCAGGCCGCGGCCTGTTCGGCGATGCCCGTCACTGTTTCCCAGCCGAGTCCGGCCGCTTCGGTGGCGGCGCGCGCCGCCGCGAGGTCCCCGCGGGCGCCGCCGAGATGGAGATTGGTCATCGGGGAGCGGCTGGTGCGCACCACCGCGTGGGTCGCCCTGCCGTCCACCACGACGACCCGCAGATCGGCGGCCCGGCCGTGCTGCGCGGCCTTGGGCAGCCAGCGCTCCACCTGCAGACCGTCCCCGGCCAGCGTGTCCACCAGCGCGGCGACCTCGCGCTCGTCCTCGTAGCGCCGTACGCGCAGCGAGTTGAAGAGCCGTCCGTCGGTGGTCCGCTCCACCGACGTCGTCGCCCTGAGCCGGCCGGGCCCGCCGAACTCGAGGGCGATCACGCCCGACGCGGACGAGCCGTGCGCGGGCTTGACGAAGGCGCGCGGCATGCGCGCCGCGCGCAACTGCTCCCTGAGGTCGTCCCAGCCGTGCACGGGCGCGGTGAGCGCCGGCGGTACCGGAACGCAGGCCGCCAGCAGCCGGGCGTGGCAGCGCCGCTTGTCGAACAGCACGGCGACGTCCTGCGGATCGTCGAGCAGGGTGGCGCCCGCCTCCACCGCGGCCCGCGCCACCTCCCGTACCGCGTCGGTGAACCGCCGGTACCAGAGGGCACTGCCCTCGACGCGGGTCGGATCGCCGCCGCCGCGCAGTGCTCGGTCGACCTCGGGGTCCTCGCCGGGGGAGTCCACCCGCACGACCTCGCCCGGCGTGAACCCGTACGCCCCGCGCAGCACATCGCGCCAGGCCACGATCCGGGGCGCGGGGAGCCCAGCAGCCCGCACGGCGTCGGCGAACATCGCCACCCGGCGGTTGCCGGGATTCCCGACGACGGCGAAACGGACTTCGGAGCGGACAGCGGAGCTACTCGGAGACGGCGACATAGCGCCACTCCTCGTCATCGCCCTCATCCTCCGGGCTCTCCTGCTCGGAGAGGTCCACCGTCACCCCGGCGGCGCCCAGTTCACTGCTGACGCGCTCCATGACCGCGTCGCTCAGGTAGTGGTGACTCAGGTCGAGACGGGTCAGATGGGTGAGCGGCTGACCGCCGAGCAGGGCGGCAGCACCTTCGTCGCTGAGCACACCCATCGAGAGATCGAGCGAGGTGAGCTGGGCGACGACCGGGGCGGCGGCCACGGCCGCGGCGATCTCGTCCTGCAGTTCGCTGTTCTGCAGCCCGAGATGGCGCAGGGCCGGGAAGCGGCCGCCGGCCAGCAACGGGGCGAGGTCCGCGACCGTGGAGTCCCCGCCGTACTCCTCGACGCCCAGCCACAACTCCAGGTGTTCCAGGGCGGGGAGCTCGCTCGCGGCCACCGCGCGCACGACGTTTCCCGGCAGCCCGCCGGACTCGAATCGCAGCACGCGCAGCGCGGTGTGCCGCACGGGCGCCAGGACCAGGGCGTCGTCCCCGGTGTTGCCGCCGCGCACGCCCAGCTCCTCCAGGAGCGGGAAGGCCTCCAGCACGGGCGTGATGTCGGCCATCAGCAGCCAGGAGATCTCGCAGGACTCGCCCTCCACATCGGCGAGGAACAGCGCGCGCAGACCGGGCAGCCGGGCCGCGTCGGCGACGATCAGCTCCACCACCGGGCCCAGACTCGTGTAGTCGCCGTCCCACCAGGATCCGATCACCAGGGCGGTGACCCGCTCGGTGTCCACCGTGTCCAGGAAGCCGCGCCACAGTTCGGGGAACGCCGCGTCGGCGCCGTAGCCGCATTCCAGCCCCCAGGCGACGCTGTCCGCGGCCGGGAGGCCGGATGCGGCGCCGACCGGATGCGTCAGCGTGTGAACCGGCAGGCCGGCGAAGGTGTCCCTCATTCCGCCACCGCCGTGAAGCGGTGCACGACACCGTCGTTGTTCCAGCTGCGGCCCGGTTCCGACAGGTCGACCTCGACGCCGGCGGGCACCAGCGTGTCGCGCAGGCGTGCGGCGATCGGGTCGCTGAGGAAGTGGTGGTGCAGGTCGAGCCACTGCAGATGGGTGAGCGGCTGGCCTTCCAGCAGCGCGGTCGCACCCTCGTCGGTGAGAACGCCCAGCGACAGGTCGAGGGAGCTGAGCCGGGCCACCACCGGAGCGGCGGCGACCGCGGCGGCGATCTCGTCCTGGATCTCGCTGTTGCGCAGGCCCAGATGGTGCAGCGCGGGGAAGCCGCCGCCGGCCAGGATCGGGGCGAGATCGGCGAGGGTGGCCGTGCCGCTGTACTCCTCGACGCCGAGCCACAGTTCCAGATATTCCAGCGCGGGCAGCTCGCTCGCCGCGATGCCGCGGACGACCTCGGCGGGCAGACCGCCGGCCTCGAACGTCAGGGTGCGCAGGTGCTCGTGCCGCACCGCAGGGAACAGCAGGCCGGTGCCGCCACGGGCGCCGAACTCCCGCAGCTCCGGATAGGCCGCCAGGACGGGAGTGACGTCGGACTGCTCGATCCAGGAGATCTCGGCCTGCTCCTGCTCCAGGTCGCCGATGAACACGGCCTCCAGCGCGGTCAGCTGGTCCTTGGCGTCGACGAGGTCCTCGACGATCCCGGTGGAGTCGTCCTCGTAGGCCTCGCCCCACTGGCCGATGATGATCGCCCGCACCCGGGAAGGATCCACCGTGTCCAGGAACCGGTCCCAGACATCCCCGAACTCCTCGTCGGAGTCGTCGTCGTAGGGATCCGCGGCGAGCCGCCAGGCGACGGTCTCCGGCGCGGGCAGTTCGTCCTTGCTGTCGGGCCCGGGGAAGTCGAAGGCAGGAAGGCCGTGCAACTCCTGCAGATGCTCTACGGCTGACATGACGCTGATCTCCTGACACGGGCGGGACTGGCCTGACGACTGATCTGGGCAAAGTTCTACCAAGCCGCACTGACAACGCGGACGGCGGGCGTTGTCAGACCGGCCACGTAGCTTCTGGACATCGGCGGCCGCAGGGTGCGGACGGCGGAGGGGAGCGTGCTGTGTACCGGCAGGGGGACGTGTTGATCATGCCGTTGGAGGCGGGGGAACCGCCGCGCGGAGTCGAGGCGTTGGCGCGCCAGCCACGGGACGGACGGGGACGGCTGGTGCTCGCGCTGGGCGAGGTGACCGGTCACGCGCACGCGGTCGTCGGGCCCGGCACCCTGGTCCGCGAGCCCGGTCCGTTCGGTGACGCGTTCCTCCATCTCCCGGACGGCGGGCGGGTGGTGCACGAGGAGCACGCGGCCATACCGCTGCCCAAGGGCTGGTTCCGGGTGGTGCGGCAGCGCGAGTACGTGCCCGGCGCCGTGCGCGTCGTGGCGGACTGAGGTGCGCGGCGGTGCCGCGCGACCGGCGGGGGGAGTTCAAGTGACCGAGGACGAGGGGCGGGGACGGACGGAATGACGACGGCACTGGAGACGGCGGCGCGGTGGCGGGCGATCGCGGCGGAGACCGGGGCGGCGGACCGCGCCGCGGCGGAGGCGGGGATACAGCTCGCGTACTGGCAGGCCGGACTCCCGGCACCGGAGCGCGTCGTGTGGACCGGCTCGCCGCTGGAGGCCGCCGCGACCGCGATGCGGCTGGTGGCTGAGGACGGAACGGGGCGCTGCGTGCGGGACGCGGTGCGCACCCGCCCGTGGGCGGCGGAGCGGCAGCGCCGGCATGCGGCGCTCGGACCCGCGGGCTGGGCCGAGCGGTGGGCACTGACCGGCGGCCAGCTGTGGGACTCGACGGCTTCGCTCGCCGACCGGATCCGCGCGGGTGTGGTGGAGGCGCTCAGCGAGGAGCCCGCGGACGCGGCCGCCGTCCGCCTGGTGCTGCTGGACGCGGTGCTCGGCCAGCAGGACGCGGCGTGGCTGGCCGCCTTCGACGAGGAGGCCGGGACGCTCGAAGGCGTCTCGGCGGTGGCTCGCGCCGCCGGCTGGTGGTGGCCGTACGAGCGGGTCGTGGTGATAGCGGAGCGGCCGGTGGAACTGCACCGGGACGAGGCGGGCCGGCTGGACCGGGGCGACGGGCCCGCGCTCGCCTTCCCCGACGGCTTCGCCCTGCACGCCTGGCGCGGTATGCCGGTGCCTGCCGCGTTCCTCGCCGGCCTCGCGGACCTCACCCCGGCCCGGATACGGACCGAGGAGAACGCGGAGCTGCGCCGCGTGATGCTGGAGTACTACGGCTACGACCGCTACCTCGCGGAGTCAGGTGCCAAGCCGGTGGCCCGGGACGAGACCGGGATCCTGTGGCGCATCGAGCTGGACGACGACGAGGCGGTGGTGATGGTCGAGGTGGTCAATTCCACCCCGGAGCCGGACGGCACCCACCGGACGTACTGGCTGCGCGTCCCGCCGCGGACCAGGACCGCCCGGGAGGGCGTCGCCTGGACCTTCGGGCTGGACGCGGACAGCTATCTGCCCGAGCGGCAGACCTGAGCGGGTGAGGAGAGGCCGGGTGATTTGCCTCTCAGGCAAAACATTTGCCCGAGAGGCAAGGGATGCTGTTCCATCAACGGCATGGACACCGATATCGCGTCCGCGGAGACGCTGGTCCTCGCCCCCCGGCTGAAGGAGCAGCGCCGCCGTACCGGCCTCACCCTGGAGGCAGCCGCCCGGCGGCTCGAACTCTCCGCCGCGCACCTGTCGCGGATGGAATCCGGGCTCCGGCAGCCGTCGCTTCCCGTACTGCTCGGGCTGGCCCGGCTGTACGGCACGACCGTCTCGGACCTGCTGGGGGAGACGACCGCCGAACCGTTCCCCATCGTACGCGGCGACAGCATGGCACCGGTGCCCGCCGGAGGCTGGACGTACTGGCGGGCCGGCGGCACCGGCCGGGCCATGCAGGCGCTGCGGGTCCATGTACCGCCCGAGGCGCAGGACCGGCTGGTCCGCGTGCACCCCGGTGAGGAGTGGCTCTACGTCACCGGCGGCCGGCTGCGGCTCACCCTCGGGGAGAACACCCATCTGCTGGACACCGGCGACGCGGCGCACTTCGACTCGCTGGTGCCGCACCGCCTCGCCGCCGCCTCCCCCGAAGGGGTCGACCTGCTCTTCCTGCACACCCTCATGCAGAGCGAGGCGGCCGGCCTGTGCGTCACCCCGCAGGACACGCAGGACCCGAAGAGAGCGGACACCCCGAAATGAACGACACCGCCCCCACCGAAGCCACCCCCAGCGGCACCGACGGCACCGGCACCACCCCGGTCCGTGCCGCCGTCACCAACACCGCCACCGGCCGCCCGCGCCACGAACCGCTCGCCCCGGAGCTGCGTACCAGCGAGGGCAGCGAGCGGCGCAAGGAACGGGCCGTGGTCCTGCGCGTTCTGGTCTACGTCGTCGTCGCCCACCTGCTGGCCGGATTCGTCTGGCTGCTGTTCGTACTCGGCGCGCACGGCAACTGAGCCGCACCGTCACCAGCCGCGCTTGGCTCCCGACTCCGTGAGCGTGACGCCGCTGAACTCGGTGATGAAACCGGCGCCGAGGGCCCGGGACGGCGTCTGCGACCCGTGCGGCAGACCGGCGAGCCGCGGCATGATCCGCAGCACCGACTCGACGGTCAGCTCGTAGCTGTTCGGCATCGTCACCGTCGCCTGCGCGCTGCGCCCTTCCGGGTCGCTCGCCCGCGCCCACGCCTCGGAACGCGTTCCGGCCAGCGCTTTCGCGCTGGGTCCGCGCACCAGCGCGCCGACGGCGGCGTGGGCCAGGATCCGCGCCGGTCGCAGCCGCATCACCTTGCTGAAGGCCGCGGCACCGGGCGGCAGCGGCATGTAGGTGGTGATGTTGGGGATGGCCGTCGAGTGGAAGGCGGTACTGACGTCACCCCAGGGGATGGAGGTGACCATCCGCGGTCCCGAGGGGAACGCCGCCCTGGTCCGGCGCCAGCCCATCGGCACCGCGCTGATCGTGCCGTCGATACGGGCCCGCCCGCCGTCGGGCAGCCCCTCGATCGCGGTCCTGGCGGTGCCGGGGCTGGCGGTCCCGCCGACCAGGATCGCCAGGTCGAGACGGTTCGCGGTGGGCAGGGCCGCGGCGACGGTGGCGGCCAGGCAGTCGGTCGGCACGACGTCGAAGCCGGCGCCCGGCAGCAGGACGACCTGGGCGGCGCGGGCCTGCCCGTCAAGGGCGTGCAGCTGCTCGAAGACATCGATCTCGCCGGTGATGTCCAGATAGTGCGTGCCGGTCTCGATGCAGGCGAGCGCCATCGGCAGCGCCGTCGCCGAGAACGGCCCCGCGCAGTGGGCGACCGATTCGACGCCCTCCAGCGCCCGCCGCAGCGCGACCGGATCGGAAAGGCCGAAAATGCGGTGCTCGAGACCGAGTTCCGCCGCCAGCGGCGCTACCTTGGCGATGCTGCGGCCGGCCAGTACCACCCGTTCACCACGGGCCGCGGCCCGCCGGGCGATCAGGCGTCCGGTATATCCGGTGGCGCCGTACAGCATCCAGGTCATGGAACACGTCCTTCCTGAGAGCGGTCCGGCGTCCCGCCGCCGGTATTGCAGTGTGTCGTACGTGGCCGGGCATGCGAGGCTTGGCCCGTAACCGAACGAAACCAGGAGGCCCCCATGACTGCCGAGGCATCAGACCAAGAGGCGACCGAGGCGACCGAGGTGCCCGGCGCTGCGGACGCGTCCGCCGCGGCCGAGCCGGCCGAGGACGAGGTCAAGCGCAAGTTCCGTGAAGCCCTGGAGCGGAAGCGCGGAGGCAACCAGAGCGCCGCTGCCGCCGGCGGCGGACCGGACAGCTCGAAGATCCACGGTGCCCACGGGCGAGCCGGCGGACAGCGCGAGTTCCGCCGCAAGAGCGGTGGCTGATCCGTACGACCCGTACCCCTCCTTGCCCACGGCCGCGGGGCGGGCTCGGCTTCCCGGGCCTGCCCCGCGGCCGTCGGGGATGTGCCTGACAGGGATGTCCGGACGATCCCCTTCGTCCTCCGGGGGAAGCAGGCGGGCGGCGTAGGGTCGGGCGGGTGACGACGAATCCATTCTTCAGCCCGAGCCCGCTTCCGTACGAGCTGCCGCCGTTCGCCGAGATCCGCGACGAGCACTATCTCCCGGCGTTCGAGCGAGGTCTCGCGGAGCAGCTGGAAGAGGTCGCGGCGGTGGCGGGCAGCCAGGAGCCGCCCACCTTCGAGAACACCATCGTGGCGCTGGAGCGATCCGGGGCCCTGCTGCGGCGCGTCAGAAACGTGTTCTTCAACCAGTCCTCGGCCGACACCAACCCGGCCGTGCAGGAACTGGAAGCGCAGCTCAATCCGCGGCTCGCCGCGCACAGCGATGCGATCCACCTGGACGCCGGACTGTTCGCCCGCGTCGCGTCGCTCCACGACGACCGCGCCGAACTCGGTCTGGACGCGGAGTCGTTGCGGCTCCTGGAGCGGTATCACACCACCTTCCTGCGGGCCGGCGCCCAGCTCTCCCCCGAGGACCAGCAGCGGCTGCGTGAGCTGAACGCCGAACTCGCCACCGCCGCCACCTCCTTCCAGCAGAACGTCTTCGACGACACCCGCGACGCGGCCCTGGTGCTGGACGGCCCGGAGGAGCTCGCCGGGCTGTCGGAGGACGCCATCTCGGCCGCCGCCGAGAACGGCCGGGCCCGCGGGCACGACGGCAAGTACGTCATCAGCCTGAAGAACTTCTCCAACCAGACGGAGCTCGCCTCCCTCGACAACCGCGAGGTCCGCGAGCGGCTCCTGGAGCGCTCGCTGGGCCGCGGCGCCAAGGGCAACGGCAAGCTCGCCGTCCGCATGGCGACGCTCCGCGCCGAACGGGCCGCGCTGCTCGGGTACGACAGCCACGCCGCGTACGTCGTCGCCGACCAGACGGCGCTGACCACCGACGCCGTCACCGGCATGCTGCACCGGCTCGTCCCGCCGGCCGTCGCCATGGCCGAGCGGGAGGCCGCCGCACTGGCCGCGGTGAGCGACACCGGCCCCATCCAGGCCTGGGACTGGGCCTACCGCTCACAGCAGGTGCGCAAGGAGCGGTACGCCTTCGACGCCGCCGTCATGCGCCCCTACTTCGAGGCCGACCGGGTCCTGCACGACGGGGTGTTCTTCGCCGCCTCGCAGGTCTACGGGCTGCGATTCACCGAGCGCACCGACCTCGTCGGCTACCACCCCGACGTCCGGGTCTTCGAGGTGTCCGAGGAGGACGGGACACCGCTGGGCCTCTACCTCGCCGACCTCTTCGCGCGCGGTTCCAAGCGCGGCGGGGCCTGGATGAACGCGCTGGTCGGCCAGTCGGGACTGTTCGGCACCCGCCCGGTCGTGGTGAACAACCTCAACATCGCCAAGCCCGCCCCCGGTGAGCCGGCGCTTCTGACCTTCGCCGAGGTCAACACGCTCTTCCACGAGTTCGGGCACGCGCTGCACGGGCTGTTCTCCGACGTCCAGTACCCGTTCTTCGCCGGGACCGCGGTCCCCAGGGACTTCGTCGAGTACCCGTCCCAGGTCAACGAGATGTGGGCGCTGCGGCCCGAGGTGCTCGCCAACTACGCCAAGCACCACGAGACCGGCGAGCCGCTGCCGGCCGAGCTCATCGAGCGGATGGCGGAGGCCGACGCGTTCGGCCAGGGCTTCAGGACCGTCGAGTACCTGGGCGCCGCGCTGCTCGACTGGGCCTGGCACACGATCGGGGCCGGCAGCGACCCGGGCGACGCCCAGGCGTTCGAGGCCGAGGCGCTCAAGGCGGCCGGGATCGCCGTCCCCGCGATCCCGCCGCGCTACCGCTCGACGTACTTCTCCCACGTCTTCTCGAACGGCTACAGCGCGGGCTACTACTCCTACATCTGGAGCGAGGTCCTGGACGCGGACACTGTCGACTGGTTCGAGGAGAACGGCGGCATGCGCCGGGCGAACGGTGACGCCTTCCGGCGGGAACTGCTCTCCAAGGGCGGCAGCGTGGACTCCCTCACCACCTACCGCAACTTCCGCGGCCGCGACCCGAAGATCGAGCCGCTGCTGGTGCGCCGGGGGCTGCTGCCCGCCTAGAGCCCGCGGCCGCCGTCAGACGGCCGCTCCCGTCGCCCGCCGGGCGTAAGCGCGTACGTCGGCGTCGGTGTCGTCCGCGGCGGCGGCCAGGGCCGCAAGGACCGGTCCCGGGCCGCCGCCGTGCGGGAGCAGCGCCAGGACGACGGCCTTGCGGACGTCGGCGTGCGGGTCACGGACGGCGGCCAGCAGGGCGGACAGCGCGAGCGCGGGATCCGCGGCAGATCGGAAGAGCACAC
>NZ_JAAGLX010000028.1:0-116348 GCF_010548325.1 Streptomyces sp. SID13666 | reverse complement strand
GATTCCGGGATTCATGGGTGTGGGACCGATGGACCCGGGTAGGCGGGTGCCATTGCCGGTTGCTCCTGGGAGGATGAGGAACATGACAGCGCTAGTGAAGGGTGGCGCGACGACGGGCGCGCGGCGGCGCGGCGGAGGTGTCGGTGTCCTCGGCGGACGCCGGGCTCGCGGCCGGGGCCTCGTCGGCGGAAGTGGCCGGTATGGCCGGCGCGGCGGGCGGGCCCGCCGGGCGGGAGACGGCGCGGCGGCGACGGCGGGGGGCCGTGGCTTCTTCGCTGGTTGCGGCGCCGGTGTCCGGCGCCTCGTTGGGCTCGTTGTGATCGAGCATTCGGGCAGTGCTCCCGTCATGCTCCCGGGCGCCGCGCTCTGTTCCGGTGGCGGCGGGCCGCGACGTCGGTCGTGGTGCCGCTGTCCGGGGGCGCGGGCGCCGCACGGGAGCTGTTGTCTCGCTCGTCGGCACGCCTGTGACGGGCCGACGAAAGTCTTATGAGGTCAGCGTCACCGGGCCCGGGTGGCTCCCTGGCGCGTCGGCAACACGTCGACGGCGTTCCTACGCGGAAGCTTCCCCAGCCTTCGGCGGGGAGTCCCCACTCGGCACCGTCGCGGCGTCGCGATCTGGCGCGAGCGGGTCGGTGACCGTCCCGGACTCTTCGTGGAGCGGCCCCTGCGCCAGCCTGGTCACCGCTGCGGGGACCGGCGGCGCGAGGTCGGCCGTCACACGGAGGCCGGACAGGACGTCGTCGGGTCGCACGGCAGGTGTCAAGTGCCGAACAACTAGCCGCAGTATCGCACAGGCGACAGGCTCGGGCCTATCCGCACCCTGTTCGAGCGCGTCAGCCGGCATGACCTCGAGCCGGGTGACGGCGTCGCGCGCGTCGAAGGCGCGCATGCCGTTCTTGGTCTTCCGCTCGACCTGGACGGTCTCGGCGGCGAGGAAGAGGGCGACCGCACGCTCCGCCTCGGCCGGCTCGACGCCGTCGAGCCGGAGCTGCCATACGGAGGCCTGCAGCCGCTCGGCGAGGCCGGAGGTACGGGCCTCCACCGCTTCGGTGATGTCGAGCCCGGTGGGCAGCGACTCGTCGAGCAGCAGTCGCAGCTTCTCGGGGTCGCGGACCTCGGTGAGGCCGATCTCCAGGTACTCGGCCTCGCTGCCGACGCCGGTGGGCGCGGCGTTCGCGTACGAGACCTTGGGGTGCGGGGTGAAGCCCGCCGAGTACGCCATCGGCACCTCGGCGCGGCGCAGGGCCCGCTCGAAGGCGCGCTGGAAATCGCGGTGACTGGTGAACCGGAGGCGGCCGCGCTTGGTGTAGCGCAGGCGGATGCGCTGCACCGTCGGTGCGGGCGGTGGGCCTTCGGGCTGTCGCTTGCCCAGTGTCGTTCAGTCCCTCGTACGTCTGCGGAGGCCTTGTCGGGGCCCGTTTGTCATACCCAAGGTTACGCCGCGTCGCGCACAGGTGATGACGGGCGGTGCGGAGCAGCGGGCCCGCGGGGTTTCGGCCAAATCTCATCCTCGCCTCCGGCCACCGCCATTCGCATCTCGTATGCATAACTGGTCTGGACCGGAACCGTTCCGTGGGACCGGTCCGCGCCGCCGGGTCGAGATCGAACTCACCAACGAGGAGCGGGCCGCCCGGACGTTCCTCGTCGGCGACCTGGCGTACGGCGACGGCTTCCGCCGGCTGACGACGCCGCCCCGCCGGGTCCCGGTCCCGCTCAGCGGTGGCCCGGCGGGACGCGCTTGCCGAACTCCGGGGCGCGCTTCACGAGGTCCGGGACGGGCGCCGCGCTCTGCTCCGGAAGGCGCGGGGCGCTCTTCGGCGCCCCGAACAGCATCCGGCGGGCGTCCGCCCGGGCCTCGCGAACGGTCACACGGACGGTGCGCAGCGCGTCCTGAACGATCTGCCGGGCCTCACCGACCGCCCGTCCGACCGGCGCGAGCACTTCGCGCCGCGTCCAGCGGCCGACGGCGCGCACGGCGTCGGCGGCCGGCACGACGACGGTGTGCCACACCCAGCGCGCCGGATCGCCGATCAGGGTCCGCGCCAGCCACTTCAGCCCGCGCCCCACCGCCCGCGAGATGTACCCGGCGACCCGCCAGGCATGGCCGAGCGCGGCGGCGATCTCCCGCCCCACCGGGGCCAGTACATAGCGGTAGAGGGCCACGACGGGCACCACGAGCAGATACCGGAGCAGCCAGCCGACAGCCGTGCCGACGGCCTCGGCCGACCAGGTGAGGGCCGTGCCGAGCGCCCGCACCGACCACGCCGCGGCCCGGCCCAGCGGCGTCAGCACGTACCGGTGGAACGCGACCACCGGCACCACGAACAGCACCCGCCCGAGCCACACCGCGGCGGTGCCGGACGCGCGAGCCGTCCGGACCGCGGCATGGCCGAGCGGCGTGAGTACGTAGCGGTAGAGAGCCACGGCCGGTACGGCGACCAGGTAGCGGAGCAGCCGGCCGGCGGCCGTGCCGAGTGCCCGCACCGACCACCGTGCGGCGTGGCCGGCCGGCGTCAGCACGTAGCGGTACAGGAGCACCAGCGGAACGACGACCAGCACGCGCAGCAGCCACCGCACGGCCGCGCCGGTGCCGTGGCCGGTGGCCGCGAGGGCGGCGGCCAGCGCGCGGGCGGCGGGGGCCAGGACGGCGGTGTGCAGCAGCCGCAGCGGCCGGACGAGGAGGTGGGTCACGAGCAGGACGACGCCGGTCCCGAGCAGCCGGACCAGCGCGGCCAGGCCGGATCCGGCGGCGCGCAGCGACCACGTCACGCCCTGGCCGAACGGCGTCAGGACGTAGCGGTACAGGGCGCCGAGCGGCACCACGACCAGCGTGCGCACCAGCCACCGGGCGGTGGTGGCGGTCCCCCGGCCGGCCGGGACGAGTACCGCCGTCCAGAGCCACACCAGCGGGACGGCGATGAGGACGCGGCCCAGCAGGGCGAGGGCGCCGCCCAGCCACCGGAGGGCGCGGCCGGTGCCGCGGGCCACGGCGCTGAGCGGTTCGACGACGACGCGCCGCCAGAGCCAGCCCAGGCCGGCGCCCAGACCGCGGCCCAGGGCGGCGAGCGCGTCCCACGCCATCCGCACCGGAAGGATCACGACGAGCGCGAAGATCCGCACCGGCATGCGTATCGCGACCGTCAAGCAGCCCTGGCCGGTGTCCCGTTCCCCCGTCACGCTCATGCGCGCACGGTACGTGACGCCGGCCGGAACCCAGAAGCGGAGGGGCCCCGGGCAGCTCGCCCGGGGCCCCTCCCTACGTCCCCGCGTCCGTCAGACGGCCGCCGGCGCGGTGTCCTGCTCGGTGTCGGGGTCGATCCCCTGGAGGTACTCCTCGGTGATCTCCTTCGGCCCGAACGGCCAGACCTTCTCGAAGCGGGCCCACAGGAGGAAGGCGACGCAGCCGAGGGCGACCCACGCCAGGGACCACTCGATGGGGTGACGGCCGGGCGAGTTCTTGTCCGCGTAGCCGTAGATCACCAGCCAGCCGACGAGGGCGATGATGCTCGGCAGCGGGTAGAGCCACATCTTGTACGGCCGGTGCAGACCGGGCTGGCGGCGGCGCAGCACCGAGACCGCGAGGATCTGCGCGAGCGCCTGGACGATCACCATGACGGTGGTGAGCAGTTGGATGAGGGTGGCCAGATCGGTGTGGCGGCCGATGAGGAAGCCGATCGCGGTGATGACGCCCATGGTGGCCAGGCCCAGCATCGGGAAGCGGTGCTTGGCGTGCAGCTTCCCGTACTGGCGGAAGAAGACGCGGTCACGGGCCGCGTCGTAGGGCACCCGGGAGCCGCCGAGGAGTCCGGTGAAGACCGAGGCGAAGGCCGTGATGAGGATGAGGACGGTGACGGTGTCGGCGGCGCCCTTGCCCCAGGTCTTCTCCATGACCGCGGAGGCGACCGACGAGGAGGCGATGTCGTCGGCGTTGAGCATCCGGTGCCAGTCGATGACCCCGAGGGTGCCGATCTGGAGCAGCAGGTAGATCCCCATGATGCCGAGGATCGAGAAGATGATGGAGCGCGGCAGGATGCGCCCGGGGTCCTTGATCTCGGCGCCCATGTACGCGGTGGTGTTGTAGCCGAGGTAGTCGTAGATGCCGATGGTGAGACCCGCGGCGAAGCCGATCCAGAAGGTGTGGCTGGTCAGTTCGAAGGCGTGCGCGGGGTAGGTGAAGGCCAGGTCCGCGTCGAAGTGGGTGAACGCGGCGAGGATGACCAGCGCGACCGACAGGATCATCACGCACCACATGACGGCGGTGATGCGGGCGATGTGCTCGATACCGCGCCACAGCAGCAGGACGACGAGCGCGATCATGCCGAGACCGACGGCGTCCCCCGCGTTCTGGCCCATGTCGGGGGCCAGATAGCCGAGGTACTGGACGAAGCCGACGACTCCGGTGGACATGATCAGCGGGATGAAGAGCATGGCCGTCCAGACGAACAGGAACGGCATGAGCTTGCCCGAGCGGTACTGGAACGCCTGCCGGAGGTAGACGTACGAGCCGCCGGAACCGGGCATCGCCGCGCCCATCTCGGCCCAGATCAGACCGTCGGCCAGCGCCAGCAGGGCGCCGGCCAGGAAGCCGATCACGGCCTGCGGCCCGCCGAACGCGGCGACCATCAGGGGGATGGTGACGAAGGGTCCGATGCCGCACATCTGGCTCATGTTGATGGCGGTGGCCTGGAACAGGCCGATACGGCGGACAAAGCCGCCGGCAGGTGGCGGGGAGCCGGACACGGTGCCTCCCTGGGCAGGTGACGGGGACGGGGAGCGGACTGCCGTTTCGCCAGTGCAGGGGTTCGCCTCGGCGCCGGGCGTGCTTAAGTTAAGTACCTTTACTTGATGCGTCAAGGGGTCACGGCGATATGCATGAGAATGGTGCGATGAGCAGCAGCGACGGTGGTGCGGAACAGCCCTGGAACCGACAGCGACTGCGCAGCACCAACGAGCGGCTCCTGCTGGAGCGGCTGCGGACCGGGGGCGTCGCCTCCCGCGCCCAACTCGCCCGCGAGACCGGCCTGTCCAAGCCGACGGTCTCCAGCGCCCTCGCCTTCCTCGAACTGGCAGGACTGGTCCGCGAAGCCGGCCTGCACACCCCCGAACGCGGCCGCGTCGCCGTGCTCTACGCCCCCGACGCCTCGGCCGGCTACGCGCTCGGCATCGACATCGGCCGCGCGTGGCTGCGGGTCGCCCTCGCCGACCTCGACGGAACGGTCGTCGCCCGCGCCGACGTCCGCAACCGCGCCCGCAGCTCCGCCGCGATGGCCGACCTCGTGGTCGCCACCTCCCACCAGGTCGTCGCCGACTCCGGCGTCGCCCCCGCCAAGGTCGCCCACGCGGTGGTTGGCACCCCCGGCGTGTACGACGAGACGCAGCGCCGGGTCCGCTACGCCCAGCACCTGCCCGGCTGGGGCCGGGCAGGCCTCTTCGACCGGATGCGGGACGAACTCGGGGTACCGCTGGCCGTCCACAACGACGCCAACCTGGCCGCCCTCGGCGAGTACACCTTCGGCGTCGGCGCGGGCAGCAAGCTCTTCGTCTACGTCATGATCGGCACCGGACTCGGCATGGGCGTGGTCTCCGAGGGCCGGCTGTTCACCGGCGCGCACGGCGCGGCGGGCGAGATCGGCTATCTGCCGTGGGCCGGCCCCGGCCACCACCGGCCGGACACCCCGGACACCCTGGAGAGCGCGGTGGCGGCCGACGCCGTCGTCCAGGCCGCCCGCGGGCTGGGCATGAGCGGCCCGCTCACCGCCAAGGACGTCTTCGACGCGGCACGGGCCGGCGACGTCGCCGCCGTGGCCGCCGTCCGCCAGGAGGGGGAACGGCTCGCGCACACGGTGGCGGCGGTGGCGGCGGTGCTGGACCCGGACCTGGTGGTGTTGGGCGGGGGCGTGGGGCACAGCGCGGACCTGCTGTTGAGCACGGTCCGGGACACCTTGCGGGCGCTGACACCGCTACGACCGAAGGTGGTGCCGAGCGCCCTCGGAGAGGACGCGGTGGTTCTGGGCGCGGTGGCCACGGCGCTCGGGACGGCACGGGATGTGGTGTTCGAACAGCGGTCGGCATCGTCCTAGGACGATGCCGACCGCTGCGGTTGCTACTTGACGACCGTCAGCGGGAGCAACTTCTTGCCCGTCGGGCCGATCTGGATGTCCAGGTCGAGCTGGGGGCAGACGCCGCAGTCGAAACACGGGGTCCAGCGGCAGTCCTCGACCTCGGTCTCGTCCAGCGACTCCTGCCAGTCCTGCCACAGCCAGTCCTTGTCGAGGCCCGAGTCCAGGTGGTCCCAGGGCAGGACCTCTTCCTCGGTGCGCTCGCGGGTGGTGTACCAGTCCAGGTCGACGCCGGTGCCGGGGAGCGCCTTGTCGACGGCGCGCATCCAGCGGTCGTAGCTGAAGTGCTCGCGCCAGCCGTCGAAGCGGCCGCCGTCCTCGTACACCGCGCGGATGACCGCGCCGATCCGGCGGTCGCCGCGGGAGAGCATGCCCTCGACGATGCCCGGCTTGCCGTCGTGGTAGCGGAAGCCGATGTTGCGGCCGTACTTCTTGTCGTTGCGGATGGCGTCCCGCAGCTTGGCGAGCCGGGCGTCGGTCTCTTCGACGCCGAGCTGGCCCGCCCACTGGAAGGGGGTGTGCGGCTTGGGGACGAAACCGCCGATGGAGACCGTGCAGCGGATGTCGTTCTGCCCGGTGACCTCGCGGCCCTTCTGGATGACGTTGCGCGCCATGTCGGCGATCTGCAGGACGTCCTCGTCGGTCTCGGTGGGGAGCCCGACCATGAAGTACAGCTTCACCTGGCGCCAGCCGTTGCCGTACGCGGTGGCGACCGTACGGATCAGGTCCTCCTCCGAGACCATCTTGTTGATGACCTTGCGGATGCGCTCGCTGCCGCCCTCGGGGGCGAACGTGAGGCCGGACCGGCGCCCGTTGCGGGTCAGCTCGTTGGCGAGGTCGATGTTGAAGGCGTCGACCCGGGTGGAGGGCAGCGACAGGCCGACCTTGTCCTCCGTGTAGCGGTCCGCGAGGCCCTTGGCGATCTCACCGATCTCGCTGTGGTCCGCGGAGGAGAGCGAGAGGAGGCCGACCTCCTCGAAGCCGGTGGCCTTGAGGCCCTTCTCGACCATCTCGCCGATGCCGGTGATGCTTCGCTCCCGCACGGGGCGCGTGATCATGCCGGCCTGGCAGAAACGGCAGCCGCGGGTGCAGCCGCGGAAGATCTCGACGGACATCCGCTCGTGGACGGTCTCCGCGAGCGGGACCAGCGGCTGCTTCGGGTAGGGCCACTCGTCGAGGTCCATGACGGTGTGCTTGGAGACCCGCCACGGCACGCCCGAGCGGTTGGGGACGACGCGGGAGATCCGGCCGTCCTCCAGGTACTCGACGTCGTAGAACCTGGGGACGTACACCCCACCGGTCTTCGCGAGCCGGAAGAGCACCTCGTCACGGCCACCGGGACGGCCCTCGGCCTTCCAGGCGCGGACGATGTCGGTGATCGCCAGCACCGCCTGCTCGCCGTCGCCGATCACCGCGGCGTCGATGAACTCCGCGATCGGCTCGGGGTTGAAGGCCGCGTGGCCGCCCGCGAGCACGATCGGGTCGTCGAGCGTGCGGTCGGCGGCGTTGAGCGGGATGCCGGCGAGGTCCAGCGCGGTGAGCATGTTGGTGTAGCCGAGCTCGGTGGAGAAGCTCAGGCCGAACACGTCGAACGCCTTGACCGGACGGTGCGCGTCGACCGTGAACTGCGGAACCTGGTGCTCGCGCATCAGGGCCTCCAGGTCGGGCCACACGCTGTACGTGCGCTCGGCGAGGACGCCCTCGCGCTCGTTGAGCACCTCGTAAAGGATCATGACGCCCTGGTTGGGCAGGCCGACCTCGTACGCGTCCGGGTACATCAGCGCCCAGCGCACATCGCAGGCGTCCCAGTCCTTGACGGTGGAGTTCAGCTCCCCACCGACGTACTGGATGGGCTTCTGGACGTGCGGGAGAAGCGCTTCCAGACGGGGGAAGACCGACTCGACAGGCATCAGAGATGTCTTTCATCAGCGGGCAGGGGTGACCCTCAAGACTAGCGCGCCTTCGGAGTCGCCTTCGCCCGGTGGAAATCCCGGCCGTGCGCCGCACCGGATCACGGCCGGAGATCGGCCTCGCGCCAGCGCTCCGGGAGCTGCTCCTCCACCTCGATCGCGCGGGCCCGCTCCAGCTGGCTGAGCGCGCCGTACGGGAAGGCGCTCTCGCCCGCCGCGACGGCCTCCCCGGCCAGCCGGGCGATCGCGACCCGGCACATCACGCTGTCCTGGTGCTCGCCCAGCAGCTGCTGGACGGACTTCATCCGGGCGGTGTGCTCCTTCGCCGGGGAGCCGAGCACCGGGCGGGCGGCCTCGGCGCAGTAGCGGGCGCGCTTGGCCGCCTTGCGGGCCTCGTGCAGCGCCAGATCGCGCTCCTGGCCGCGTTCGACGGCCATGGCGGCCTCGACGAGCCTCCGCAGCCGCCGGTGGTCCCGGCGTACGGCCTTCTGCACCGCGGGCGTCGCGGCCGCCTTCGCGCCCTCCAGGTACGGCGGGTCCGAGAGGAGTGCCTCGACCATGTCCAGCACCTGGAAGTAGTGCGGGCCGCCGAGCACCCGCAGCACGGCGGCGTGCGTCTCGCCGTGCGCCTTGGTGCCTTCCGCGAGCAGCCGGCTGCGCAGCGTTTC
Source organism: Streptomyces sp. SID13666 (assembly GCF_010548325.1). NCBI lineage: Bacteria > Bacillati > Actinomycetota > Actinomycetes > Kitasatosporales > Streptomycetaceae > Streptomyces > Streptomyces sp. SID13666. Next base: position 107,651 of record NZ_JAAGLX010000028.1, on the reverse strand, counting down.
GTCGATCAGGTCCGGGGCGAGCTCCGTGAGCCGCTCCTGCAGCCGCTCGGCCAGCACCTCACGGTCGCGCTCCGTGCCCAGCACCGCGCCGAGCCACTTCAGCTCCTCGCCGACCGGGTCGGTCACGGCCCGGTCCAGCTCCCGGCGGAAGGTCTTCAGGGCGCTGCGCGCCCGCCGGGCCGCGACCCGCATCTGGTGCACGGCGTCGGGCTCGGCCCGCCGGACCTCGGGGTCGAGGGCGATGAGGGCCCGCAGCTGCTCGTACAGATAGGCCAGCGCGGCGTCCCCGGCGGTGAGGATCTCGGCGGGCGGTCCCGGCGGGACGATCGCCGCCGTCAGCCGGTCGCCGAGGGCGCGGGCGAGCTTGGAGGGCGAGTCCGAACGGTGCAGTCCCACGGCGGCCAGCCGCTGCTCGACGGCGTCCAGGAGCGCGGGCCTGCCGCCGACGAGTTCGACCTCGAACTCGGTCCAGGTGATCGCCACTGCCTTGCTCGCCGGGCCGGCTCCCAGCAGCTGTGCGGTGACGTGGTCGTGGGCGATCTCCGCCAGGGGCTCCCCCGCCGCGTCCAGCAGATGCTGCCGCTCGCGGTGGTTCTTGAGCCGCACGACGGGGATCAGCCGCCGCCCCCGGGTGTGCACGGCCACCTCGGCGGCCAGGTCCTTCGGGACGGTGCGGGTCGCGCGTCCGAGCGGGGCGTGCACCTCGGTGCGGGTGTCGGCCTCGGTGGTCGGCAGTTTCAGATGCCAGCCGGCGTCGTCCCCGCCGGTGCGGCGGCGCAGGGTGATCCTGCGGGCCGCGAGGCGCAGGTCCTCGGTGTCGAAGTAGACGGCGTCGAGTTCCGCCGGATCCAGGTCACAGCTGCTGACGACCTTGGGCAGCCCGCTGAGATCGGGCTGCTCGAACCGGCCGTCCGCTTCGTACTTGCGCTCGGTCTCCCGCACACGCTTACCCATGAAGGGAACGTAGTCGCGGGTTCCGCTGCGGGCAATGGCACGTACCTTGCCACCGGCCGGTTCGTTCCGGCCGGTGGCGGCGATCAGGCGGACATCGGGCGCTGTATCCGGACCGCCTGGAGCAGTCCGATGGCGATCCAGATCGCGAACATCGACGAGCCGCCGTACGACACGAAGGGCAGCGGCAGGCCGGCGACCGGCATGATGCCGAGCGTCATCCCGATGTTCTCGAACGCCTGGAACGCGAACCAGGCGACGATGCCGGCCGCGACGATCGTGCCGTACAGGTCGGTGGCGCTGCGGGCGATCGCGCAGGCCCGCCAGACGATCAGCCCGAGCAGGACGATGATCGCGGCGGCCCCGACGAAGCCGAGCTCCTCGCCGGCGACGGTGAAGACGAAGTCGGTCTGCTGCTCGGGCACGAACTGGCCGGTGGTCTGGCTGCCGTGGAAGAGCCCCTTGCCGAACAGGCCGCCGGAGCCGATCGCGATGAGCGCCTGGTGGGTGTTGTAGCCGACGCCGGCCGGGTCCAGGGCGGGGTTGGCGAACGCCGCGAACCGGTCGACCTGGTACTTGTCGAGCACGCCGAGCTGCCAGATCAGCGCGGCCCCCACCGCGCCCGCCGAGATCAGGCCCAGCACCCAGCGGTTGGAGGCGCCGGAGGCGAGCAGCACACCGAGGATGATCACCGCCATCACCATCACCGAGCCGAGGTCCGGCATCAGCATGATGATCGCTATGGGCAGCGCGGCCCAGATCAGGGCCTGGAGGACGGTGCGGTGGTCGGGGTGCACGCGGTCGCCCGCGTCCACCCGCGCCGACAGCAGCATCGCCATGGTCAGGATGATGGTGATCTTCACGAACTCGGACGGCTGCAGCGAGAAGCCGCCGCCGATCACGATCCATGAGTGCGCGCCGTTGATCGTGGTGCCCAGCGGGCTGAGCACCGACAGGATCAGCAGCACCGAGATCACGTAGAGCACCGGCACGACACCGCGCAGCCGGCGGTGTCCCAGCGCCACGACGCCCGCGGCGAGGCCGAGGCCGATGCCGGTGTTCATCAGATGGCGCAGCAGGAAGTAGTACTGGTCGCCGTGGGTGAGGTTGGTGCGCCCGCGGGTCGCCGAGTAGACGAGCAGCGTGCCGATCGCCGACAGCGCGAGTGCGGAGCCCAGCAGGACCCAGTCCATCCGGCGCAGTATCGAGTCCCGGGCGAGCAGTTTGCCCAGGGTGCTGCGTTCCGGGGTGAAGCGGCGGATCGTGTAGCCGTTGGCGGTCATGAGACGTACCTCCGGCCCAGCAGGAGCTTGTCGTCGCGGCCGGGGGCGAGCGCGGCGAGCACCGGGCCGCCGGCGGGCGCGGAGGGTGCGCCGGACGACGGGGCGAGGGTGGTGACGGCGGACGCGGCACGGACGACGGAGCCGTCGTCGGCGAACTTCGGCAGCTTCGTCTCGGGGGTCGGCAGCAGCGCCTTCTTGCTGTCGATCGAGCCGTTGGCCTGGATGCCGTACATCGCCTCGTAGATCTTGCGGATCGCGGGTCCTGAACCGCCGGAGCCGGTGCCGCCCTGCGAGATCGTCATGACGATCGCGTAGTCCTTGGTGTACGTCGTCAGCCAGGACGTCGTCTGCTTGCCGTCGACCTCGGCGGTACCGGTCTTGGCGTGCAGCTGGATCTTGTCCTGCGGCCAGCCGGAGAAGCGCCAGGCGGCGGTACCGCTGGTGATGACGCCGGCGGTGGCCTGGTTGATGTACTTCAGGGTCTCGGCGCTGTCCGGCAGCTTGCCGGTGGCCTTGGGCGCGATCGGCTTGATCGTCTTGCCGTCCGCGCTGACGATCGCCTTCCCTATGGTCGGCTGGTAGAGCGTGCCGCCGTTGGCGAGGGCCGAGTAGATCCGCGCCATCTGGACCGGGGTGACGAGGGTGTCACCCTGGCCGATCGCGAAGTTCACCGAGTCACCGGCGCGCATCACATTGCCGTCGACGCAGTTCTCGCGGGCGATCTGGGTCGCGTAGTCCTGCTTGTTGGTCTTCCCCTCCCGGCACCAGTAGTCCACGTTGGCCTCGAAGTAGGCCTGCTTCCACTGGCGGTCCGGGACCCGGCCCTTGACCTCGCCCGGCAGGTCGATGCCGGTCTTGGCGCCCAGGCCGAACTGGTGGGCGGTCTTGTAGAAGAAGTCCTTGGGGTTCTTGGGCTTGGTGCCGCCGTCCGCGAGCCACTGGTTGTACGAGAGCCCGTAGAAGACGGTGTCGCAGGAGATCTCCAGCGCCTTGCCGAGGTTGATCGCGCCGAAGCTCTCGCCCTCGAAGTTCTTGAACACACGGCCGCCGATGGTCATCGACGAGGTGCAGGGGTAGGCGCCGTCGAGCGGGTATCCGGCGTTGACGGCGGCCGACGTGGAGATCACCTTGAAGGTCGAGCCGGGCGCCGACAGGCCCTGGATGGCCCGGTTCAGCAGCGGGTAGTTCGAGTCCTTGCCGGTCAGCTGCTTGTAGTCGGCCGGCGAGATGCCGCCGACCCACGCGTTCGGGTCGTACGTCGGGGCGCTGGCCATCGCGATGACCTGGCCGGTGTGCACGTCCATGACCGTGACCGCGCCCGAGTCGGCCTTGTAGTTGGTGCCCGTGACGGTGTCGAAGGTCTTGCGGGCCTCCACCATCGCGTCGTTCAGCTCCTTCTCGGCGACGGCCTGGACGCGCGAGTCGATGCTGGTCACCAGATTGGCGCCGGGTTCCGCGGGCGTGTCACCGGCCCGGCCGATCACCCGGCCGAGGTTGTCCACCTCGTAGCGGGTCACGCCCGCCGTACCGCGCAGCGCCGCGTCGTACTGGCGCTCCAGGCCGGAGCGGCCGACCTGGTCGGAGCGCAGCAGCGGCGTGCCGTTCTTCTGCGAGGAGGCGATCTCGTCGTCCGTGACGGGCGAGAGGTAGCCGAGCACCTGTGCGGCGTTGGCCTTGCTCGGCGCCGGGTAGCGGCGGACGGCGGTCGGCTCCGCGGTCACACCGGGGAAGTCCTCGCGGCGCTCCATGATCTGCAGCGCCTGCTGGGTGGTGGCCTTGTCGGTGATCGGGATCGGCTGGTACGGCGAGCCGTTCCAGCAGGGCTGGGGGGTCTTGGCGTCGCAGAGCCGGACCTTGGCGATGACGTCGGCGGGCGGCATGGCCAGCACCGCGGCGAGCCGGGTGAGGACGGCCTTGCCGTCGTCCTTCTGCTTGAGCAGCTCGGTGCGGCTGGCGGATACCACCAGCCGGGTCTCGTTGTCGGCGATGGGCACACCGCGCGCGTCCAGGATCGCCCCGCGGACCGCGGGGGTCACGACCTGCTGGATGTGGTTGCTGGCGGCCTTCTCGGTGTACTCGTCACCGTTGCGGATCTGCAGGTACCACAGGCGTCCGCCGAGGGTGAGCAGCAGGGAGAAGACGAGGATCTGCAGGATGACCAGGCGGATCGTGACGCGGGAGGTGCGGCCGGTCTCGGGAATGTTAGACATCGGCGCGCGGCGCCTTCCTCGCGGGATTCGTGGCGGTGGGGTTCCCCGTGCCGGAGGCCAGGGGAGGGCGGGCGCTCACAGCCTGCGGCCTCCCTTGGCGATGGAGCCGACCCGGCTGCCGCGGCCGACCCGGCCGAGCAGGCCGGCGCGCTGGCTGCCGATGCGGCTGCCGTAGCCGCCGGCCACGTCCTCGGCGAGCGGGTCGTGGTCGAAGCGTCTGGCCAGTGCCATGACCAGCGGGACGATGAACGGGGCGAGCAGCAGGTCGTAGACGGCCGCGGTGAAGATCAGCTTGGCGAGACCCACATGGGCCCCGGCGGTGTCGCCGACCAGGGCGCCGACGCCCGCGTAGAGCAGGGTGCCGCCGATGGCCGCCGCGACGACGACGAGCATCGGCATGGCGGCGGTCCGCAGCTGCCCGGTCTCGGGCTTGGCGAGGCCCGCCAGATAGCCGATGACGCACAGCACGAGCGCGTACCGGCCGACGGCGTGGTCGGCGGGCGGTGCCAGGTCGGCGAGCATGCCGGCGCCGAAGCCGACGAGTGAGCCGCCGACGTGGCCGTAGGTCAGCGCGAGGCCGAGCACGGTGAGCAGCAGCAGGTCGGGTACCGCGCCGGGCAGGTGCAGCCTGGCGAGCACGCTGACCTGGACGACCATCGCGACGACGACCAGGACGGTGGAGAGCAGGATCCGGTTGAGTCGCATGGTCAGCTCCTGGTGGTGGGCGCACCGGAAGGGGTGGCGCCCGGTTTCCGCGCCGGCGGGGCGACCTTGGCCGCGGTGGGCGACGGCGTGGGCTTCGGCGGCAGCACACTGTCGCGCGGGTCCGTGCGCGGGCCCTCGACGACGACGCCGACGATGTCGAGCCGGGAGAAGCCGACGTACGGCTCGACCTGGACCGTACGGGTGAGGCTGCCCGCGGACGGGTCGATCGCGACGACCCTGCCGACCGGGACGCCGGGTACGAACGGCTTGCCGGCCTGCGAGCCGAAGGTGACCAGCCGGTCGCCCTTCTTCACCTTGGCCTTGCCGTTGAGCAGCTGGACGCGCATCGGCCGGTCGCCCTGCCCGGTCGCGAAGCCCAGTTCCATCGAGCCCTCCATCCGGGTCCCGACGGTGAAGTCCGGGTCGTTGGCGAGCAGCACGGTGGAGGTGGAGGGTCCGACGGTGGTGACCCGTCCGACCAGGCCTTCGCCGTTGATGACGGTCTGGTCGCGGAGGACGCCGTCAGCGCTTCCGGCGTCGATGGTGACCGTCCAGGAAAATCCCTGGGCGGCTCCTATGGCGATGATCTGAGCGCCCTTGATCGCGTACTGGCCGGCTCCCGCGGTCTTCAGGAGCTGGTCCAGTTCACGGGCCTTGTTGCGGGTGATGTCCTTGCTGCCGAGCTGCTGCTTGAGCTCCGCGTTCTCGCGTTCCAGGCGGCTGATCGTGCTGTGCCGTCCCCCGGAGTCGCGCACCGCGGAGATCGCGTTGCCGACCGGGTCGACGGCGGACGCCACACCCTTTTCGACAGGTCCGAAGGCCGAGGCCGCCGCCTGTCGGGGGCCGTCCATCGGTGACTGTTCGCCGCCGCGGATGTCCACGGTGATCAGTGCGAACGCGATCGCGATCAACAGCACCAGCAGAAGCCGGCTCTCTCGTGTGTCCCTCACGGGCGCCAGTCCGTGCCTTCCTCGAACGGACCGGTCGGCTGCGGTCCCCGGCCGGTCGAAGTGTGTGACGCAGTGAGAACGATCCCGCGTGCCGGCGGGCAGTCACCCGCACGCAGGACCTTGCGAACTCATCTGCGCGGCTGGGCGTCCAGAACCTGCTGCAACGCCTCGAACTCCTCGACGCACTTGCCGGCGCCGAGCGCCACGCAGTCCAGCGGGGATTCCGCGATGTGGATCGGCATTCCGGTCTCGTACCGCAGTCGCTCGTCCAGCCCGCGGAGCATCGCTCCTCCGCCGGCCAGCACGATGCCACGGTCCATGATGTCGCCGGAGAGTTCGGGCGGGCACTTGTCGAGCGTCGTCTTGACCGCGTCGACGATCGCGTTGACCGGCTCCTCGATGGCCTTGCGGACCTCGGCGGCCGAGATCACCACCGTCTTGGGCAGGCCACTGACCAGGTCACGGCCACGGATCTCGGTGTGCTCGTCCTTCTCCAGCTTCGGGTCGAAGGCCGACCCGATGGTGAGTTTGATCTGCTCCGCGCTGCGTTCGCCGAGCAGGAGGCTGTACTCCTTCTTGATGTGCTGGATGATCGAACTGTCCAGCTCGTCGCCGGCGACCCTGATGGACTGCGCGGTGACGATGCCGCCGAGTGAGATCACGGCGACCTCGGTGGTGCCGCCGCCGATGTCGACCACCATGTTGCCGGTGGCCTCGTGGACCGGGAGCCCGGCGCCGATCGCGGCGGCCATCGGCTCCTCGATGATGTGCACCTGGCGGGCGCCGGCCTGGGTGGTGGCCTCGATGACGGCGCGTCGCTCGACCCCGGTGATGCCGGAGGGCACGCAGACGACGACGCGGGGGCGGGCCAGATAACGACGCTTGTGGATCTTGAGAATGAAGTAGCGCAGCATCCGCTCGGTGATCTCGAAGTCGGCGATGACGCCGTCCTTCAGCGGGCGGACCGCGACAATGTTTCCCGGGGTGCGGCCGATCATCTTCTTGGCCTCGGCGCCGACCGCCAGGATGCCGCCGGTGTTCGTGTTGATGGCGACGACCGAGGGCTCGTTGAGGACGATCCCGCGACCCCTGACGTACACCAGCGTGTTGGCAGTCCCGAGGTCGACAGCCATGTCACGGCCGATGAACGACATGTTGTTCGCCATGTGGATACGTCTGGCCTTCCCGAGCTTGAGCGGAGATTCCATCGTAGTCGCGCCCCACGGGGCACGGGGTCCGGGGTTCCGACGTCATTGTCATCAGAACACACAGCGTCCGCTGGTAATGGTGACGACGTGTCGGAGAGATTGGTTCCCGATAAAGCGTTGCATATGCCGGAGGCGACCGGATTTCCCCGGTCGCCTCTGAGCTGATTGGACGTCAGTCGACGAGCCTTCACCGCAGGTCAGAAGGGGTACAGCTGGTCAGCGCATACACCCGGAAGCGGGACGGCGGGCCGATTGTTCAGACCAGGCCCGGGAAGAAGAGCTTGATCTCCCGCTCGGCGGACTCCGGGGAGTCCGAGGCATGGATGAGGTTCTCGCGCACGATGCTGCCGAAATCCCCGCGAATGGAGCCGGGGGCGGCGGCGATCGGGTCGGTGGGGCCGGCCAGCGCCCGTACGCCCTCGACGACGCGCTCGCCCTCGACGACCAGCGCCACGGACGGGCCCGAGGCCATGAACTCCATCAGCGGCTCGTAGAACGGGCGGCCGACGTGCTCGGCGTAGTGCTGCTCCAGGGTGCCGAGATCGAGCGTGCGCAGTTCGAGGGCGCCGATCGTCCAGCCTGCCTTGCGCTCGATCCGGCCGATGATCTCGCCGATCAGGCCGCGGCGGACGGCGTCCGGCTTGAGAAGGACAAGGGTGCGCTGGCTCACGGTACGGCTCCTACTGACGGTGACGGGTATGACGACATTACAAGGCGTGGTCAGGCCACCTGCGCCGAGTGCCTCGCCTTGGCCTCGTCGATCTTCCGGCCGTAGTGGACGGAGGCCCACCACAGGGCCGCGAAGACCACGCCCAGGAAGTACATCGTCCCGACCCAGTAGCCGCTCACGACCAGAGCGATCTGCAGCGCCCAGCCGACCGCGAGGGCCCCGGGGCGGGACAGCATGCCGCACAGCAGAACGCACAGCAGCATCCCTGCGCCGCACACCGCCCACACCGTGCCGGCCGTCAGATCGTCCTGCTTCATCGCGACGAGACCGGCGAAGCCGATCACGAAGAACTCACCGATCAGGGTGCTCGCGCACAAGGTCCGCATCGTGCCGCCTCACTTCCGGCCCAGCAGCAGCCGGGCCTCTCCCACGGTGAACACCGATCCGGTGACCAGCACGCCCGCCCCCGAGTACGCGCCCTCGTCCTCGGCGAGGGTGATCGCGGCCTCGATGGCGTCGTCCAGCCGCGCCTCGACCTGCACCCGGTCGTCCCCGAAGACCTCGACGGCCAGCGCCGCCAGCGCGTCCACGTCCATCGCCCGGCTGGTCGAGTTCCGGGTCACCACGATCTCCGCGAGCACCGGCTCGAACGCCTCCAGCAGCCCGCGGACGTCCTTCTCCGCACTCGGACCGACGACCCCCACCAGATGGGTGAAGTCGAAGACCTCGCTGACCGCGGCAGCTGCCGCCCGCGCGCCGGCCGGGTTGTGCGCGGCGTCCAGGACGACGGTCGGGCTGCGCCGGATGATCTCCAGACGGCCCGGCGACGTGACGGACGCGAAGGCACCGCGGATGGTGTCGATGTCCAGCGAGCCGACCCGCGTGGTGCCGATGCCGAAGAACGCCTCGACGGCCGCCAGCGCGACCGCGGCGTTCTGCGCCTGGTGCTCGCCGTGCAGCGGCAGGAAGATCTGCTCGTACTCGCCGCCGAGGCCGCGCAGTGTCAGCAGCTGGCCGCCGACCGCGATCTCGCGGTGCACGACCCCGAACTCCATGCCCTCGCGGGCCACCGTCGCGTCGACCTCGACGGCGTGCTTGAGCAGCACGGTCGCGGCGTCGACGGGCTGCTGGGACAGCACGACGGTCGCGTCCTTCTTGATGATCCCGGACTTCTCCACGGCGATCTCGCCGGGCGTCGTGCCGAGCCGGTCGGTGTGGTCGAGCGCGATCGGGGTGACGACGGCGACCGAGCCGTCGATCACGTTGGTGGCGTCCCAGCTGCCGCCCATGCCGACCTCGACGACCGCGACATCGACGGGCGCATCGGCGAAGGCCGCGTAGGCCATCGCGGTGAGCACCTCGAAGAACGACAGCCGGTGCGGCTGCGCGTTGTCCGTCATCTCGATGTACGGCTGGATGTCGCGGTAGGTCTCGATGAACTTCTCGGCGCTGATCGGCTGCCCGTCCAGGCTGATCCGCTCGGTCATCGCCTGCACGTGCGGGCTGGTGTAGCGGCCGGTGCGCAGATGGAAGCCGAGCAGCAGCTGCTCGACCATGCGGGCGGTGCTGGTCTTGCCGTTGGTCCCGGTGATGTGGATGGCCGGGTAGGTGCGCTGCGGCTCGCCCAGGATGTCCATGAGTGCGGTCATCCGGTCGAGCGACGGCTCCAGCTTCGTCTCGGGCCAGCGCCCGGTCAGCTCCCCCTCGATCTCCCGCAGCTCACGCTCGGTCGCGGGGTCCTTGGGCGGGGCCGGTACGCCGTCGTCCGGCGTGAGCGGGACGGGCGTGCGCAGGGTACGGCTGCCTGCCTCGATCACCGCCATGTCGGCTTCCCGGACGGGCCCGCCGTCGGGGGCGTCGTCGTCCGGGGTCTCGTCGAACAGGTTTGCTGCCGCGTCGTCGTTCTGGGGGTGCTCGCTCACGCCGCCCAGTCTACGGAGCCGGTGCGGGTCCACATGCCCGGGTGAGCGGGCGGCGCACCGCGTGCCCCGGAGAACGCGACGGACGCGGGGGCCGGCCCGTGGCGAACGGGCCGGCCCCCGCGTCCTGAGGTCCGGGTGGTGCCGCGGGTCAGCCCTGCGGCAGGCCGTCCAGCTGGGCGGTGATGCGGGCGATGTCCGCCTCGGCCGTCGCCAGCCGGGTGCGGAGCTTGTCCACGACGTGCTCGGGCGCCTTGGCGAGGAACGCCTCGTTGCCGAGCTTGCCGAGCGCCTGCGCCTTCTCCTTCTCGGCCAGCCCGATGTCCTTGGTCAGCCGCTTGCGCTCGGCCGCGACGTCGATCGTGCCGGACAGGTCCATCGCGACGGTGCCGCCGGCGACCGGGAGGGTCGCGGTGGCGCTGAAGCCGGCACCGGCCGGCTGCAGGCGCAGCAGCTGCCGGATCGGCGCCTCGTGGGCCGCCAGCGCGCCCGGCAGCGTGAGCTGCGCGGGGACCTTCTGGCCGGGCTGCAGGCCCTGGTCGGCGCGGAACCTGCGGACCTCGGTGACCACCTGCTGAACGCCGGCGATCTCCTTCTCGGCCGCCGCGTCCCGGAAGCCGCTGTCCTTCGGCCAGTCGGCGACGACGACCGACTCGGCGCCGGTGAGCGTGGTCCACAGCGTCTCGGTGACGAACGGGACCACCGGGTGCAGCAGCCGCAGCAGCACGTCCAGCACCTCGCCGAGCACCCGGCCGGAGACCTCGGCGCCGCGGCCGCCCGCGAAGAAGGTGGTCTTCGACAGCTCGACGTACCAGTCGAAGACCTCGTCCCACGCGAAGTGGTAGAGCGCCTCGGAGAGCTTGGAGAACTGGTAGTCCTCGTAGAGCGCGTCCACTTCGGCGACGACCGCGTTGAGCCGGGACAGCACCCAGCGGTCGGTGGCCGACATCTCCTCGACGGGCGGGAGTTCACCCTCGACCGTCGCGCCGTTCATGAGCGCGAAGCGGGTCGCGTTCCAGATCTTGTTGGTGAACTTGCCGGAGGCCTGGACCCAGTCCTCGCCGATCGGCACGTCCACACCGGGGTTGGCGCCGCGGGCCAGGGTGAAGCGGACGGCGTCGGAGCCGTACTTGTCCATCCATTCCAGCGGGTTGACCGCGTTGCCGAAGGACTTCGACATCTTCTTGCCGAACTGGTCGCGGACCATGCCGTGCAGGGCGATGGTGTGGAACGGCGGGGTGCCGTCCATCGCGTACAGGCCGAACATCATCATCCGGGCGACCCAGAAGAAGAGGATGTCGTAGCCGGTGACCAGCACCGAGTTGGGATAGAACTTCTCCAGCGACTCGGTCTGCTCGGGCCAGCCCAGCGTGGAGAACGGCCACAGGCCCGACGAGAACCACGTGTCGAGCACGTCGGTGTCCTGCGTCCAGCCCTCACCGGTGGGGGGCAGTTCGTCGGGGCCGACGCAGACGACCTCGCCGGCCGGGCCGTACCAGACCGGGATGCGGTGGCCCCACCAGAGCTGGCGTGAGATGCACCAGTCGTGGAGGTTGTCGACCCAGCTGAAGTAGCGGGACTCCATCTCCTTGGGGTGGATCTTCACCCGGCCGTCGCGGACCGCGTCACCGGCGGCCTGGGCCAGCGGGCCGACCTTGACCCACCACTGCAGCGACAGCCGCGGCTCGATGGTCGTCTTGCAGCGCGAGCAGTGCCCCACCGAGTGCGAGTACGGGCGCTTCTCGGCGACGATCCGGCCCTCGGCGCGCAGGGCCGCGACGATGGCGCTGCGGGCTTCGAGCCGGTCCAGGCCCTCGAAGGGGCCCGGGACGGTGATGATCGCCCGCTCGTTCATGACGCTGAGGTTCGGCAGGTCGTGCCGGCGGCCGATCTCGAAGTCGTTCGGGTCGTGCGCCGGGGTCACCTTGACGGCGCCGGTGCCGAACTCCGGGTCCACGTGCTCGTCCGCGACGATCGGGATCCGGCGCCCGGTGAGCGGCAGTTCGATCTCGGTGCCGACCAGGTGCGCGTAGCGCTCGTCGTCCGGGTGGACGGCGACGGCGGTGTCACCGAGCATCGTCTCGGCGCGGGTGGTGGCGACGACGATGGCGTTGTCGCCCTCGCCGTAGCGGATCGAGACGAGCTCGCCGTCGTCGTCCTGGTACTCCACCTCGATGTCCGAGATGGCGGTCAGACAGCGCGGGCACCAGTTGATGATGCGCTCGGCGCGGTAGATCAGCTCGTCGTCGTAGAGCTTCTTGAAGATGGTCTGGACGGACTGCGAGAGGCCTTCGTCCATGGTGAAGCGCTCACGCGACCAGTCGACGCCGTCGCCGAGGCGGCGCATCTGGCCGGAGATCTGGCCGCCGGACTCTTCCTTCCACTGCCAGACCTTCTCGACGAACGCCTCGCGGCCCAGGTCGTGGCGGGACTTGCCCTCCTTGGCCAGCTCGCGCTCGACGACGTTCTGGGTGGCGATGCCCGCGTGGTCCATGCCGGGCTGCCACAGCGTCTCGTACCCCTGCATGCGCTTACGGCGGGTCAGCGAGTCGATGATCGTGTGCTCGAAGGCGTGCCCCAGGTGCAGGCTGCCCGTGACGTTCGGCGGCGGGATGACGATCGTGTAGGGCGGCTTGTCGCTCTTGGCGTCGGCCTCGAAGTACCCACGCTCCACCCAGCGCTCGTACAGCTTCCCCTCTACCTCGGCCGGCACGTACGCGGTCGGCAGTTCGGGGGTGCTGTTCGGCCCGCCATGGGGGCTGCGCTGAGAGTTGTCGGTCACCCCGTCATTCTACGGGCGCCCCGCACCGCTCGTTACGAAGCCGTAGCGGGCCCGGCGTAAGCGGCGGGTAAGACATCCGGAAGGATGGGTGCACGGTCGTTTACGGAGGGGACGAGTCACATGAGCTACAACCAACCGCCGCCCGATCCCGGCTACGGCGGGCAGCCGAACCGCTACGGGCAGCAGCCGCAGCAGCCCGGCGGATACGGCCAGCCCCAGCAGGGCGGCTACGGACAGCAGCCTCAGCAGCCCGGGTACGGCTACCCGGCGCAGGTCCCCCCGCAGCCCGGCCCGTACGGACAGCAGCCGCAGCAGGGCTTCGGCGGCTATCCGCCGCAGCCGCCGCCCGGCAAGAAGAACACGGTGTGGATCGTCGTCGCCGCCGTGGTCGTCGTCGCCGCGATCGGTGGGGGCGCCTTCGCGCTCTTCCATGACGGGGACGCGGACAAGGGCACGGTCAGCAGCAGCAGCGGCGGCACCACCGGCGGCAACAAGGGCAGCGGAAGCGACGACGGCAAGAAGTACAAGCTGACCGCTCCGCAGACCGTCGCCGGTGACTTCCAGCTCAAGGACCCGCTGGACGACGACAGCAAGACCGAGATGAAGGACGTGCCCGGAGTCGTCAACCCGGAGCCGGCGGGCGGCAGTTACGAGAACAGCACCAAGAAGAAGATGCTGTTCAGGGGCGTGTGGGGCACGGTCGCCGATCCCGGGCGGGAGGTGGACGCGCTCTTCGTCAGCGGCACGAAGGACATCACCAAGGAGGGTGACGCCGAGCTCGTCGGGACCCCGGAGAAGGTCACGCCGGACGGGCTCGACGGCGGCGCCGTCATGAAGTGCCAGATCGTCAGGTTCAAGGCGCCCACCACCAGCACCTCACCGGTGAAGAGCGCGGATGTGCCGCTGTGCATCTGGTCCGACCGCAGCACCGTGGCCATGGTCATGGTCGTCGACCCGATCGCCGCCCTCACCGGCAGCGGCCCCAGCATCAGCGACACCGCGGCCACCACAGCGAAAGTGCGCAAGGACGCCCGCGTCGAGATCAAGTAGACCGACGCAGCAGGCCGTGACCACCTAGCGGTACGCGGTCACGGTCACACGAAGCAAGACGTACGTTCCACGAGGGGAATCACCCACACATGAGCTACAACCAGCCGCCGCCGGGTTACGGCCAGCCGCAGCAGCCGCCCCAGCAGCCCTACGGCCAGCCGCAGCCCCAGCCCGGATACGGCGGCTACCCCCAGCAGCCGCAGCAGCCCCAGCAGGGCTGGCCGCAGCAGCAGGGTTACCCGCAGCAGCCGCAGCAGGGCTGGAACGGCCAGCAGCCCGGCCAGCAGCCGGGTTACCCGCCGCAGCCGCCCCAGGGCAAGAGCAAGACCGTCGGCGTGGTCATCGGTGTCGTGGTGCTCGCCGCCATCGGCGGGGGCATCTACTTCGCCACCAGCGGCGGTTCCAGCGGCAGTGGCGGCGGCTACAAGATCGCCTTCCCGGAGAAGATCGCCGACGGCAAGTACACCAAGTCGTCGGAGAACATCGGCACCCCCAAGACGGGCAAGTCGGAAGCCGGCATCACCGACCCGACCAGCGTGCGGGGCACGTACAAGTCGGACAAGGAGACGGTCTCCCTCTCCGGCGGCGAGGGCAATGTCACGGACCCCAAGGCCGCGGTCGACAAGATCCTGTCGAGCGGTCTCAGCAAGAGCGGCGCCGAGGCCACCGAGCAGCACCCCGCCGGATTCGACGGCGCCGTGATGAAGTGCGCCGGCGGCGGCTCGTCCATGCCCTACTGCGTCTGGGGCGACGACAGCACCGTGATGATCTCGATGTACATCAACATCGACCTCAGCGGTACGTCCACGCCGCCCTCCGCCTCCGAGTGGGCGAACACCACGGCCAAGATCCGCAGCGAGATCCGCGTCAAGAAGTAGCCGCACCCGTGCGGTAGCCGTACAAAGCGAAGGGGGCGCCCGGCAGTTGCCGGGCGCCCCCTTCGATGTCAGCCGGTAGCGCTATGCGCTCTTCTGCTCGCCCTTGCCGATGATGCGCGGCTCGCGCGGCACCAGGGTCGGGTTGACGTTGGAGTGCACGACCTCGTCGGTGATGACGACGCGGGCGACGTCCTTGCGGGACGGCACCTCGTACATCACGGACATCAGCACCTCCTCCATGATGGCGCGCAACCCGCGCGCGCCGGTCTGGCGGAGGATCGCCTGGTCGGCGATGGCTTCCAGCGCGCTGTGCTCGAACTCCAGCTCCACACCGTCGAGTTCGAAGAGCTTCTGGTACTGCTTCACCAGGGCGTTCTTCGGCTCCACGAGGATCTGCAGCAGCGCCTCACGGTCCAGGTTGTGGACGGAGGTGATGACCGGCAGCCGGCCGATGAACTCGGGAATCATCCCGAACTTCACCAGGTCCTCCGGCATGATCTCCTGGAACTGGTTCGCGGCCTGGATCTCGCGCTTGGAGCGGATCGTCGCGCCGAAGCCGATGCCCTTGGCGCCGGCCCGCGATTCGATGATCTTCTCCAGGCCCGCGAAGGCACCACCCACGATGAACAGCACATTCGTGGTGTCGATCTGGATGAACTCCTGGTGCGGGTGCTTGCGCCCGCCCTGCGGCGGCACCGAGGCCGTCGTGCCTTCCAGGATCTTCAGCAGCGCCTGCTGAACGCCCTCACCGGACACATCCCGCGTGATCGAAGGATTTTCACTCTTGCGAGCGACCTTGTCGATCTCGTCGATGTAGATGATCCCGGTCTCGGCCTTCTTGACGTCGTAGTCGGCCGCCTGGATCAGCTTGAGCAGGATGTTCTCGACGTCCTCGCCGACATAGCCCGCCTCGGTGAGCGCGGTGGCGTCGGCGATGGCGAACGGCACGTTCAGCATCCGGGCGAGGGTCTGCGCGAGCAGCGTCTTGCCGGAGCCGGTGGGGCCGAGGAGCAGGATGTTGGACTTGGCGAGCTCGATCGCGTCGTCGTGGCCCCGGCCGTTGTTCTCACCGGCCTGCACCCGCTTGTAATGGTTGTAGACCGCGACCGAGAGAGCCTTCTTCGCCGGCTCCTGGCCGACGACGTAGCTCTCCAGGAACTCGTAGATCTCCCGAGGCTTGGGCAGATCCTCCCACCGCACTTCGGAGGACTCGGCCAGCTCCTCCTCGATGATCTCGTTGCAGAGATCGATGCACTCATCGCAGATGTACACACCAGGCCCTGCGATGAGCTTCTTCACCTGCTTCTGGCTCTTGCCGCAGAACGAGCACTTGAGCAGGTCGCCGCCGTCACCGATGCGTGCCACGAGGTGTTTCCCCTTCGCCTGGGATCCGCCTAGTCCAACGGAACCTGGTGCTTCTCTCATCGACGGTACCTTGCCGCGCCCCCCGTGCGGGCCCCCCTTGGACCTACTCAGTCCAAGGAGGGCGGTAACGCTTCCGCACTGCGGTACCCCCATGGGGGTACCGCGATCCCTCCGTCAGACCGACGCGGAGGTCTTACGGGTGGAGACGATCTGGTCGACCAGACCGTACGCGAGGGCTTCCTCGGCGGTCAGGATCTTGTCGCGCTCGATGTCCTCGCGGATCTGCTCGATCGGCGTGGTGGAGTGCTTGGAGAGCATCTCCTCCAGCTGCGCGCGCATCCGGATGATCTCGTTGGCCGCGATCTCCAGGTCGGAGACCTGACCCCGGCCGGTCTCGCTGTACGGCTGGTGGATCAGGATCCGCGCGTTCGGCAGCGCCATCCGCTTGCCGGGGCTGCCGGCCGCGAGCAGCACGGCCGCGGCGGAGGCCGCCTGGCCCATGCAGACCGTCTGGATGTCCGGCTTCACGAACTGCATGGTGTCGTAGATGGCCGTGAGGGCCGTGAACGAGCCACCGGGCGAGTTGATGTAGACGGAGATGTCGCGGTCCGGGTCCATCGACTCCAGGCACAGCAGCTGCGCCATGACGTCGTTGGCCGAGGCGTCGTCGATCTGCACACCGAGGAAGATCACGCGCTCCTCGAAGAGCTTCGCGTACGGGTCGTACTCGCGCACGCCCTGCGAGGTGCGCTCGACGAAGCGCGGAATGATGTAGCGGGCCTCGGCGCCGAGCACACCTGGCGCCTCGGCCATCGTGCGCTCGTAGAGGCCGCTACCGGGGAAATTCAGGGAGTTCACTTTCACCGTCCTGGTGATGAGCAGTGGGCTGGGCGGGTTCGGCGGAGGGGGCCTGAGGTGCTCAGACAGCCCCGGTGCCGCCACCGCCCGGAACGCCGGAGGCGGTGAGCATGACCCCGTCCAGCAGGCCGTAGGCGGTGGCCTCCTCGGCCGAGAACCAGCGGTCGCGGTCGGAGTCCTTGGTGATCTGCTCGACGCTCTGGCCGCTGTGCTGCGCGATGAGCTCGGCCATCCGCCGCTTGGTGTGCAGCAGCTGCTCGGCCTGGATCTTGATGTCGGTGGCGGAGCCACCCAGACCCGCGGAGGGCTGGTGCATCAGGATCCGGGTGTTCGGCAGCGCGAAGCGCTTGCCGGGCGTGCCCGCGGTGAGCAGGAACTGGCCCATCGAGGCGGCGAGGCCCATGGCGATCGTCACGACGTCGTTCTTGATGAACTGCATCGTGTCGTAGATCGCCATGCCGGCCGTCACGGAGCCGCCGGGCGAGTTGATGTAGAGGTAAATGTCCTTGTCCGGGTCAGCGGCGAGAAGGAGCAGCTGCGCGGTGATCTTGTTGGCGATATCGTCGTCGACCGCCTGGCCGAGGAAGATGATCCGCTCGTTGAGCAGTCGGTTGTAGACCTGGTCGCCGAGTCCACCGATGGTCGGCTCGCCGGCGGCGGAAGGCATCGGAGTCGTCACGTATCCACCTGCTCGTTGTCGGACGGCCCGGGGCCGTCTCAGCGTCTTCGTCTTCGCGTCTTCGCGTCTTCGGGTGTTCTCGGGCGGCTCGGGGGTCAGTCCCCCAGCATCCCTACTTGGACCCTAACGCGCAGGTGGGGCCCAGCAATCCCCTACGCGAAACTGTTCGCTGTGAGCGCAGGCTCGGCGCCCGGGTAAGCAAAACGGGCCCGAACGCGGCTTCGCGTCCGGGCCCGTCGTGCGAACAGGTCAGGCCTTGTCGGAGGTCGCCTCGACGGCGTCCTCGACCTCGGTGGCGGTCTCCTCGTCGGAGCCGGCCTCCACCGTCACAGCACCCTCGTCCTCGACCTCGTCGTCCAGGTCGACCGTCTCACCGTTGGTGTCGGTGACCTTGGCGGCCTCGACGACCACAGCGAGCGCCTTGCCGCGGGCGACCTCGCCGACGAGCATCGGCACCTGGCCGCCTTCGACGACCGCCTGGGCGAACTGGTCCGGGCTCATGCCCGAGGAGGCGGCGCGGCGCATGAGGTGCTCGGTGAGCTCCTCCTGGTTGACCGACAGCTGCTCCTTGGAGACCAGCTCATCCAGGATGAACTGGGTCTTGATGCCCTTGGTGGCCTGCGCGCCGAGCTCCGCGTCGTGCTCCTCGGCGGTCTTGCCCTCGCGCTCCAGGTAGCTGTCCCAGTCCAGGCCCATGGCCGGGAACTGGTGGTGCTCCAGGTTGTGCTTGCGGGTCTGGATCTCGTCCGCCAGCAGCTTCTCCGGCATCGGGACCTCGACCAGCTCCAGGAGGGCGTCGAGCACCTTCTCCTGGGCCTGGGTGGCCTGGTCGTAACGCTTCATGTTCTCGAGGCGCTTGACGCTGTCCGCGCGCAGCTCCTCGAGGGTGTCGAACTCGCTGGCCAGCTGGGCGAAGTCGTCGTCCAGCTCGGGCAGCTCACGGGCCTGGACGGACGTCACGTCCACCTTGACCGACGAGGTCTTGCCGGCGGCGGAGCCGCCCTTGAGCTCGGAGTCGAAGGTGGCGGTGCCGCCGGCCTCGAGACCGATGACGGCCTCGTCGATGCCCTCGAGCAGCTGGCCGGAGCCGATGGTGTAGCTGACGCCCTTGGCGACGCCGTCCTCGAGGACCTCGCCGTCCACGGACGCTTCGAGGTCCAGGACCACGACATCGCCCTCGGCGGCGGCGCGCTCGACCGGGGAGGTCGAGGCGAAGCGCTCGCGGAGCTGCTCCAGCGACTTGTCGATGTCCTCGTCCGACACCTCAAGGGCGTCGACGGTGACCTCGATGCCGGAGTAGTCCGGGATCTCGATCGCCGGACGGATGTCGACCTCGGCGGTGAACTTGAGGTCCTGGCCGTCGTTGAACTCGGTGATGTCGACGTCGGGCTGGCCGAGAACGTTCAGCTCGCCCTCGCTGACAGCCTCCGTGTAGAACTTCGGGAGTGCGTCGTTGATGGCCTCTTCGAGGACCGAGCCGCGACCGAACCGCTGGTCGATGACGCGCGCGGGGATCTTGCCCTTACGGAAGCCCGGCACCGTGACCTGCTGGTTGATCTTCTTGTAGGCCGCGTCGAGGCTGGGCTTGAGCTCCTCGAAGGGCACCTCGACAGTGAGTCGAACCCGGGTCGGGTTCAGAGTCTCGACGGCGCTCTTCACGGTTGGGTCTCCTTGGGGCTGACATCAGGGGCTTTAGAGAATCGCGCCAACACCCGGTTCCCACCATGTGAGCGGAACCGGCGGCCGACGAGACGTACTACTCGGGGACTGCGCCCCTACGTCGCCCCGTATACAGGCGCCATTGCATAGTACCGGTACGACGGGCACGCCCGTCCCGCTCGGCAAAGTCATCTGGTCGGGGTGGCCGGATTCGAACCGACGGCCTTCCGCTCCCAAAGCGGACGCGCTACCAAGCTGCGCCACACCCCGCTGGTGCGAGACGTAGAGTACATGCCCTGGTACACGCGGGCGGCCAATATTCCGTCGCGACTTCAACTGAATCCCGGCCGGGTCGCACACCCGGATTTACCGGTGTGCGGCGGGGGTGTGCGAGCCGCTACGATGCGGTGTGCCAGAATCTGTGGCGCTGCGGGCGTAGCTCAATGGTAGAGCCCTAGTCTTCCAAACTAGCTACGCGGGTTCGATTCCCGTCGCCCGCTCTGTACGGCTCCGGCCCGTGCCCGAGGACTTCCGTCCCGGTCACGGGCCGGACGCGTTCCTGCCAGTGCGTTCTAGGGCGTGTTGCGAAAGTCCCGCCTGGCCCACGACGCCTGGCACGCGCCCTCGCCGCGTTGTCGGGCTCGTCCAAGTACTCCCCTCCGCCTTGCGAGCGCACGCACCGGACGCCGTGGACCACGCCCTCCGGGCGAACGGCGCTCCTTTCGAAACACGCCCTAGGCTGCCGGGCATGGAGATCTGGATCAATCCCGCCTGTTCGAAATGCCGCTCCGCGCTGAGCACCCTGGACGCCGAGGGCGCGGAGTACACCGTCCGCCGTTATCTGGAGGACCCGCCGGACGCGGACGAGCTGCGGGCGGTGCTGGGGCGGCTGGGGCTGGAGCCGTGGGACATCGCGCGGACCCAGGAGCCGGCCGCCGCCGGGCTGGGCCTGAAGGAGTGGGGCCGCGGGCCCGGGGACCGCGACCGCTGGATCGACGCCCTCGCCGCCCACCCCTCCCTCATCCAGCGCCCGATCATCACCTCGGACGACGGCACGGCCCAGGTCGCCCGTACCGAGGACGCGGTACGCGACGCGCTGTCGCGCGGCGGGGCGGGCTGAGGCCCGCGGCGATCAGTGGCGGTCAGTCGACCGGGACGCCCTGGGGGGCCTTGATGCGTTTCATGATCATCTGGGAGTTGACGTCGCTGACGCCCGGGAGGGAGATCAGCTTCTCGGTCCAGAAGCGCTCGTAGGCCTCGCTGTCGGCGACGGCGATGCGGAGCAGGCAGCCGGGGGCGCCGTAGAGGCGGTAGGCCTCGACCACGTCCGGGGTGGACTGGAGCTGGGCCTCGAAGGCGGCGACGGAGTCGCGGTCGCGGCGGACCTCCACCGAGGCGAAGACCTCGAAGCCGCGTCCGACGGCGGCCGGCTCGACGACGGCGCGGTAGCTCCGGATCACCCCGTCGTCCTCCAGCTGGCGCACCCGGCGCAGGCAGGGAGAAGGGGTGAGGCCGACCCGCTGGGCCAGCTCCTGGTTGGTCAGCCGGCCGTCGGCCTGCAGCTCGCGCAAGATTCGTCTGTCGATGGCGTCCATGGTGACATTTTCTAGCACTGTCGTGCGCATTTCGCGCCGTAATCAGCAATCAAATGTTGTCAATATCCGCATATCCTTGCTGTGGACTTATCAGACAACACGCGGAAGCGGGTCACAGTGCCGCACATCGTCGTCATCAGCACCGGGGGCACGATAGCCAGCAGGTGGCAGGGAGCCGGTTACGCGGCGGAGGCCGCCGGCCTGGAAGTGCTGGCCGCGGGGGCGATCCCCGAGGGCGTCGACGTACGGGTCGTGGACCTGTTCACCGTCAACAGCTCCCGGCTGACCACCGCCCACCAGCTGGAACTGCTGCGTACGGTGCACGAGGTGCTGGCCGACCCGGCCGTCGACGGCGTGGTCGTCACGCACGGCACGGACACCCTGGAGGAGTCCGCCTTCCTGCTGGACCTGCACCACGCGGACCGCAGGCCGGTCGTGCTCACCGGGGCGCAGAAGCCGCTGGACGCGGCCGACGGCGACGCGGCGGGCAACCTCTACGACGCGCTGCTGACCGCCTCCACCGGCCGGGACATCGGCGCGGTCATCGCCTTCGGCGGGCTGGTGCACGCGGCCCGCGGCACGGTGAAGAAGCACACCGTCGACGTCCAGGCGTTCGCCGACCCGACGGGGCTGCCGCTGGGCCGGGTGCAGTTCGGCCGGGTCACCTGGGGGCGGCACCGCCCCCGGCCCGAGGCGCTGCCGGTGCCCGCCGCGGGCGTACGGCCGCCGCGGGTGGACATCGTGATGCACCACAGCGACGCCGATCCGGTGCTGTTCGACGCCGCGCTGGCCGCCGGCGCCGAGGGCATCGTGCTGGTCGGGACCGGAGCCGGCAACGCGACCCCGGACTTCGCGGCCGCGGTCGGCCGGGCGGTGGCGGCCGGCGTCCTCGTCGCGGTCAGCACCCGGGTGGCGGCCGGCGCGGTGGCGCCGATCTACACCGGCGGCGGAGCCGTGGACCTGGTCGAGGCGGGCGCCGTGCTGGCCGGCACGCTGCGCGCGGGACAGGCCCGCATCGCGGTGCTGTCCGCGCTGCTGTCCACACCCGACCGCGCGGACCGCCCCGCCGCGCTGCGCCGGATCGTGGACTCGACGTCAGAGCTTTATCTGGTTGATGGTGTCGGCAAGTGAGGTAAGGAAGCGGTTCACCGAGGGCGCCATATTGGTCGACGCGATGAAGAAGCCGAACAGGGCGGCCACTATCGCGGGGCCGACCTTGATCGACTTCCCCCTGATCATGACCACCAGAATGACGCCCAACAACAGGACTACGGACAGGGAGATGGCCACAGCGGATCACTTCCTCTTCGGTACGCCGCAACGGTCCGGGGAGTCGCCGCGCCCCCGCGCCACATCCATCGTGCCACCAAGCACCGACACTATGGACCCGGGAACCACATCGTTCCACGACAACACGGCCACAAACAGGCGGCCTCAAGAACAGGGGTGGCGAACTGGCGTGCGGACCACCGGTGTTGGGGGGCGTGGTGACGGTGGTGCCGGAGGGGGCGCCGCGCCGTCAGTCACGGCACACGACCAGCAGCGCACGGTCGTCGTTGACGTCCTTGGCGACCGCCTCGATCAACCGCCAGGCGGCGCCGCGGAATCCCGTGGCGACGAACCGGTCGGCCTCGCCGATCAGCCGGTCGATGCCCTCGGTGATGTCCCGGTCCGCGGCCTCGACCAGGCCGTCGGTGAACAGCAGCAGAACGTCGCCCGACCGCAACGTTCCCTTGACGCCGTGGAATTCGGCGCCGTCGTAGACCCCCAGCAGCGGGCCCTCCGCCGCCATCTCCTCCCAGCGGCCGGTTCCCGCGCTGAGCTGGACGCCGGGCAGATGGCCGGCCGACAGCAACTCGTAGTCGCCGCTCTCGAGGTCGAGCACCAGATGGATGGAGGTCGCGAAGCCCTCGTCCCAGTTCTGGCGCAGCAGATAGCCGTTGGCGGCGGTCAGGAAGGCGTGCGGCGGCAGCGAGCCGAGCAGACCGCCGAAGGCGCCGGACAGCAGCAGTGAACGGGACGCGGCGTCCATGCCCTTTCCCGACACGTCGGTCAGCACCGCTTCGAGCACCCGGCCGCCGAGCGTGCGGGTGGCGACCACGAAGTCGCCGGAGAAGGACTGGCCGCCGGCCGGGCGCAGCGCCATCTCGGCGTGCCACCCCGCCGGGAGCCTGGGCAGCCGGCTCTGCACCCGGATCCGTTCCCGCAGGTCGAACAGCATCGTGTGGCCGCCCCGCCAGGGCACGCCGACCCGGCTGCGGAACTGGGCGATGAGCAGTCCGGAGAGGGCGACGGCGGAGACCACCAGGACGATGCCCGGGGTCACCCGGGACGGGCCGTCCTGGTACGGGCCGAGGACCGCGGACTCGACGACCAGCGCGACCGCGGCGCTCGTGTAGAGCACCAGGAGACTCGCCGGGCGCAGCAGCAGGCCGCCGGTGAGGATCGGCAGGACGAGGGCGCTGGGCGGGCACCAGACGGGGATGCAGACGGTGGTGTAGGCGAGGGCCGGGACCGTGAGCATCAGCACGGTCAGCGCCAGCCAGTCCGAGGCGTCCCCGCGGAAGTAGTCGACGGCGGACTTGCGCAGGCCGAGGCGGACCCTGTGCAGCGACCGGCGCCACCGGGTGCCAAGACTGTCTCTTGCCGCGTCCTTACCCATGTTCCGGCGACCCTACCCACCCTTTCGGCGGCACGTCGATTCCCTGGACGGTGGGTCGCTGTCTGCGGTAAATGGGCTCGCATCACGGCAAGAGGGCTGGTAGGCAGGGTCCATGACGACCGAATTGCGGGTGCTTGACGCCGAGCAGTGGGACGACTGGTACGGGATGTTGGAGCGCGCCTTCGGAGGCCCTGCCGAGTCCCGGGACGAACGGGCGCTGTGGCGGGAGCTGACCGATTGCGAACGGTCGCTCGCGGCATGGGACGGGGACGAGATCGCCGGCACCGCGGGGGCGTTCTCGTTCCGGCTGTCGGTGCCGGGCGGCGCGCTCGTGCCGGCGGCGGGCGTGACGATGGTGAGCGTGCAGCCGACGCACCGCCGGCGCGGGGTGCTGACGTCGATGATGCGCAGACAGCTGGACGATGTGCGCGCGGCGGGCGAGCCGTTGGCGGTGCTCACCGCCTCGGAGCCGGCGATCTACGGCCGCTTCGGCTACGGGCAGGCCACGGACCAGATGCGGCTGGAGATCGACACCAACCGCGTCCGGCTGAACCTGCCCGCCGGGACCGACCGGGTCCGGCTGCGGATCGTGGCCCCCGCCGCGGCACGCGAGGTGTGCGAGACGGTCTACGCGCAGCGGGTCGCCGCCCGGCCGGGGATGCTCGCCCGGCAACCGGGCTGGGACCGGCTGCCGTTGCTCGACCCGAAGTCGAACCGGGACGGCGCCGGCGAGCTGCTGTGTGTGCTCGCCGAGGTGGACGGCGAGGTGCGCGGCTACGCGCGGTACGCGGTGCGGCCCATCTGGAGCCCGGCGACCGGGCCCGACGGCGCGGTGCTGCTGCGCGACGTCGAGGCGCTCGACCCGGTGGCCTACGCGGCGCTGTGGAACTTCCTGTTCGGGCTCGACCTGACGTCCTCGGTACGGATCCGCAACCGGCCGGCCGACGACCCGGTGCTCCACCTGGTCTCCGACGTCCGCCGGTGCGGCATCGGGCTCCGCGACGGGCTGTTCGTCCGGACGGTGGACGTCGGGGCGGCCCTGGAGGCACGGACGTACGCGGCTCCGGTCGACGTGGTGCTCGATGTCGAGGACGCGTTCTGTCCGTGGAACGCCGGGCGCTGGCGGCTGGCGGGCGACGCGAAGGGGGCGACGTGCGCGCGGACCGGCGACGCGGCGGATCTGGCGCTCTCGGCGCGGGAGTTGGGGGCGGCGTATCTGGGCGGCTTCTCGCTCGGCGCCCTGGCGGCGGCGGGGCGGGTGACGGAGTTGCGGCCCGGCGCACTGGCCGAGGCGTCGGCGGCGTTCGGTTCCGACGTCAAGCCGTGGTTGCCGCACGGGTTCTGAGCGTGCGTGGCGGCACCGGACACTCACCAGAGGCAAAAAGTGACGGAGAGTGTCGAACTCACTGCACTCGGACACGCATAGTTACCTTTGTCACACCGGCGCCGGGAACGCATGGGACGGCTGAGCAAGTCTCATACGTAGAGCCGTAGTTGGGCACGTGTGCCGGACACCGCCCGGCCCGGAGTGACAGAGGAGAAGCCATGAGAGCATTCGCGCTGTTTCATGCCCGGCCGACCACCCCGGACACCTTCACCACCCTGTACACCTACGACTGCGCGCAGCAGCTCAACGTCCTGCCCGACGGACGACCCGTCATCAGTGACCCCGTGATGCTGCTCGCCACCGGCTCCACCACGTCCACCGCCGGCTCCAAGACCCACTTCGACGACTGAGCCCCAGACGCCCATGACCGTCCTGATCCTGACCGTCCCGGAGGACGTGACAGCGGACCTGGTGGTGGCAGCCCTGCACGAGCGCGCGGTGCCGGTGGTGCGACTGGACCCGGCCGGACTGCCCGGCGAGGTCTCCATGTCCGCCGAGTACATAAGCGGCGACGTGCACGGCTTCCTGTCCGTACAGGGGCGCCTGGTGAGCATGAACAGCCTGCGCTCGGTGTGGATCCGGCGCCCCGGCACCCCGGGCGCGGATGCCACCCGGCGCTCCGAGCAGCCGGAGTGGCTGACCACCGAGGCGGAGCGGGCCCTGTACGGGGCACTGCGCTGTGTGCCCGCACCGTGGATGAACCATCCGGGCGCCGCCGAGCAGGCCCGCTACAAGCCCTGGCAGCTCTTCGCCGCGCACCGCGCGGGCTTCGCCGTGCCCGCCACCCTGATCACGACATTTCCGCAGGCCGCCCGGAAGTTCGCCGAGCAGCACCCGGAGCTGGTGGTCAAGTCCGTCTCCGGCACCCATCCGGGGAACCCGCCCATGGTGCTGCCGACCACGGTGGTCCCGCCGGACCCCGACTTCTCATCGGTCTCGGCGGGCCCCACCCTGCTCCAGGAGTACGTGCGCAAGACCGCCGACATCAGGCTGACCTGCGTGGGGGTCCGGCAGTTCGCCGCCGCCAAGAAGGCGGGCCCGGACCAGGTGGACGGCCGCTTCGGCAGCCCCGAGGACGCGCAGTGGTACCCGGTCGAACCGCCCGCGCGGATCGCGCGGGCGGTCCGGGACTACATGGACGAGGCCGGACTTGCCTACGGTGCCTTCGACTTCGCGGAGGACGGCGACGGCACCTGGTGGTTCCTGGAGTGCAACCAGTCGGGCCAGTTCGGCTTCGTCGAGCTGGCGACCGGTCAGCCCATCACCGCGGCGATCGCCGACTGGCTCGCCCGTGACGGGACCTGAGCCCCTTCCGCGCCGGCTCAGGACTCCCCGTTCGCCCACCGTGAGCCGTAGGAGCAGTGCCGGAGGCGGGCGGTTCCAGGGCGTGTTGCGAAGTCCCGCCTGGCCCACGACGCCTGGCACGCGCCCTAGCCTGCCGCCGAAGGCCCCTGGCAGTGCGGGCACCAGAACAGGTTTCTCGCTGCCAGGCCCGCCGTGCGGATCTCTCCGCCGCAGATCAGACAGGGCTGCCCGGTGCGGCGGTAGACGTAGACCTCGCCGCCGTGGTCGTCCTGGCGGGGCGGGCGGCCCATCGCCTCGGGCTCGTGCTCCGGGCGGACGGTGTCGATGCGGTTGTTCCGGACGCCCTCGCGCATGAGAGCGGCCAGATCGGTCCACATCGCGTCCCATTGGGCGCGGGTGATGTCGCGGCCGGGGCGGTAGGGGTCGATGCCGTGGCGGAAGAGGACTTCGGCCCGGTAGACGTTTCCCACTCCGGCGATGATCTTCTGGTCCATCAGGAGTGCCGCGATGGTGGTGCGGCTGCGCGTGATGCGGTGCCATGCCTTGGCCGGGTCGTCCGCCGGGCGCAGCGGGTCCGGGCCGAGGCGGGCGTGTATCGCGTGCTTCTCGCCGTCGGTGATCAGCGCGCAGGTGGTGGGGCCGCGCAGGTCGGCGTACGAGTCCGGGTTGGCGAGCCGCAGCCGGACGGTGTCGGTGGGCGGTGGGGCCTTGCCGTCGCCGAAGCCGAGCTTGCCGAACAGGCCCAGGTGGATGTGGACCCAGCCCGTCCCGTCGAAGCCGAGGAACAGGTGCTTGCCGTGCGCGTCGACGCGGTCGAGGACCGCGCCGTCCAGCAGCGCGGCGCTGTCGGAGAACTTGCCCTGGGGGCTGCTCGCCCGCACAGGACGGCCGCCGAACCTCTCGAAGTGGTCGGCGGCCAGCCGGTGGATCGTGTGCCCTTCGGGCATGGTTCGGTCAGCCCTGCGGGTGGTGGGCCGGGATCGGGGGGAGCTCACCGGTGTTCTCGTACGCGGTGAGCATGTCGATACGGCGGGTGTGCCGCTCCTCGCCGGAGTACGGGGTGGCGA
Organism: Streptomyces sp. SID13666; assembly: GCF_010548325.1. Taxonomy (NCBI): domain Bacteria; kingdom Bacillati; phylum Actinomycetota; class Actinomycetes; order Kitasatosporales; family Streptomycetaceae; genus Streptomyces; species Streptomyces sp. SID13666. The sequence goes on along the minus strand of NZ_JAAGLX010000028.1, from coordinate 80,468 downwards.
GGAAGATCTCGACGAACTTGGTCGCCTCGTCCTCGGTGTGCATCCGGCCGCCGATGCTGATCACGTTGGCGTCGTTGTGCTCACGGCCGAGGGCGGCGGTCTGCTCGCTCCAGGCGAGTGCGGCGCGGACGCCCTTGACCTTGTTCGCGGCGATCTGCTCGCCGTTGCCGGAGCCACCGATGACGATGCCGAGGCTGCCGGGGTCGGCGGCGGTGCTCGCCGCGGCCCGCAGGCAGAACGGCGGGTAGTCGTCCTGGGCGTCATAGATGTGCGGACCGCAGTCCGTCACCTCGTGGTTGTTGGCCTTGAGCCACTCGACGAGGTGGTTCTTGAGTTCGAAGCCGGCATGGTCGGAGCCGAGATACACGCGCATACGGACGAGTGTGGCATGTCCGGAGGCGGGCAGAGGTCAGGGGGGCGTCGGGCGCGCTTGAGGGTTATTTGAGGTTAAAACAACGAATTGGCCTCAGCTGTCCTCCGCTGTTCCGTAAGTGGTCGTTCCGGGTATTGGATGCGACCCCATGAGCTCACTTCCCCCCTCAGTCGTGACCGACGCCCCCCAACAGGAAGACAGGACTCCACAGCAGTCGTCCGGCCTCCAGGCCGGACTCAAGAACCGTCATCTGTCGATGATCGCGATCGGCGGTGTCATCGGCGCCGGCCTGTTCGTCGGCTCCGGTTCCGGTATCGCGGCGGCAGGCCCGGGCATCCTGCTCTCGTACGCCCTTGTCGGCACGATGGTCGTGTTCGTCATGCGGATGCTGGGCGAGATGGCGGTGGCCAACCCCACGTCCGGCTCGTTCTCCGCCTACGCGGACCGGGCACTCGGCCGCTGGGCCGGGTTCTCCATCGGCTGGCTCTACTGGTTCTTCTGGGTCGTGGTGCTGGCGGTCGAGGCGACGGCCGGCGCGACGATCCTGCACGGCTGGGTGTCCTCGGTCCCGCAGTGGGCCTGGGCGCTGATCGTGATGGCGGTGCTGACCGCGACCAACCTGGTCTCCGTCGGCTCGTACGGCGAGTTCGAGTTCTGGTTCGCCGGGATCAAGGTCGTCGCCATCGCCGCGTTCATCGTCCTCGGCGGGCTCGCCGCCTTCGGCATCCTGCCGGGCTCCGACCACGAAGCGGTCGGTATGGCGAACCTCACCGGGCACGGCGGCTTCCTGCCGAACGGGCCCGGCGCGATCCTCACCGGTGTGCTGATGGTGGTGTTCTCGTTCATGGGCAGCGAGATCGTCACCCTCGCGGCGGGCGAGTCCCAGAACCCGCGCAAGGCGATCACCAAGGCGACCAACAGCGTCATCTGGCGCGTCGGCGTCTTCTACCTGGGCTCGATCCTCATCGTGGTCTCCCTGCTGAAGTGGGACGACCCGGCGATCACCAAGAAGGGCTCGTACGTCGCGGCCCTGGACTCCATAGGTATCGCGCACGCCGGCGAGATCATGAACGTCATCGTGCTGACGGCCGTGCTGTCCTGCCTCAACTCCGGCCTGTACACCGCGTCCCGGATGGCCTTCTCGCTCGGGCAGCGTGGCGACGCGCCGGCGCAGTTCGCGCGCACCAGCAAGGGCGGGGTGCCGCGGAACGCGATCCTGGGGTCGGTGCTGTTCGGCTTCGTCGCGGTCTTCTTCAACTACGAGTGGCCGGACACCGTCTTCAAGTTCCTGCTCAACTCGTCCGGCGCGGTCGCGCTGTTCGTCTGGCTGGTCATCTGCTTCTCGCAGCTGAAGATGCGCCGCATCATCGAGCGGGAGGAACCGGAGAAGCTCATCGTGCGGATGTGGCTCTTCCCGTACCTGACGTGGGCGACGATCGGCATGATCTCGTTCGTGCTCGTCTACATGCTCACCGACAAGGACGGCCGCCCGCAGGTGCTGCTGTCGCTGCTGGTGGCGGCCGTGGTCATCGCGATCTCGCTGGTCCGTGAGCGGATGCAGCGCGACCGCAAGGACGCTGTCGTCGGCTCGTAGCCGTGGAACGACGGCGGCCCGGTCCCTGAGGGGCCGGGCCGCCGTGCTGTCCGCGGTCAGCCGCGGCGGCCCACCAGTTGCCAGGCGGCGGGCAGCACGCCCATCGCGAGCGCGGCCTTGAGGGCGTCACCGAGCAGGTACGGCGTCAGGCCGAGCGAAACGGCCTTGCCGAAGGAGAGATGGGCGGCCAGCGCCAGGTACGGCACGCCGACCGCGTAGATGATCACGCTGCCGAGCACCATGGCACCGGCCGTCCGCAGCACGGTGCGGTCCGCACCGCGGCGGGCGAGCGCGCCGACGGCGGCCGAGGCGAGCAGCATTCCGAGGATGTAGCCGAAGCTCGGCATGGCGGAGCCCGACGAACCCTCCGCGAACCACGGCATGCCGGCGACACCCGCGACGGCGTACAGCGCCAGGGCCGCGAATCCGCGGCGGGCGCCGAGCGCGGTGCCGACCAGCAGCGCGGCGAAGGTCTGGCCGGTGACCGGGACCGGGGAGCCGGGGACCGGCACCGAGAGCTGCGCGGCCAGACCGGTGAGCGCGGCGCCGCCGAGCACCAGCGCCACGTCGCGCACCCGGGCCCGGGCGGCGGAGGACGCGGGGAGCAGATCGGCGAGGACCGTGCCGGTCCGGGTGTCAGAGACAACAGCGGTGCTCATCGGGACTCCGTGGGTGAGAGGTCGGCCGGGCTGGGTTCGTACAGGTGACGCCGCGACGCTAGCGCAGCGGACAACCCAAGATCACCGTCGGCAGACGACAAAGGCACGCTCGGCGTCTTGGAGGTTCCCTGCACCGGCCAGCTTTCGCCGCCGCGCTTGCGTTTCGCTTGTTTCAGCAGGTCACGTGATGCTCGTCACGGTCGGCGCGGGAGACCCCGCCCGACGCCGACGGGTTTTGCGGAGCGTGCCCGGGCACGGGGACACTGTGGGGTCCCACCAAAGCCCACCGATTCTTCCACCGTCCCCCCTCCCCCGATCCTGTGAGAGTTCGAGCACCGTGCACGAGATACCGCCCCCCGCCGAGCCGTTGTCGGCCGGGCTGAAGCAGCGCCATCTGACCATGCTCGGCCTGGGCGGGGTGATCGGTGCGGGGCTGTTCGTCGGCTCGGGCGCCGGGATCGCGGTCGCCGGGCCGGGGATCGTCGTCTCGTATCTGATCGCGGGTCTGCTCGCGATGCTGGTGATGCGGATGCTCGGCGAGATGTCGGCCGCGATGCCCGCCTCCGGGTCCTTCTCGGTGCACGCGGAACGGGCCTTCGGCCGCTGGGCCGGTTTCACGGTGGGCTGGCTGTACTGGCTGCTGCTGGTCGTGGTGCTGGCGGTGGAGGCGACCGGCGCGGCGAAGATCGCGAACGGCTGGCTGCCGTCGGTGCCGACCTGGGCGTGGGTGCTGCTGTTCATGGTGGTGTTCACCGCCGCGAACCTCGCCGCCGTGGGCAACTTCGGCGAGTTCGAGTTCTGGTTCGCGGCCCTCAAGGTCGGCGCGATCGTGCTCTTCCTGGTGCTCGGCCTGCTGGCGGTCCTCGGGCTGCTGCCCGACACCGCCCCGGTGGGCATGGCCAACCTCAGCGGCCACGGCGGCTTCCTGCCGAACGGCTGGGACGGGGTGGTCTCCGGGGTGCTCGCGGTCGTCTTCGCGTTCGGCGGCCTCGAGGTCGTGACCATCGCGGCGGCCGAGTCGGACGATCCGGCGCGCGCGGTGGGGCGCGCGGTTCGCAGTGCGGTGTGGCGGATCCTGCTCTTCTACGTGGGCTCGATGCTCGTCATCGTGACCCTGCTGCCGTGGGAATCCGTCGTGCCCGGGCAGAGCCCGTACGTCGCGGTGCTGGACCGGATCGGCATTCCCGGGGCGGCGCAGATCATGAACATCGTGGTGTTCGTCGCGCTGCTGTCGGCGCTCAACGCCAATCTGTACGGCTCGTCACGGATGATCTTCTCGCTCGCCGAACGGGGCGAGGCGCCGGCCGCGCTGACGAAGGTCTCGCGCGGCGGGGTGCCGCGCCTGGCGGTGCTGGCGTCCGTCGCGTTCGGCTTCGCGTCGGTGCTGCTCAATCTGAAGTGGCCGGACTCGGTCTTCCAGTACCTGCTCAACGCGGTGGGCGCGGTGCTGCTCGTGGTGTGGAGCCTGATCGCCGCGTCGCAGCTGCGGTTGCGGCGGCGGCTGGAGCGCGCGGCGCCGGGGGCGCTCACCCTGCGGATGTGGTGCTTCCCCTGGCTGAGCTGGGCGGCACTGGCGGGGATGGCCGCGGTCCTGGTGCTGATGCTGACCGACGACGCGGCGCGCCCGCAGGTGCTGTGGTCGGCGGGGGCGACGGGCGTGGTGCTCGCGGTGGCGCTCGGACGGGAGTGGCGGGACCGCCGGGACCGCCTGCGGAACCCGGGCCGACAGGGCCGGTAGGGGCACCCGGGCCGGGCCCACTCCTGCTGCTAGCGTGCACTTGCATACGACTTGCAATAACCTAGCGGCCGGAGGAACTCGCGCATGCCCACGTACACGCTTCCTGAACTGCCCTACGACTACGCCTCGCTGGAGCCCGTGATCAGCGGCGAGATCATCGCGTTGCACCACGACAAGCACCACGCGGCGTACGTGAAGGGCGCGAACGACACCCTCGACCAGCTCGCCGAGGCCCGTGACAAGGAGCAGTGGGGCGGCATCAACGGGCTGGAGAAGAGCTTCGCCTTCCATCTCTCCGGCCACATCCTGCACAGCATCTACTGGTCGAACATGTCCGGTGACGGCGGCGGCGAGCCGCTGGACAAGGACGGCACGGGGCAGCTCGCGGACGCCCTCGCGGAGAACTTCGGCGGGTTCGACCGCTTCAAGGCCCAGCTCTCCAAGGCCGCGGCCACCACGCAGGGCTCCGGCTGGGGCGTGCTGGCGTACGAGCCGCTCAGCGAGCGGCTGATCGTCGAGCAGATCTACGACCACCAGGGGAACGTCGGCCAGGGCAGCGTTCCGCTGCTCGTCTTCGACGCCTGGGAGCACGCGTTCTATCTTCAGTACCGCAACCAGAAGGTCGACTTCGTCGAGGCGATGTGGCGCGTCGTGAACTGGCAGGACGTCCAGGCGCGGTTCGCCGCCGCCAAGGAGCGGACGAGCGGTCTGCTGCTGGCGCCGTAGGGCGCCCCGAAGGCCGAAGGCCCCCGCGCGGTGGTGTCGCGCGGGGGCCTTCACCCTGTGCTGCCGAACCCTCTCCCGCAGACCTGCGTCAGCGGGGTTCGATGAGGTCCCAGCGGTTGCCGTACAGGTCCTGGAAGACCACGACGGAACCGTAGGCCTCGTGCCGGGGCTCCTCCTCGAAGACGACGCCGGCCGCGACCATGTGCTTGTAGTCGCGGTCGAAGTCGTCGGTGTTCAGGAACAGCCCGACCCGGCCGCCGGTCTGGCCGCCGATCCGCGCCTCCTGCTCGGGTGTCGAGGCGCGTGCCAGGAGCAGTCCCGTCCCCTGCCCCCGCGACCCGCGAGGATCCACGATCACCCAGCGGCTGCCGTCGTCACGCGCGGTGTCCTCGCGCAGCTCGAAGCCGAGAGCGCCGGTGTAGAAGGCGATGGCCTCGTCGTAGTCGCGGACGACGAGGGTCACCAGTCCGAGGTGCGGCATCAGTCGAAGATCGGCCCGGCGGTCCGGGTGCGCTTGATCTCGTAGAAGCCGGGGGTGGAGGCCACCAGCAGCGTGCCGTCCCAGAGCCGGGCCGCGGCCTCGCCCTTGGGGGCGGGGGTGACGACCGGGCCGAAGAAGGCGACCTGCTCGCCGTCGGCGCCGGGAACGGCGATGACCGGGGTGCCGACGTCCTGGCCGACCTTGTCGATGCCTTCCTGGTGGGAGGCGCGCACCTCGGCGTCGTAGGTGTCCTTGTCGGCGTAGTCGATCAGGTCCGCCGGGAGGCCGGCGTCCTCCAGCGCCCCCACGATCGCCTCCAGGGTCGCGCCCTCGCCGCGGTTGTGGAAGCGGGTGCCGAGCGCGGTGTAGAGCTTTCCGACGACCTCGTCACCGAACTTCTGCTGGGCCGCGACGACCACGCGCACCGGCCGCCAGCCCTTCGGGCCGAGCAGCTCGCGGTACTGCTCGGGCAGCTCGTCGAGCTTGGGCTCGTTGAGGACGGCCAGGCTCATGACGTGCCAGCGGACCTCGACCGGCCGGACCTTCTCGACCTCCAGCATCCAGCGCGAGGTCATCCACGCCCAGGGGCACAGCGGGTCGAACCAGAAGTCGACGGGGGTCTTCTCGGCTGTGGTCACTTCTTCTTCTCCTCAGGAACAGGAACAACACGGCACGGGACTGCTCGTACCTCGGAAACCTCGGGATCGGGGGCGGCATTCCCGCCTGTCGCCCATTGGTGCGGCGTGGGAGTATGCGAATCGATCGACGATGCTGACAAAGGAGTCATCAGTGCCCGGTGAGAACCTGTCCCGCGACGAGGCCCGCGAACGCGCGCGGATCCTTTCGGTCGACGGATACAAGGTCGCGCTCGACCTGCGGTCGGCCACCCGGCCCGACGAGGACACGTTCCGCTCGGTGACCACGATCCGCTTCCGGTCCGCGCAGCCGGGCGCGGCCACCTTCGTGGATCTACTGGCACCGTCCGTCGAGTCCGTTGTGCTGAACGGACGGGAGCTGGACCCGGCGGCCGTGTTCGACGGGACGCGGGTCGCCCTGGACGGCCTCGAAGCCGAGAACGTCCTCACCATCGACGCGCGGTGCGCGTACAGCCGCACCGGCGAGGGGCTGCACCGGTTCGCCGACCCGGAGGACGGCGAGACGTATCTGTACACGCAGTACGAGCCGGCCGACGCCCGCCGGGTCTTCGCCAACTTCGAGCAGCCGGATCTCAAGGCGCCCTTCACCTTCTCGGTGACCGCGCCCGCGCACTGGACCGTACTGAGCAACGAGGCTCAGGCCGGCCCCGCACGGGACGCCGACCCCTCCTCGGCGACCTGGGACTTCGCGCCCACCAAGCCGATCTCGACGTACATCACGGCTGTCGTCGCCGGGCCGTACCACCTGGTGCGCGACCACTACTCGCGGACCTTCGACGACGGCACCGTGCTGGACATCCCGCTCGGCGCGCTGTGCCGGGCCTCGCTCGCGCCGCACTTCGACGCGGACGACATCTTCACCGTCACCAAGCAGGGCCTGGACTTCTTCCACGACACCTTCGACTACCCGTACCCCTTCGGGAAGTACGACCAGGCGTTCGTGCCCGAGTACAACATCGGCGCGATGGAGAACCCGGGCTGTGTCACGTTCCGCGAGGAGTTCGTGTTCCGCGGCAAGGTGACGCAGGCGGCGTACGAGGGCCGGGCCAACGTCATCCTGCACGAGATGGCGCACATGTGGTTCGGCGACCTGGTCACCATGCAGTGGTGGGACGACCTGTGGCTCAAGGAGTCGTTCGCCGACTTCATGGGCGCGTACTCGCAGGCCGAGGCGACCCGCTTCAAGGACAGCTGGATCACCTTCGCCAACCGCCGCAAGGCGTGGGCGTACCGGGCCGACCAGCTGCCCTCGACGCACCCCGTCACCGCGGACATCCACGACCTGCAGGACGCCAAGCTCAACTTCGACGGCATCACGTACGCCAAGGGCGCGTCCGTGCTGAAGCAGCTCGTCGCCTATGTCGGCTCGGACGCCTTCCTGGAGGCGGCCAGGCGCTACTTCAAGCGGCACGCGTACGGGAACACCACGCTGGCGGACCTGCTGGCGGTGCTGGAGGAGACCTCGGGCCGGGACATGGCGCAGTGGTCCCGCGCCTGGCTGCAGACCGCCGGGGTGAACTCGCTGACGCCGGAGGCCGTGTACGACGCCGAGGACCGGATCACCCGGCTGTCCGTGCTGCAGACCGCCGCCGCGTCGCACCCCGAGCTGCGGCCGCACCGCGTCGCCGTCGGCCTGTACCGGCGGGCCGCGGGCGGTGCGCTGGAGCGCTACGCCCGCGCCGAGACCGATGTCACGGGGTCCCGCACCATCGTGACGGAGCTGGCCGGCGCCGAGCGGCCCGATCTGATCCTGGTCAACGACGAGGACCTGACGTACTGCAAGATCCGCTTCGACCCGGACTCCCTCGACACCCTGCGCAAGCACCTGGGCGACCTGTCCGACCCCATGGCGCGGGCGCTGGCCTGGTCGGCGGTGTGGAACATGACCCGGGACGCGCTGATGCCGGCCCGTGACTACCTCGGGCTCGTGCTGCGGTTCGCCGGACAGGAGTCCGACATCGGGGTGCTGCAGTCGCTGCACCAGCAGGCGCAGACCGCGCTGCACCAGTACGCGTCGCCGAAGTGGCGCGCCGAGGGCGCCAAGGCGCTGGCCGACGGGGCGCTGACCGAGCTGCGGCAGGCCGAGCCGGGCAGCGGGCACCAGCTCGCCTGGGCACGCTTCTTCGCCTCGGTGGCGTCGTCGGCGGCCGATCTCCAGCTGCTGAGCGGGCTGCTCGAAGGCAGCGCCAAGATCGACGGTCTGGAGGTCGACCAGGAGCTGCGCTGGTCGTTCCTGGAGCCGCTGGCCGCCGCGGGCGAGGTCGACGAGGCCGTGATCGCGGCCGAACTGGCGCGCGACGACACCGCCTCCGGGCGACGGCACCAGGTGCGCTGCCTCGCCGCCCGGCCGTCGGCCGCGGTCAAGGCACAGGTGTGGGCGTCGGTCGTGGAATCCGACACCCTCTCTAACGCGCTGGTCGAGGCGAGCATCGCCGGGTTCGACCAGCCGGGCCAGGAGGAACTGCTCGCGCCCTACGCCGACCGGTACTTCGCCGTGATCGAGCGGATCTGGTCGCAGCGTTCGATCGAGATCGGCATGGCGATCGTGCGGGGCCTCTTCCCGAGGTACCGGATCGCCCAGGAGACCGTCGACGCGGCCGGCGCCTGGCTCGACGCGCACGCGGACGCGGCGCCCGCGCTGCGCCGGCTCGTCCTGGAGGCCAGCGACGACCTGTCCCGCGCGCTGCGCGCCCAGGCGACCGACGGCTGACCCCACGTCCCGGCGCACATCCTGGACCCCGTCTCGTCACCCCATCGAACGGTGACGCGGCGGGGTTCCGGCGTGTCGTGGGCCGACTTCGACCGCTCGCCCACCGCACGACTGCGGGATCGTCACCCGAATAGGTGAAAACCGCCCATCGGCATCCGAACGCCTGAACTTTAGTGCGGAGTTGTCCCGGTTTGTCGACGGCTGTGTAACAGCGGTTAGCGGGCGGTCCCGCGGCGGAACCAACCCGACATGAACCACAACGCACCGCACACCCCGCGCCCCCTGGACCACCTCTCCCGCACCCAGCAAAGGATCTTGACGACACGTCAGCTGCGCGAGCACGGCGTGACCGCAAGCACCCTGGCGGAACGCTGCCGGCCCGGCGGCCCGTGGCAGCAGCTGCTGCCGCAGGTGTTCCTGCTGCACGCCGGACCGCCCACCAGTGACGAACGGCTGCGGGCGGCACTGCTGTACGCGGGTTGCGAGCCGGGCGGCACCGGCGGTCCCGGCGACGGCGAGGCGATGGTCACCGGGCTGGCGGCGCTGGCGCTGCACCGGTTCTCCTCGGTGCCGCCGCTGCTGGGGATCGACCGGATCGACGTCCTGGTGCCGCGCCAGCGGCGGCTGCGGGACGCCGGGGACGTGGCGATCCACCGGGCGCACACGCTGCCCCGGCCGCAGCAGGTGACCGGGCTGCCGTGCGCCCCGGTGCCGCGTGCGCTCGCCGACGCGGTGGCCGACCTCGACGACGCCGAGACCGTACGGCGACTGCTGACCGAGGCGGTGCGCGGCGGCCACTGCGAAGCCGCCGCGGTGGTCCGGGAGCTGAGCCGGGCCCGGCTGCTGTCCCGGCCGCACGTGGTGGACGCGGTGGACGCGCTGCTGGCGGAGGGACGGGCGCTCGCCGAGGGCCGGCTGTACGAGATGGTGACCTGCTACGGCCTGCCGGACCCGGTGTGGCACGTCGATCTGCGGCTGCCCGGCGGGCCGTCGCTGGGCGGCGTGGACGCGTACTGGCCGGAGCACGCGGTGGCGCTGGAGATCGACGCGCGCGGACCCCGCCAGGACGACGACGCCCTGTGGTCGCAGTACGCGCAGAAGCGCGAGCACCTGGAGGGACTCGGCATCACCGTCGTCCACCTCACCCCGAAGAAACTGCGGGACGCTCTCGAGCAGCAGGCGACCGTCGTGCGCACCGCGCTGATGGCTTCGTCGGACCGGACGCCGGCCGCTTACGTGGTCGTGACCCCGAGTTGACCGGCGCTTTACTCCTTTACGCGTGCTTTGCCGGTCATGGCGTATGGCGGAAATACGTCATGTCCACATCCTGCCTCGGACAACTCTCCACAAACACCGGTCGCTTACGTGACTCTTAGCGGTCAACCGGCACCGTTTTCCGAACAAGGATGCCCATGCCTCTCGATCACATACGCGCCAAGAGACGCGTGGCCCGCGTCGCGCTCGCCGCGGGCCTGGTGGCCGCACTGGCCGCGACCGGGTCCGCCACCGCGTTCGCCGACAACGCCCCCAGCGGCACTCCGACCGGCGGCCCCGCTTCCGCCCCGGTCAAGGCTTCCACCGACAAGCTCGGTTCTGCCGACGCCACGCTCCTGGCCAAGGCCAAGTCCGACGGCGACAAGACCGTGACGATGATGATCGCCACCGCTCCCGGCACCACCAAGCAGGTCGTCGACCAGCTCGGTGCCTCCGGTGCCTCGGTGGGGAGCACCTACGACAAGCTCGGCTATGTGCGGGCGACCGTCCCGACCGCCAAGGCGGACGCGGCGATCGCCAAGGCGCAGAAGCTGACCTCGGTCCACGGCATCGACCTCAAGCAGGAGATCGCGCTCGACGACCCGACCCCCGTGGCGGACACCGCCAAGGGCGCGAAGGCCAAGGGCAAGGCCGCAGCGAAGACCTACCCCGGTCCCAGCGCGAGCACCCCGGTGAAGAACCCGTACCAGCCCGCTTTCGAGACCGGCGCGGTGGACTTCGTCAAGAACCAGCCCAAGGCCGACGGCCGCGGCGTGACCATCGGGATCCTGGACTCCGGCGTCGACCTCGGTCACCCGGCGCTCCAGAAGACCACCACCGGCGAGCGCAAGATCGTCGACTGGGTCACCGCGACCGACCCCATAACCGACGGCGACGCCACCTGGCGCCGGATGACGGCCGATGTGGCGGGCCCCAGCTTCACCATCGCCGGACGGACCTGGACCGCGCCGGCCGGCGCCTACAAGTTCAACCTGTTCTCCGAGGCCGCCACGACCGGCGGCGACATGGCGGGCGACCTCAACCGTGACGGCGACACCACCGATGTCTGGGGCGTGCTCTACGACGCCGCCGCCGGCACCGTGCGCGTCGACCTGAACAACAACGGCGACTTCAGCGACGACGAGGCGCTCAAGCCGTACAAGAACGGCTTCCAGATCGCGCACTTCGGGACGGACAACCCGGCGACCGCCATCTCCGAGTCGATCCCGTTCGTCGTCCAGATCCGCAAGGACGTCCCGACGGACCCGTACGGCGGCGACTGGGTCGGCAAGAAGGCCGACTTCGTCAACATCGGTGTCATCGAGTCCGAGCACGGCACCCACGTCGCGGGCATCACCGCCGCGAACGGCCTGTTCGGCGGCAAGATGAGCGGTGCGGCTCCCGGCGCGAAGATCGTCTCCTCGCGCGCCTGCACCTGGACCGGCGGCTGCACCAACGTCGCGCTCACCGAGGGCATGATCGACCTCGTCGTGAACCGTGGCGTGGACATCGTCAACATGTCCATCGGCGGCCTGCCCGCGCTGAACGACGCCAACAACGCGCGCGCCGAGCTGTACACGCGCCTCATCGACACCTACGGCGTCCAGCTGGTCATCTCGGCCGGCAACAGCGGCCCGGGTGCCAACACCATCGGCGACCCCGGCCTGGCCGACAAGGTCCTGAGCGTCGGTGCGTCGATCTCCAAGGACACCTGGGCGGCCAACTACGGCTCGCAGGTGGACAAGGCGTACGCGATGATGCCGTTCTCGTCGCGCGGCCCGCGTGAGGACGGCGGCTTCACGCCGACCATCACCGCGCCCGGCGCGTCGATCAACACCATCCCGACCTGGGAGCCCGGCAGCCCGGTCGCCGAGGCGGGCTACAGCCTGCCGCCCGGCTACGCGATGCTGCAGGGCACCTCGATGGCCTCCCCGCAGGCCGCGGGCGCCAGCGCGCTGCTGATCTCGGCCGCGAAGCAGAAGAACATCGCCCTGAACCCGGCCACCCTGCGGACCGCGCTGACCAGCTCCGCGAAGCACATCGCGGGCGCCCAGGCGTACGAAGAGGGCTCCGGTCTGATCGACATCAACGGTGCCTGGAACCTGATCAAGGCGGGTGTCTCGGCCAACGAGTACACCGTCAAGGCTCCGGTCAACACCCCGCTGTCGGCGTTCCTGAAGACCCCGGGCTTCGGCACCGGCATCTACGACCGGGAGGGTGGCCTCAAGACCGGCCAGGCCCGGACGTACGACGTCACCATCACCCGCACCACCGGTTCGGACCGCCCGGTCAAGCACTCGCTGGCGCTGGTGAACAACGACGGCACCTTCAAGCTCGCCGGCAGCAGCGAGGTCTCGCTGCCGCTGAACGTGCCGGTCACCGTCAAGGTCACCGCGAAGGCGAAGACCGCCGGTCTGCACAGCGTCATCCTGACCGTGGACGACAAGCGCACCAAGGGCACCGACCAGCAGATCCTGGCCACCGTCGTGGTCGCGAAGCCGCTGGCCCAGCCCGCCTTCTCCACCAAGGAGTCGGGCGTGGTGCAGCGCAACAGCACCACCTCGTACTTCCTGAACGTGCCGGCCGGCGCCAAGTCCCTGGAGATCGCCCTCGGCGGCATCCAGGCGACCAGCCAGACCCGGTTCATCGCGATCAACCCGTACGGCGTTCCGGTGGACAACACCAGCACGCCGTTCTGCTACCTGAACTACGTCAACCCGGCCAACACCTGCCGCCCCGACCTGCGGTCGTACACCGACCCGCTGCCGGGTGTCTGGGAGATCGAGGTCGAGGCGCGTCGTACCTCGCCGCTGCTGAACAACCCGTACGCCGTCACGGCGTCCGTGCTCGGTGTGACCTTCGACCCGGCCGTACAGACCCTCGACGAGGCCACGGTCGGTACCCCCGCCGCGGTCAACTGGAAGGTCACCAACGGCTTCGCCGCCCTTGACGGCAAGCTGAAGGCCGGCGCCCTCGGCTCCGCGCTGACCGCCCGCCCGACCATCGCGCAGGGCGAGACGAAGGAGACGACGCTGGTCGTCGGCCCCGGCGCCTCCCGGCTCGACGTGGCGATCGGTTCCACCTCGGACACCGGCGCCGACCTCGACCTCGAAGTCTACCTCGGTTCCACCAAGGTCGGTTCGTCCGCGGACGGCGACTCCGAGGAAGCGGTCAGCGTCGCCAACCCGGCGGCCGGTACGTACACCGTCGTCGTGACCGGCTACTCGGTCCCGGCGGGCACCACGGAGTACAACTACAAGGACGTGTACTTCGCCGCCTCGCTCGGCCAGGTCAAGGTCGACGAGACCAAGACCGTCTCGCTGGCGAACGGCGCCTCGGCGTCCTTTTCCGCGCAGGTCGTGGCCGCGTCCCCGGCCCCCGAAGGACGTCAGTTCTTCGGTGAGGTGCAGCTGCTGAACTCCCGCGGCACCATCGCCGGAACCGGCAGCGTCATCATCAAGAAGGTCACCGGCTGACCGCCGGCTGATCAACTGTAGAACCGCCTCGGGGCGGGTGCTCCCACGAGCACCCGCCCCGTCGTGTTCCCCGGCGTCCGCTACTCGCGGCCCGCGCCCGCCTCGATCGGGCGGGTGCGGAGCAGCGCCCGGGCCGGCAGGCCGGTGGCGGCCAGGCCCAGCAGGAGCACACCGCCGGCGATGGCGGCCGCCACGGTGGGCGGTACGTACGGGGCGCCGCCGGTCAGCCCGCGGGCGATCGGGCTGAGCGTCGCCCAGGCGATGGCCGTTCCGATCACCAGCCCTGCGGTGCCGACGAGCAGCGCCTCCCAGCGCATCATCCCGAGCACCTGGCGGCGGGTGGTGCCCGCCAGCCGCAGCAGGGCGACCTCGCGGCGCCGGTCGAGGACCGTCATGACCAGGGTGTTGGCGGCAGCGACGGCGGCGAATCCGCCGAGCACCGCGGCCATCACGCGGTTGGCCCAGGCGTTGAGCTCCAGGTCCTTGTCGACCTGGGCGGTGTAGCCGGCCCGGTCGGTGACCGCGACGCCGGGGGCGTCGAGCCGCTGCAGCGCACTCGCGACGGCGGCCCGGTCGGCGCCCTCCATGTCACGGACCAGCACCTGGCTGTCGTACGCGACCGACACATGTCCGGCGACCGCGGCGCGCGGCATCAGTACCTCGCCGAGGCCCAGACCGCGCTCATAGAGGGCGACGACCCGGGGGTGCACCGTTGTGCCGTCGCCGAGCCGCAGTTCCATACGGTCGCCGACCGAGACCTTGGCGGTGTCGGCGAGCAGGCTGTTCAGCGCGACGGTGTCGTTCGCCGCCAGCCCGGTCAGCGAGCCCTCCTTGACGCCGACGTCGAGCACCTTGGCCAGGTCGGCCGGGTTCCCGGAGACCCCCAGCGTGGAGGCGCCGATGAAGGAGCCGGCCGAGCGGTAGAGGACCCCGGTGCGCAGGACGCCGACGGCCGCGTCCACGCCCTTCACCCGCGCCGCCTCGGCGGCGGTCGTGGACGGCAGTCCCGCGCCGGTGCCGCTGACGATCTGGTCGGCGACCACGCCGTCGCGCACCTGCTCCGCGGAGACGTGCTTGATGGTGCTCTGCATGAAGACCAACGTGCCGCAGAAGGCGATGACCAGCACGATCGGGGTGATCGCGGAGGCCAGCCGGCGGGAGTTGGCACGGGCGTTGGCGGCGGCGAGCGCAGCGGGCGCGGCCCCCGCTCGCAGCGGCAGTCCGAGGACGGTGGCGGCGAGCCAGGCGACGACGGGTCCGAGCAGCGCGACGCTGAGCATGAAGAGCATCACGACGCCGAGCGCGATGTTGGCCGCGTCCTCCCCCGTGGCGTGGGCCGCGAGCGACGCCGTGACGATGCCGCCGGCGAGGGCCGCCACGCCGAGCACCGTACGGACGGGCCCGGGGCGTCCCCGCTCCACCGCCGCCTCGCCCAGCGCCTGGCTGGGCCGGGCCTTGGAGGGCCGGCGGGCGGCCAGATAACCGGCGACGAGCGAGCCGAGCAGGCCCGCGCCGACCGCGCTGACCATGGGGATCCAGCCGGTGGAAACCTCCAGTCCGGCAGGCACCGCGCCGCGGTCGGCGAGCTGGCCGAACCACCAGTGGGCGAGCGCCAGTCCCGGCAGGATGCCGGCCGCGCCGGCGAGCGGGGCGACGATCATCGCCTCGGTGGCGACGGTGCGGCGGATCTGCCGTGGGGTCGCGCCGATCGCCCGCAGCAGGGCGATCTCCCGGCTGCGCTGGCCGATGGCGAGGGCGACGGTGCCCATGACGACGAAGATCGCGGTCATGGCGGCGATGCCGCCGAAGGAGCCGCCCAGTCCCACCAGCATCTCCTTGCCCCCCGCGAGTTCGGGGTGTTCGACCTCACCGCGGTCTTCCCCGGTCTGCACCAGGGCGTGCCCGCCGACGGCGTGCTCGACCTGTCCGGCGAGCTGCTCGGTGCTGACACCGGTACGTGCGTAGACGGCGATGGCGTCCGCCTGACCCTGGTGGCCGGCGAGCCGGCCCGCCGCCGCGTCCTCGAACCAGGCGGTGGCGGAACCCGACCCCTCCGCCGTCAGACCGGAGATCCGGTAACCGCCGGTGCCGGCGGGCGTGACGAGGGTGACGGTGTCGCCGGTGCCGAGCTTCGCGGCGTGCGCCGTCGCGGCGTCGAGGGCGACCTCGCCCGCCGCCGGGGCGCGGCCCTCGGCGAGCGGCTTCGCGGCCGGGGCGGTGCCGATCGCGGTGGCCGACCAATCGCGGCCGGTCAGCGCCGGCAGCGCCTTG
Source organism: Streptomyces sp. SID13666 (assembly GCF_010548325.1). NCBI lineage: Bacteria > Bacillati > Actinomycetota > Actinomycetes > Kitasatosporales > Streptomycetaceae > Streptomyces > Streptomyces sp. SID13666. The sequence continues at coordinate 64,530 of NZ_JAAGLX010000028.1, read as the reverse complement.
CTCTGCACGGGGAAGGCCACGTCGGGCACGGCCGCGGCGACGCCCGGTTCACGGGCGATACGGTCCGCGAGCCCGGCGTCGACGCGGGCCCGGTCGGGCAGCGGCTCGGCCTCCTCGTCGCGGTCCTCGCCGTGGCCGACGGTCATCCGGGCGTGCTGGTCGGCGGCGACGACCACCGGGGCACCGGCGTAGCGCTCGGGCGTGAGGTGCGCCACGATCCCGGTCTGCAGCAGGGTGCCGCAGGCGGTCATGATGGCGGCGGCGAAGAGCAGGGCGATGAACGTGCCGGCGAAGGACGCCGGCCGGAAGCGCACGGAGGCGCGGGCGAGACCGTTCACGCGGCGGCCCTCGCAACGCGCTCCGGGCGGGCGCCGGTGGTCAGCGCGACCATGTGGTCGGCGATCTCCGTCGGCTCCGGACGCTCCAGGTGGCCGGCGAACGAACCGTCGGCGAGGAAGAGCACCCGGTCCGCGAAGGAGGCGGCGACCGGGTCGTGGGTGACCATGACGACGGTGGCGCCGAGCCGGTCCACGGCGTGCCGCAGCAGACCCAGCACCTCGCGGGCGGTGTTGGTGTCCAGGGCGCCGGTCGGCTCGTCGGCGAACACCACCTCGGGCGCGGTGATCAGGGCGCGGGCGATGGCCACCCGCTGCTGCTGGCCGCCGGACAGCTGTCCGGGCCGCCGGCTTCCGTACCCTTCGAGGCCGACCTGCGCGAGCAGCTGGGCCGCCCGCCGCCGGTCGGGGCGGGCTCCGGCCAGCCGCTGCGGCAGCAGCACGTTCTGCTGCACGGTGAGCGACGGCAACAGGTTGAAGGACTGGAAGATGAAGCCGATGCGGCTGCGGCGCAGCTGGGTGAGCTTGTTCTCGTTGAGACCGGTGATGTCGGCGCCGCCGAGGTGCACGGTGCCGGCCGTCGGCTTGTCGAGCCCGGCGGCGCACTGCAGGAAGGTGCTCTTGCCGGAACCGGAGGGGCCCATCACCGCGGTGAAGCTGCCCCGCGGCAGCGCCAGGTCGATGCCGCGCAGCGCGTGCACGGTGGAGTCGCCGCGGCCGTAGGTACGGCGGACCGAGCGCAGCTCGACGGCGGCACTTGAGCCCGTCCCGGTACGGCCGGGCGCGGTGTCACCGCTGGTCCGCGGCGGGTACTGCGGCGCCGCGGGGGCCGTGGGGGCGGTGCTGGAGTGCTTCGACCGGAGTCGCATGATGTCCTCTGTTTCGGTTGCCGACGACCCTTCCGAAGTTACGGATCACCCGGGGTCCCGGACCATGCCGGTTCCCGGCGTCTTGGGGGTGGGGAAAACCCGAGGCCGGAGCTGGTGCAGACCCTGATCCCGGCCCGCGCAGCGTGCGAGGATGGCGGTCAGTCTTCATTAAGGAGTGGCCTACCGTGCCTGGCACGAACCTCACCCGCGAGGAGGCGCAGCAGCGTGCTCGCCTTCTCACCGTGGACGCGTACGAGATCGACCTCGACCTGAGCGGCGCGCAGGACGGGGGCACCTTCCGCTCGGTGACCACGGTGCGTTTCGATGCCGCGACGGCGGGGTCCTCATTCATCGACCTGGTCGCCCCGACCCTGCACGAAGTGGTGCTGAACGGCACCGCGCTCGACCCGGCGGAGGTGTTCGCGGACTCGCGCATCGCCCTGCCGTCGCTGCCGGCCGGCCGTAACGAGCTGCGCGTCGTCGCGGACTGCGCCTACACCAACACCGGTGAGGGCCTGCACCGTTTCGTCGACCCGGTCGACAAGCAGGCATACCTGTACACCCAGTTCGAGGTGCCGGACGCGCGCCGCGTCTTCGCCAGCTTTGAGCAGCCCGACCTCAAGGGCACCTTCCGGTTCACGGTGAAGGCCCCGGCGGGCTGGACGGTCATCTCCAACTCCCCGACGCCCAAGGCCGAGGACGTCAAGGACAACGTCTGGCGCTTCGAGCCGACGCCGCGCATCTCCTCGTACATCACCGCGCTGATCGCCGGCCCGTACACGGCCGTGCACAGCACGTGGGAGGGCGAGGGCCGCAGCGTCCCGCTGGCGATCTACTGCCGCCCGTCGCTGGCCGAGTTCCTGGACGCGGACGCGATCTTCGAGGTCACGCGGCAGGGCTTCGACTGGTTCGAGGAGAAGTTCGACTTCCCGTACCCGTTCGCCAAGTACGACCAGCTCTTCGTACCGGAGTTCAACGCCGGCGCGATGGAGAACGCGGGCGCGGTCACCATCCGTGACCAGTACGTCTTCCGTTCCAAGGTGACGGACGCGGCGTACGAGACGCGCGCCGAGACCATCCTGCACGAGCTGGCCCACATGTGGTTCGGCGACCTGGTCACCATGGAGTGGTGGAACGACCTCTGGCTGAACGAGTCGTTCGCCACGTACACCTCGATCGCCTGCCAGGCGTACGCGCCGGGCAGCAAGTTCCCGCAGTCGTGGACCACGTTCGCCAACTCCATGAAGACCTGGGCGTACCGGCAGGACCAGCTGCCGTCCACCCACCCGATCATGGCGGAGATCAACGACCTCGACGACGTCCTGGTCAACTTCGACGGCATCACGTACGCCAAGGGCGCCTCGGTGCTCAAGCAGCTCGTCGCCTACGTCGGCATGGACGAGTTCTTCGCCGGCGTGCAGGCGTACTTCAAGCAGCACGCCTGGGGCAACACCCAGCTGTCCGACCTGCTCGGCGCGCTGGAGAAGACCTCCGGCCGCGACCTGAAGAGCTGGTCGAAGGCGTGGCTCGAGACCGCGGGCATCAACATCCTGCGCCCGGAGATCACCCTCGCCGAGGACGGCACGATCACGTCCTTCGCGGTCCGCCAGGAGGCCCCGGCGCTGCCGGCCGGCGCCAAGGGCGAGGCCGTGCTGCGGCCGCACCGCATCGCCGTCGGCTGCTACGACCTCCAGGACGGCAAGCTGGTCCGCACCAGCCGTATCGAGCTGGACGTCGACGGCGAGCTGACCGAGGTGCCGTTCCCGCAGAACACCGCGCGCCCCGCGGTGATCCTGCTGAACGACGACGACCTGACGTACGCCAAGGTCCGCCTCGACGACGAGTCCCTCGCCGTCGTCCGCGACCACCTCGGCGACTTCACCGAGTCCCTCCCCCGCGCCCTGATCTGGTCCGCGGCCTGGGACATGACGCGTGACGGCGAGCTCGCCACCCGCGACTACCTGGAACTGGTGCTCTCCGGCATCACCAAGGAGTCGGACATCGGCGTCGTCCAGTCGCTGCACCGCCAGCTCAAGCTCGCGCTCGACCTGTACGCCGACCCGGCCTGGCGCGACACCGGCCTGGCCCGCTGGACGGAGGCCGCACTGGAGCAGCTGCGCGCCGCCGCCCCCGGCAGCGACCACCAGCTCGCGTGGGCCCGCGCCTTCTCGGCGACCGCCCGCACCCCGGAGCAGCTCGGGCTGCTCGCCGGGCTGCTGGACGGCACGCAGGTCATCGACGGCCTGGCCGTCGACACCGAGCTGCGCTGGTCCCTGCTGCACCGGCTCGTGGCGACCGGTCAGGCGGACGAGGCGGCCATCGCGGCGGAGCTCGCCCTCGACCCGACCTCGGCCGGCGAGGAGCACGCGGCCGGCGCCCGCGCCGCCCGTCCGACCGCCGACGCCAAGGCCGCGGTCTGGGCCGCGGTCGTCGAGGACGACAAGCTCGCGAACTCCCTGCAGGAGTCCGCGATCGGCGGCTTCGTCCAGACCGACCAGCGTGAGCTCCTCGCGCCCTACACCGAGCGGTACTTCAGCGCGGTCAAGGGCGTCTGGGACTCGCGCAGCCACGAGATCGCCCAGCAGATCGTGATCGGTCTCTACCCGGCCCTCCAGGTCTCCCAGGACACCCTGGACGCCACCGACGCCTGGCTCGCCTCGGCGACCCCGGTGCCGGCCCTGCGCCGGCTCGTCATCGAGTCCCGCTCGGGTGTGGAACGCGCTCTGAAGGCCCAGGCGGCGGACGCGGCGGCGGCCACCGCGTAGTACCGGCTCCGCGTGAGGCCCCGGACCCCAGGTCCGGGGCCTCACGCGTGTCCTGAGTGACGCACAACACATCCATTTCTGGTATATTCAATTTTGGTTGTACCACATATGGACCTATTGATCGGGTGGCCGTGATGGACAACTTCATCGGCCGGGAGCCGGAGCTCGCCGCGCTGAACCGCATGCTGCGGCGCGTCGCGGACGGCGGGCGGACCGGACGGCCGGGCAAGGCGATGCTGATCCGCGGCCGCCGCCGGGTGGGGAAGTCACGGCTGGTCGAGGAGTTCATCGAGCGCTCCGGGCTGCCGAGCGTCTTCTTCACCGCCTCGCAGCAGTCCAACCCGGAGGCGGACCTGCGGATGTTCGTCGAGACCGCCGCGGCATCCGACCTGCCCGGCGCCGCGACCCTGATCGGCCAGTCGCCCAGGGACTGGGACGCCGCCCTGCGCCTGCTGGTCGCCGCCCTGCCCGACGACCGGCCGAGCGCCGTCGTCCTCGACGAGATGCCGTACCTGATAAAGAACGACGCCGGCTTCGAGGGCACCCTCCAGAAACTCTTCGACCGGGAACTGTCCAGGAAGCCGGTGCTGCTGCTCTGCGTCGGCTCCGATCTGGCGATGATGGAGCGGCTCAACGACTACGACCGCCCGTTCCACCAGCGCGGCACCGAGATGGTGGTTCCCGCGCTGAGCCCCGCCGACGTGGCCGAGATGCTGCAGCTGCCGCCCGCCGACGCCTTCGACGCCTTCCTCGTCTCCGGCGGGCTGCCGCTCGTCCTGGAGGAGTGGCCCCGGGGCGCGGGGGTCTTCGACTACCTCGCCGAGGTCGTCGAGGACCCGACGTCCGCGCTGCTGGTGAGCGGGGAGCGGTCACTGGCCGCCGAGTTCCCGGCCGACGCACAGGCGCGATTGGTCCTGGGGGCCATCGGTTCGGGTGAGCGGACCCGCACCCTGATCGGCCGGGCGGCCGGTGACCTCCCCCCCACCAGTCTCAACCGTTCGCTCCAACTGCTCACCGCCAAGCGGGTGGTGGAGGCCATCACCCCGCTGTCGACCCGCCCCTCCAAGGAGACCCGCTACTACGTCGCCGACCCGCACCTGCGCTTCTGGCTCGCTCTGCTCGGACCGTACATGTCCGAGATCGAACGCGGCCGGGGCGACCTGACGTTCGCGCGCATCCTGCAGACGTGGACCTCGTGGCGCGGGCGGGCGATCGAACCCGTGGTGCGTGACGCCCTCTTCCGCATGCGGGTGGGCGGGGTGCCGGACGACACCGGCGCGGTCGGCGGCTACTGGACCCGCAACAACGATCCCGAGATCGACATCGTCGCGGCCGACCGGGGGCCGATCGCCAAGCGCATCACGGCTGTCGGCTCGGTCAAGTGGCTGGAGAAACGGCCCTTCGACGCGCACGACCTCGCGAAGCTGATCGTCCATCGCTCCCGGCTGCCCGGCGCGGACACCTCGACGCCGCTGATCGCGGTGGCGCGCAGCGGCGTGTCGGTGGACGGCGTCCAGGCCGTGGGGCCCGAGGAACTGATCACCGCCTGGCGGTGACCGGACCGGAGGCGCCGAGCGCGACACCGGCCAGGATCAGCGCCATGCAGAGGATCTGCAGCGGGCCGGTGCGTTCGCCGAGCAGGGCGAACGAGAGCAGTGCGACGCAGACGGGCTGCAGGTAGTAGACGATTCCCGCGCGGGCCGGGCCGATGAGCGCGATGGCCTTGTTCCAGGCGAAGAAGGCGACAGCCGAGGAACACACCCCGACGTAGAGCAGCGGCCCCACCGTCCCGGTGGAGGGCGCGAAGCCGCCCTGCGTCACGAGACTGACGACGTACACCGGCGCCAGGAGCGTCGCCCCGAGCGCGAAGGTGGCGAACAGGAAAGGCAGTTGGCCGATCCGGGCCGGCTTGCGGCGCAGCAGCGCGCTGTACCCGGCGAACGACAGGGCGGCGGCGAGCATCCACAGATCGCCGGTGGTGAAGTCGAGGCGGAGCAGCGCCGCCGGGGAGCCCTTGTCCAGCAGCGTGAGCACACCCACGAGCGCGATCACCAGCCCCACGGCCCGCCGTCCGCCGATCCGCTGCCGGGCGAAGACGGCGATCAGCACCGGCGCGGCCGCCATGATCATGCCCATGTTGCTCGCGGAGGTGGTGACCCCGGCCTGGTTGACCAGCGTGTTGTACACGGTGATGCCGAGCAGCGCGGCGAGGGCGACGTACCCGAAGTGACGTCTCAGCAGCGCCCGTTCCCGCCACGCCTGCCGCACCGCGAACGGCGCGACCGCGACCAGCGCGATCACCCACCGCCAGAACGCCGCCTGCACGGGCGGCACGCTGTCGTGCAGCGCCCGGGAGACGACGAAGCTCCCGGACCAGACGACGGGCGCGACGGCCGCGAGGAGGAGCCCGGATCCGGCTCCGGATCCCGTTCCGGTTCCGGTTCCGGATCCGACGGGGGTGCGGGTCGTGCGGGTGGCGGTCGTGCGGGCGTGGTCCAGGACGGTCACGTGGCTCCTTCGGTGGGCGGTGTCCCCACTGTCACCCCGGCCAACCGATCAGGTCCATCGAATGTTTCTGACGAATATGTTCAGTAGCCCTAAACAATGCATCACTCCCACTCCGGTGCCATCCTGGAAGAGGACGCGGAGGTCGTGATGGGAATCTATGGCGAACAGGTCGTGCCGCGGATCATCAACTTCGCATGCGGGATGAAGGTGGCCGTGCCGCTGCGACAGCGGGTCTGCGAGGGCCTGGAGGGCGAAGTCATAGAGATCGGATTCGGCACGGGGCACAACGTTCCCTACTACCCGGCGACCGTCACCGGCGTGACCGCGATCGAGCCCTCCGACGTCGGCTGGCGGCTCGCCGCGGACCGGGTCAGGGCGGCAACGGTCCCGGTACGCCGCGCCGGCCTGGACGGCCAGTCCCTGCCCTTCGCCGACGACAGCTTCGACGCCGCCCTCTCCACCTGGACCCTGTGCACCATCCCCGACGCCGACGCCGCCCTGCGCGAGGTCCGCCGCGTCCTCAAGCCCGGCGGAACCCTGCACTTCGTCGAACACGGGCTGGCTCCGGAGACGGACGAGAACGTCCGCCGCTGGCAACGCCGCCTGGAGCCGATGAACAAACGCCTCCTCGGCGGCTGCCACCTCACCCGCCCGACCGTCGAGATGCTGACGACCGCCGGTTTCACCATCAGAGAAGTCGACACCTTCTACGAAGAAGGCGCCCCCAAACCCATGGGCACCGCCGCACTGGGTGTGGCGGTGGCGCCGTAGCGGGCGCGGCCTGCGGCAACGGGTTCGACCTCTTGCGGTCACGTGGTGGCTGTGGCCAGAGCAGTACGGAGTGGTTTTCTGCGTCGCTTCGCGCCTTGACCGGGCGGAGGGGGAGGCCCCGGCGCTGCGCGCCTGCCAGTGGGGCGGTCCGCTGCGCGGCCCGGCGTCGCGCAGGGAATCCGGTCCGCTGCGCTCCCCGGGCGGGCCCCTCGCCTGGTGGTGGGGGCGTATCCCGACCTCTTGGCCTTGTAAGTGAGTCTTGAGACCAGTGGTAGGTGAGTTCCGACTCCAGCGGAGTGGGGCGGCGCGTCGCGCAGGCTCGCACCCGAATCCCGCCAGCGCCGCTGGTCAAGACACCTGTGGCGGCGCTGTGCGCTGAGCTTTGCGCACCTCGGACAACGCACTCTCCAAGGCCGCCGTCCTATTGTTGGCTGATGCGCGCAGACCATATCGACCGTCCGGCCGATCTCGACGTCGTCCGTGAGTCCTATGACCAGGTGGCCGACAACTACGCCCACATGGTGGTGACGACGGGCATGGGTGACATCCGTCGCCATCCCTGGCTCAAGGCGTCGATCGACGCCTTCGCCGACACCGTGGGCGAGTTCGAGCCCGTCCTCGACGTCGGTTGCGGCCCCGGCACAGTGACCGGCTACCTCGCCGAACGTGGACTCGACGTATCTGGGGTGGATCTCTCTCCCCGCATGATCGAGAACGCGCGCCGTCTTCATCCGCATTGCCGCTTCAGCGTCGCCTCCGCCACCGAGCTCGACCTCGGTGAAGCATCGCTCGGTGGCGTGCTCGGGTGGTGGTCACTGTTCAACCTCCCCCGCGATGTCCTTCCTCAGGTCCTCGCCCATTTCGCATACGCCCTGAAGCCGGGCGGGCACTTCATCGCCGGCACACACGTCGGCGACGAGGACGCGGTGCGCACCGAGGCATACGGAGGAGTGCCCGTTCGTTGGACCACGCACAAGTGGCGGCCGGAGCAGCTCGTGGACCTGATCGAGCAGGCCGGACTGCACCCGGTCGCCGAACTCCGGCTCCCCGCGGATGAGTGGAGCGGGCCGGGCGTAGTCGTCATGGCCAAGCGCCCCGCCTGAGATCCAGGCCCCGGAGACGGCACAAGATCTCGTGTCGGGATCCATTACCTGGCCTGCCCAGAGCCGCCCCGACCGAGCAGCCGACGCCGGCAGGTGGAGTCGCACTCACTTACACAACGAGGTCCCCAAGGCGGCAACTGGAGTCAGAACCGCCAGACAAGTGGAGTCCGACGTCACATAGGAAGCCAACTGGCCGCCCGCAATGGATCAGTCTGTGTGGACGGAGTTCCGCCATGTTGAGTTCTGGCCGTCGCTAGTGATCCACGTCTGCCGAGAGACCGCCCCACACGTCCCGTTGGACATCACTCGTCACACCCGCCCCACTTTCCCGGCCTGGAGAGCGGTTCAAGCTCCGCCCCTGCCCAAGAGCACCACCCGCAGGGCACCCCGGCCCCAACTACCCCACCACCCGGCAAGGGGAGCGCAGCGGACCGCCCTCACTCCGCTCCGGGGCGCGCAGCGAACCCGGCCCCACTGGCAGGCGCGCAGCGCCGGGGCCTCCCCTCCGCCCGGTCAAGGCGCGAAGCGACGCAGAAGGGCACTTCGCACTGCTCTGACCCCAGCCACCAGGTTCACCGCAGGATGTCGAACGCTCCGGCCCTGACATCCCGCAGGAACGCGCGGAGCGCGGCAGGGGTTGTGGTGACGATGACGCCGGGATCGTCGCTCTCCCGGAGGAGGACCGCGCCGGCGAGGGGTGCGATCTCGACGCAGCTGTTGCCCTCATCGGCGCCGGAGAAGGACGACTTCTGCCAGACAATGGAGGTGCGCATGTCGTGTGGTCTCACATTTCCCGTGCAATGGAGTGGATGAATCGGCGCGACTCCTCCGCGCCCAGAGCGACCTGTGACAGCAAGCGGAACAGCACGCGGTAGTTGTCGAGCTGGGCCTCCACATCGAGGAATCCGCTGCCGTAGGCGGCGTCGATCTGAACGGTGTCCAGCTGCGGCACGGTTCCGCCTGCGTAGAGCATCGGTTGGGCGGATCCTGTTAGTTCATCCACGTCGAACGGAATGACGTGGATGTCAACGGCGGGCCACTCTGAGGCTTCCAGCAGAAGGTCCAACTGCCCGCGCATTACCTTCCTGGCTGCGTACCGCAGGCGCAGCGCGCTCTCGTGGATGACCACGTCGAGCTTGGGCGGTGCCGGGCGTTCAAGGATCGCGCGGCGGCGTAGCCGGTGCTCCACGCGGGCGTCGAGTTCCGACGGGGACAGCTCGGTGATTCCGCCGGAGAACAGAGCGCGGGCGTACTGCTCGCTCTGCAACAACCCCGGCATGTGCAGCATATGGACGGTTCGCAGGAATGTCGCGTGGTGTTCCAGCTCGGCCAGATCCAAAAAGCTCGGGGCGAGCACGCCCCGGTACTCCGCCCACCAGCCCTTGCCCCGCTCCTCGGCCATGGCGACCAGCGCCTCGACGAGCTTCTTGTCGTTGGCCGAGTAGTGCGTGGCCAGGCGGCGGACCCGCTCACCGCTCACGCCGTACCGGCCGGACTCGATGTGGCTGATCTGGGCCCGCTCACCGCCGAGGAACGCCGCGGCGTCGCTGCCGGTCATGCCCGCCTGCTCGCGCAGCTTGCGCAACTCCGCTCCGAGGCGCTGCTGTCGGGCAGTTGGGTAGCTCCTTGGCGGCATCGCGGGCCCTCCCAAGTCGATCAGTCCAAGGGTGCAGCGTAACCGTGCCACGGGTTCACCCATTGGCGCGAATCTCGCGTAACACCATTGCACCGTCCCACTAGTGGGACCTACCGTCGGTAATGACCAACTCACACAAGGGAGTTGGCGGCCTCCTGCCGCCCCGACTCCATCGTGCGCTGCCCGCCAGCCGGAAGAGCACCCCCGTACTACCAGCAGGGGCATCGCCACCGGCCCGCCCTCTCCGTAGGAGGTCAGCATGATCGCTGCACTCGTCCCCGAAACCGGCTCCGGCTGGAGTTACTCCCTCCAGTTACCGCACGACCTCCGCGGGGCGCGGGTCGCCCGCGTCACCTTGCGGGCCGTACTGACCGCCCATCGATGCGAGCGGCTTGCCGAAGTCGCGGAGCTGCTCGCGTCCGAGCTCGTCGGCAACGCCCTGCTCCACTCCGACGGAGTCGTGACGTTGCGCGTGCACTGGCGGGAAGAGACGCTGCGGCTCGCCGTATTCGACGACTCGGCCGAACCACCGGTGTACGAGGCGGTGGACCCGGCCGAGTCGGAGAGAGGGCGAGGGATGCATCTGGTGCGGGAGCTGGCGGAGGACTGGGGGTACTACCTGGTCGGCGAGGAGATCCTCGGTGTCTCCGGGAAGCTGGTCTGGTGCGACATCGGCACGGAGACCAGCACCGGCACCGACACCGCCCCCGACCCCGCCACCGCCACAGAACCCCGCCGCTGGTAGTGCACCTGTCCCAACAGCGTTCCGGTGAACGCGATCGCCATGCCGAGGAGTTGGACGGGGGTCAGGGACTGGTCCAGGATCGCCCAGCCGATGGCGGCGGCGGAGAGCGGGCTCAGGAAGCCGAGGAGGGAGACCGAGGTTGCGGGGAGGCGGCCGATGCCGCGGAACCAGAGCCAGTACGCGGCGGCGGTGTTGGCGACGGCCAGGTACGCGTAGCCGGTGACGGCGCGGGCGTCGAGGGCGGGCGGGAGGCCCTCGACGAGGAGGGCGACCGGGGCGATCAGCAGGCCGCCGGCGGTGAGCTGCCAGCCGGTGAAGGCGAGCGGGCCGACGCCTTCCGGGCGTCCCCAGCGCTTGGTCAGGACGGTCCCGGCCGACATGCTCGCGGAGCCGGCGACGCCGGCGAGCAGGCCGAGGGCGTCGAATCCGGCACCGGCCCGCAGGACGACGAGGCTGACGCCGACCGCCCCGATGACCGCGGCCGTGAGCGTACGGGCACTGGGGCGTTCGCTGAGCAGGGCCGCCGCGAGGCCTGCCACGAACAGCGGGCCCACCGAGCCGACGACGGAGGCGACGCCGCCGGGCAGCCGGTAGGCGGCGAGGAACAGCAGCGGGAAGAAGGCGCCGATGTTGAGAGTGCCGAGCACCGCCGACTTCCACCACCAGGCCCCGCGCGGCAGCGCCCGGGTGGCGGCGAGCAGTACGAGCCCGGCGGGCAGCGCCCGCATCAGCCCGGCGAACAGCGGGCGGTCCGGCGGAAGGAGCTGGGTGGTGACCGCGTAGGTGGAGCCCCAGGCCAGCGGGGCGAGGGCGGTGAGGGCGATGGTGGAGAGACGGGACATCTGCGGACTCCTCACAGGAACAGCGGTCACAGCGGTCACAAGGGCAGGGGCCGCGAGAACGAAAGCCGGGCGACGACCAGGCGATGAAGCGGTCAGGCGAGCGGGAGGGCGGGCGAGCGGGCGGGCGGGCGGGCGGGCGACCGGACCGTCAGCCGAACAGGCGATCTGACGGGCGGGCCATCAGGCGAGCGGGCCATCAGGCGAAAAGGCGATCAGGCGAACCCGCAGCGATCAGGCGGCCGGCACAAGGTCCGGCTTCGGGGAGGCGGCCACCGGGCGCGGGGCCGCCGGGTGGACGGCGTCCGATGCCAGGTGCGGCTCCAGCCGCACCAGGAGGAGCGCCGCGCCGAGCGTGGTGCCGATGAGCAGCAGCCACGGGAGCCGGCCGTCGACGGCCATCAGGCCGGTGAAGAGCGACGGGGCGATGGCCCGCACCAGCTGCCAGGAGAACTGGTAGGCGGCCATGTACCGGCCGCGTACCGCGTCCGGGGCGGCGGCGATGGCCAGGGCGCCGGCCGACGGGTTGTGCACCATCTCGCCGATGGTGTGCACCGTGATGATCACGGCGAGGCCGGCGCCGATCGCCCAGCCGGCCTGCGGGCGCACCGTGCCGAGCACGATCTGTCCGGCGAAGGCCACCGCGAAGAGCACCGCGCCGAGCGCCGCGGACCGGTTGCGGCGGGCGCCGCGGCGGCGGACGAAGGACGCGACCAGGACGCCGCCCGCGGCGCACAGCACGGTGTTGACGGTGAAGGCGGCGCCGGTCAGGGACTCGGGGCCGTGCAGCCAGGTGGAGATGTAGAGCGGGTACAGGACGGGCAGCGCGGTGTAGCCCAGGGCGATGAGGAAGTTGGCCGCGGTCAGACCGAGGAACGGGCGGTCACGGAGCACCAACCGGTAGCCGGCCTTCTGACGGGCGACGGCCGCCGCGTCCCTGACCACCATGACCGGGCGAACCCGCCACATCAGCAGCGCCGAGAGGATGAAGCTGGCCGCGTTGAGCCAGGCCGCCGCGGTGAAGCCGGCGTCGCCGCCGAAGCCGACGACGAGCGAGGCGAGCAGCGCGCCGGCGCCCATCCCGCCGTTGCTGAGCGCCCGGGAGGCGGCCTGCAGCCGGTCCCGGTCGGCGCCGCGGGCGATCTCGCCGAGGAAGGACTGCTGGACGGCGGGGAATGCGCCGTCGCCGATGATCGTGACCAGGGCGACGACGGCGAAGGCGGGCACCGACTGCGCGAACGGGTAGAGCGCGAAGCCCAGCCCCCGCACCCCGAAGAGCACCAGCTGGACGCGGCGCGCCCCGAAGCGGTCGACGGCGGTGCCGGCCAGCGGCAGCGTGGTGAGCCCGATGAGCCCGGCCGCCGTGAGCACCGCGCCGACGGCGGCGAACGACAGGCCCGTGACGTGGTGGAAGAAGATCAGGGTGAAGGGGAGGTACATCCCGGAGCCGACCGCGTTGACGGTCATCGCAGCGAGCATGGACCGCTCGCCGGGTATCCGTGAAGTGCGTGTTCGCGAGGTGCTGGCCATGTCCGCTCCTGGGATCGTCGCCCGAAGTAGCTCGGTGATAAGTAGCTTACTTCTAAGCGACTTACCGTCAAGCTACTTTCTTGCCAGCGACTGTTCTTCGTCCGATACTGATGTGTATGACCACCCCGGCCCCGGACTCCCCGGACCTCCCCGACGCCCCGGACCCCGCGAACGCCCCGGATCCGGATCCCCTGGACAGGATCACCGCGCAGTGGAACGAGGTCCGCCCCGACCTCGACACCGTGCCGATGGCGATCTTCGGCCGCATCTACCGCATCGCGCGGGCGGTCGGCGACCGGATGGAGAAGGAGTACGGGCGCTTCGGCATCAGCCGCGGCGAGTTCGACGTACTGGCGACGCTGCGCAGGGCCGGTGAGCCGCACACCCTGTCACCGCGCGAGCTCTCCTCGACGCTGCTGCTCACCACCGGCGGCATGACAGGACGGCTGGACAAGCTGGAGCGCGCCGGCCTCGTCGAGCGCAGCCCGGACCCACACGACCGCCGCGGCCTGCGGGTCACCCTCACCGAACGCGGCCTCACGCTGCTACACGAGGCGGTGGGCGCCGGGCTCGCCGTGCAGAAGGCGGCTCTCGGCGCGATGGACGACGAGCAGGCGGCGCAGCTCTCCGGTCTGCTGCGGCAGCTGCTCAGCTCGTCGGAACAGCACTGAGCCCCCTGCCGCGCATGCGGTCAGGGGGCCAGCAGGAGAAAGGCGTCAGCCGCGCTCTTGCTGCTGCTTACGGGTCTTGTCGGTCGCCATCACCACGCCGGCGATGATCACGAACAGCGCGATCGGCGCGAGCACGAAGAGGCCGAGGGTCTGTACGACACTCAGGCCGGAACCCGGGTCGTCGCCGTCGTCGCGGGAGACCGCGAACGCGGGGGACGACATCAGCAGCATCAGCGTCGTCCCGGCGGTGATGACCCCGGCGCGCACGGCCTTCTTGTTGAGCTTCTTGTCCACGCCCTCAATGTAGTGAACGACCTCCGGGCCCGCACGCCCGGGGTGTCCTTATGGGGGTCCTTGCCCATGTCTTTACGCGCCCATGTCCCTGCGACCTGCGGCAACGGCAGACAGCGTTACTCAGGGCCGGTCTCCGGACCGGCCGCCAGCGCGGCCCGTACCTCGTCCAGCAGCGCGTGCAGCCGCGGCGATCCGGCCAGCTGCTCCAGCGTGACCGGCCGGCCCGCCGCGTCGGCCACCGGCAGCCGCCAGTTCGGGTACTGGTCCCAGGTGCCCGGCAGGTTCTGCGGGCGGCGGTCGCCGACCGCGTCCGGCAGCCAGACGCCGACCATCGCCGCCGGGGTGCGCGCCAGGAACCGGTGGACGGCCTTGACGACGGCCTCCTCGTCGGCCGCCCCCTCCGGCAGCAGCCCCAGCCGGCCGAGCAGCGCGATCCACTCCGCGACCTCCGCCGCGTCCTCCGCCTGCTCCTCGGCCAGCGGCCGGGTCAGCAGCCCCAGCCGGTAGCGCAGCTCGACGTGCTCGCCCGTCAGCCGGGCGGCCGTGCTGGGCAGATCGTGCGTGGTGACGGTGGCCAGACAGGCCGGCCGCCACGCCTCCGGCGCCAGCGGCTTGCCGTCCCCGTCGTGGTTCCGCTCGAACCACAGCACCGACGTGCCGAGGATGCCGCGGTCGGACAGCTCCTCCCTGACCCCGTTCTCCACCGTCCCCAGGTCCTCGCCGATCACCACCGCGCCCGCCCGGTGCGCCTCCAGGGCGAGCACTCCGAGCATCGCCTCCGCGTCGTACCGGACATAGGCGCCCTCGGTCGGCGGCCGGCCCTCCGGCACCCACCACAGCCGGAACAGCCCCATCACATGGTCGATCCGCAGCGCCCCCGCATGCCGCAGCAGCCGGCTCAGCAGATCCCGGTACGGGGTGTACCCGGTGGCCGCCAGCGCGTCCGGCCGCCAGGGCGGCAGGCCCCAGTCCTGGCCGCGCGAGTTGAACGCGTCCGGCGGTGCGCCCACCGACATGCCCCGCGCCAGCGCGTCCTGCATCGCCCATGCGTCCGAACCCGACGGATGCACCCCGACGGCCAGGTCGTGCACGATCCCGATCGGCATCCCGGCGGCGCGCGCCGCCGCCTGTGCCGCGCCCAGCTGATCATCCGTCAGCCAGGTGAGCCAGCAGTAGAAGTCCACCCGGTCGAGCAGCTCGCTGCGTGCCCGCGCGACCTGCGGGGACCGCGGATCGCGCAGCCCGGCGGGCCACGCGTGCCAATCCGGACCGTGCACCTCCGCGAGCGCACACCAGGTGGCGTGATCGTCCAGCGACTGTCCCTGCTCGGCCAGGAAGTCGGCGTACCCGGCCCGGCGCCCCGGCTGCAGCGGCACCTTCCGCACCAGCCCCAGCGCCTCCAGCTTCAGCTCCCACACCGCGTCCCGGTCGATCAGCGCGTCCTTGTACAGCACGCCCGCCCGCAGCGCCGCCTGCCGGCCGGCCAGCTCCACGGCCTGCACCCGGTCGTCCGGCGCCAGATACGCGTACTCCGGGATGTCCTCGACCCGCAGATACACCGGATCGGGGAACCGCCGGGACGACGGACGGTACGGCGAGGGATCCGTCGGCCGCCCCGGCACCGCGATGTGCAGCGGATTGATCTGCAGGAACCCGGCCCCCAGCGCCCGCCCCGACCAGGCCGCCAGATCCGCGAGATCGCCGAGATCGCCCATCCCCCAGGAGCGCTCCGACAGCGTCGAGTAGAGCTGCGCCATGAAGCCGAACGTGCGCCCCGGCGGACCCGGCAGCCGCTCGGGCGCGATCACCAGATCGGCCCGCGCCGTCCGCCCGTCCAGCGCGGTCGCCCGCACCACGTGCCGGCCGAGCGGAATCCGCTCCCAGTCACCGGCGTCGAACACCTCGCCCGACTCCGCCTCGATCAGCACCCGGGTCCCCTCGGGGAGCCCGAGCGGCAGCGGCCGGCCGGTCCGCACCACCGTGCACGGAGGCAGCAGCCGCTGCCGGTCGCGGTGCTCGTACGCGGCCAGCGCGTCCCGCACCGCCTGCGGCGTCGAGGCGTCCACCCCCAGCGCGGCCAGCACGGCCACCACCGTCTCCTCCGGCACCCGGACCTCCCGGTCGGGCCCAGGGCGGTACGTCGTGTCCACGCCGTGCAGCGCGGCCAGCCGCTCCCGGTCCATCGGGCCTCCAAGATCACAGTGCGGGGTGGGGGTCACCCCAGCCTTACCCCACCGGACACCCCGTCAGACGCCGCCACCCCGCCCGGCACCGCTACCAAACCACCGGCCGCCGCTCCCGCCACGGCGCCGCCGCCTCCACCTGGGCCGCGAGCGCCAGCAGCGGGCCCTCCGCACCGTGCGCCGCGCCGAGCATCATCCCGACCGGCAGCCCGCCGTCCGTCCACTCCACCGGCAACGACACCGCCGGCAGCCCCGCGATGTTCCACGCGCCCGTGAACGGCGTGAACGCGTACTGCGCCGCGAAATCCGCCGCCGGATCCGCGTCGTCGCGCAACGCCCCCACCGGCTGCGGCAGCTGGGCCAGCGTCGGCGTCAGCACCGCGTCGAACGGTGCCACCGCCGCCGCGAACTTCCGCCCCACCACCTGCATCGCCCCCAGCGCCGTCGCGAACCGCTCCCCCGAAGCCGTCCGGCCGCGCTCCCGCAGCCACCGCGTCAACGGCATCAACTCGCCCTCCCGCTCCGCGGGAACCGGCGCCAGCAGCGCCATCACCTCCCACACCGGATCGAACGACCCGTGGTCCCCGGGCCCGAGCGGCTGTTCGACGTCCACCACCTCGTGGCCCAGCCCCGCCAGCAGCGCCGACGTCCGCTCGTACGCCGCCAGCACCACCGGATCCACCGGCACATCGACATCGGGCCGCGCCCACCGCCCGATCCGCAACCGCCGCGGCTCCCGCTCGCACCACTCCAGGAACGACGTCCCCGACGCCGCCAGCGGCACCGGATCCCCGGGCACCGGCCCCGCCATCACATCCAGCAGCGCCGCGGTGTCCCGCACGTTCCGCGCGATCGGCCCCGTCTCCGCCAGCCCCGTCACATCCCCGTACGGCGCCGGGCTCACCCGCCCCCGGCTCGGCTTCAGCCCCACCACCCCGCAGCAGCTCGCCGGGATGCGGATCGACCCCCCGCCGTCGCTCCCGTGCGCGGCGGGCGCCAGCCCGGCGGCCACGGCGGCCGCCGCTCCCCCGCTCGACCCGCCGGCCATCAGCGCCGTGTCGTACGGGCTCCTCGCCGGAGGGGCCACCCGGCCCTCGGTGTACGCCGGCAGCCCGAACTCGGGCGTGTTCGTCTTCCCGAGCAGCACGGTCCCGGCGGCCCGCAGCAGATCCCCGACGTGCGTCCCCGACTCGGCGACCTGGTCCGCGAACACCGCCGACCCCGCCGTCCACCGCACCCCCGCCACCGGCGTCAGATCCTTCACCGGCACCGGTACCCCCAACAACGGCGGCAGCACCCCACCCTCCGCCAACCGCCGCTCCGCCCGCCGCGCGTCCTCGAGCGCACGCTCGGGCGTCACGGTCACATACGCCCCGACGGCATCGTTCAGCCGGTCGATCCGCCCGAGGTAATGCCGCGCCAACTCCGTTGGCGAGAGAATCCTGTCCCGGACCGCGGCGGCCTGCTGCAGCATCGTCAACTCATGAGGTTCGCCCATCCGGGCAGGTTAGTTCGGTACCGGCGGAAGCACGGGTACGCCGGCCCGTGCGAGCCGCTTCCGCCTACGGCGGGCTGTTCCCCACCCACCCGCCCTCTTCGCCTCACGGCGGGGCTCGGCCGCCCCGGGACGGCCGTTGCGCCACGCACCCGGCGGGGGTTGCGGGTACGCGGGCGCCAGCGGCACCGTTGCGCCTGCGGCGGGCTGTTCCCCACCCACCCGCCCCGTCTACGCCTACCGGCGGGGTGGGGCGGCGCCCGCGTGCACCGGGACCGGGCCACGGAGGTCAGCGAGCCGGTGGGCCGACGGGCTGGGGGGCGACCGGAGGGGCAGTGGCCGGCGCTTTACGCCTACCGGCGGGGTGGGGCGGCGCCCGCGTGGAGGTGCCCGCCTCCGTCGTGGTGCGGCGCGGCGCGGCCCCGGTCGAGCCGGTGCGCGTGTCGGTGCCGCCGGGTTCCGCGCCGGGCGGGTACTCCATCCCGGTGCGTTTCACGGTGGACGGCCGTTCGGCCGAGCAGCGGATCACCGTACGGGCCCGCCCGCGGACCGGCGGCCCGGACCTGGTCAGGGGCGCGCGGGCGATGTCCTCCGGGGACGAGACCCCGGACTTCCCGGCCGCGGCGATCGCCGACGGCGACCCGGAAACCCGCTGGTCATCGCCGGTGTAGGACGATGCCTGGGTCCAGCTGGAGCTGACCGCGCCGGCCCGGGTGGGCCGGGTGCTGCTGCACTGGCAGGACGCGTACGCCGCCCGCTACGAGGTGCGGACCTCGGCCGATGGGGTGACATCGCACACCGCGGCGACCGTGCGCGACGGCAAAGGCGGTACCGAGTCGGTCCGCCTGGACGACGCGTCCGCCCCCTGGGCGGGGGCGAAGTTCCTGCGGGTCCACGGCGTGCAGCGCGCGACGAAGTACAGCTACAGCCCGTTCGGGGTGGAGGCCTACGCCGTCCTGCCGTGACCAGCCCACGCGAGACGGGCGCCCGACGACCGGGGGCCGACGACCACGACGCAGCAAGGTGCCGGCCGGGCCGAGCCCGGTCGGCACCATCACCGCCGAAACAACCAGCCTCGCATCCGCCTCCGCAGACACGAAAGCCCGGATATCAGGCAGAGATGCCGTCAATCCGGGCCAGGGCGTCGTCCGCGCCGAATGGTTGCAGGTACGGCAGCCAGCGCGGGTCTCTGTGTCCCGTTCCGATGATCCGCCAGGCCAGGCCCGCCGGTGGTGCGGGTGTATGGCGCAGCCGCCACCCCAGCTCCGCGACATGGCGGTCCGCCTTGACGTGGTTGCAGCGTCTGCACGCGGCGACGACGTTCTCCCAGGCGTGCTGACCGCCGCGGCTGCGCGGGATGACGTGGTCGACGCTGGTTGCGGCGGCTCCGCAGTACGCGCACTTGCCGCCGTCGCGGGCGAAGAGTGCCCTACGGGTCAGCGGGACGGTGCCTCGAAAGGGGACTCGCACAAATTTGGTGAGTTTGACGACACTGGGCGCCGGAAGAGCGCAGGACTCGCTGTGCAGATAGGCGCCGGTTTCCTCGAGGCACACGGCCTTCTTGTTCAGTACGAGGACAAGCGCACGGCGGAGCGGTACGACGCCGAGCGGCTCGTACGACGCGTTGAGGACCAGGACATGCGGCACGGGTGCCTCCTTATACGCCGGCGGCGCGTGGCTCGCGCCGGGACGATCTGCCCTCAGTCTCTCCGGAAGCCGGGTGGCGGCGCCACCATGACCAGGTAACGGACTCAGGGTGTTTTCGACCACACTCCTTTACTTCCCCACCTTTCGGGCTGTTGGCCCTCGAACATGGCAACGAGGCATATCCGTTAGCCCGTTAGTGTGGAGGGTCTGTCCCACAACGGAGGTTTTCCACCGTGTCCACCCCCGCACCGTCCCCGAGTGCTCCTGCAACCAGCTTCGACGACGCCCAGAAATCCGCGACCGAGGCCGCGGGCTGGGTCGAGGCCAACTGGGCGGACTGGCTCGGCGCGGGCCTGAGAATTCTGCTGATCATCGTCATCGCGCTGGTGCTGCGCGGTCTGGTCCGGCGGACCATCAGCAAGCTGATCGACCGCATGAACCGGGGCGTGGAGGTCGCGCAGGGCACCACCCTGGGCGGGCTGCTGGTCGTCAACGCGGAGCGGCGCAAGCAGCGCAGCGAGGCGATCGGGTCGGTGCTGCGCAGCATCGCCTCGTTCACCATCCTGGGCACCGCGGCGCTGACCGTGCTGTCGGTGCTGCAGATCAACCTGGCGCCGCTGCTGGCGAGCGCCGGGGTCGCGGGTGTCGCGATCGGTTTCGGTGCCAGGAACCTGGTGACGGACTTCCTGTCCGGCGTTTTCATGATCCTTGAGGACCAGTACGGCGTGGGTGACGTCATCGACGCCGGGGTGGCCAGCGGCACGGTGATCGAGGTCGGGCTGCGGGTGACGAAGCTGCGCGGCGACAACGGTGAGATCTGGTACGTCCGCAACGGCGAGGTCAAGCGGATCGGCAACCTGAGCCAGGGCTGGGCGACGGCCGTGGTGGACGTCCAGGTCGGCTACGCGCAGGATCTGGACCGGGCACGCGCGGTGATCGAGGCCGCCGCCGAGGACATGGCGAAGACCGATCCGTGGGACGAGGCGCTGTGGGAGCCGGTGCAGGTGCTGGGCCTGGAGTCGGTGAGCGCGGACTCGGTGGTGATCCAGGCGCAGGCCAGGACGATGCCGGGCAAGGCCACGGCGGTCGCGCGGGAGCTTCGCTGGCGGATCAAGCGGGCCTTCGACGAGGCGGGCATCACGATCGTCGGCGGGACCCCGACCGCGGCCGTGGACGACACGGGTGTGCCGGCCGACCCGATGGTGGCGGTGGCGGCCCCTTCGGCGCACTCCAACCCGGATTCACCGCAGGCGCTGGCGGCCCGTCCGGTGCCCTCGCAGGGGGCGGAAGGCGCCAAGTAGCCAGGCGCCCCTTGGGTCTCCTCCTTTCGGCGGTCTTGACAACTGCCGCCTCCGGCCTCTGGCGCACTGCGCCGGAGGCCGCTTTCATGGAGGTAACGCTTTGGTCGACCTGTGGCCGAGCCCCCTTGACGCTCCGCCGAAAGCGGGCCTACCTTTCGTTTCACCAATAGGAAAGTTTCCTAACAGTGAACTGAGGGAGGATGGCGCGCATGGCTGGCACCCCTGGAACCCCGCGCGTACTGCGCGCCATGAACGACCGCGCGGCGCTCGATCTCCTGCTGGAGCACGGGCCCCTGTCGCGAACCCGGATCGGTAAGCTCACCGGCCTCTCCAAGCCGACCGCCTCCCAGCTGCTGGCGCGGCTCGAAGCGGCCGGACTGGTACTGGCGACCGGCACCACGGCCGGCCGGCCCGGGCCCAACGCCCAGCTGTACTCGGTGAACCCGGCCGCGGCGCATGTCGCGGGGCTGGACGTGACACCGATACGGATCAAGGCAGCCGTCGCGGACATCACCGGCCGTACCGTCGGCGAGTTCGAGCTGCCGACCCCGGGCCGCCGCGCGCAGGGCACCGTCGAGCAGGTCGTACAGGCGGTGGACGAGGCGGCCAAGGCCGCCGGGCTGAACCGCTCGGACCTGCACCGGGTCGTGATCGGCACGCCCGGCGCCTTCGACCCGAGCACCGGCCGGCTGCGCTACGCCAGCCATCTCCCGGGCTGGCACTCCACCACGCTGCTCGACGAACTGGCCGCCGCGCTCGCCGTACCGCTGGAGTACGACAACGACGTGAATCTCGCCGCGGTCGCCGAGCAGCGGGTCGGCGCCGCCCGTGACCACGAGGACTTCGTCCTGCTGTGGAACGAGGAGGGCATCGGCGCCGCCATCGTCATCGGCGGCCGGCTGCACCGCGGCTGGACCGGCGGCGCCGGCGAGGTCGGCTTCCTGCCGGTGCCGGGCACGCCGCTCGTACGGCACGTGACCAAGGCCAACAACGGCGGCTTCCAGGAACTGGCCGGCTGCGACGCGGTAGTGCGCGTCGCGCGGGAACTCGGCCTCACCCCGGTCAGCGGGGCCCCGCTCGCGGATCTGGCCGCCACGCTGCTCGCCGAGGCGGTGCGGTCCGCGGAGACGGCCGAACGCGACGGCACCCCGGACACCGGGCCGCACGCCGAGCTGCTGGCGCGGATCGCCACCGGGCTGGCCACCGGCCTGGCCTCGATGGTCGCCGTCCTCGACCCGGAACTCATCGTCCTCACCGGCAGCGTGATCGTCGCCGGCGGGGAGCACCTCCGTGCCCTCATCCAGGCCGAACTGGCGGAACTCGCCGTGCCCAGGCCTCGGTTGGTGATCGGCGCGGTGCAGGAACACCCCGTCCTGTGCGGGGCGCTGCAGAGCGCCCTCGCCACCACACGCGACGAGGTGTTCGACACCTCGCGCTGACCCCCGCTCCCCCGCCGACCACCCCTCGACGCACCACACCCCGCACCCACACACCACAGCGTCACCGTTCCGGACCGGCCCCGACAGCCGGCCCGTTGGCTCCGCACACCCTTCGCCCGCCCGTCAACGACCCCTCTCATCCCCCGGAGGAAGCGCAGTGTCCCGTACCAAGAAGGTGGCCGCCGCCGTCGCGGCCACGGCCGCGATAACGCTGTTCGCGAGCGCCTGTACCAGCCAGAGCACCACCCAGGCGAACGATGACGCCACCAAGGACGTCACCATCACCTTCTGGCACGGGTGGACCGCTCCCAACGAGCTCAAGGCGATCAACGACAACGTCGCCCGCTTCGAGAAGGCGCACCCGAACATCCACGTCAAGGTGCAGGCCAACATCACCGACGACAAGATCAACCAGGCGGTGCGGGCCGGCGGCGCCACCGCCCCCGACGTCGTGTCGTCCTTCACCACCGACAACGTCGGCAAGTTCTGCTCCTCGGGCGCGTTCGCCGACCTGGCGCCGTTCCTGAAGAAGGACAACATCGACCCGGCGAAGGTCTTCCCGAAGCCGATGCTCGAGTACACCCAGTTCCAGGGCAAGCGCTGCACGCTGCCGCTGCTCGGCGACGTCTACGCCCTCTACTACAGCCAGAAGGCCTTCAGGGAGGCCGGCATCGCCGGCCCGCCGAAGACCCTGTCGGAGTTCAAGGCCGACGCGGTGAAGCTGACGAAGTCCAGCGGTGCCTCGTACTCCCAGCTGGGCTTCATGCCCAACTTCCACGGCTACGAGTCCACTCCCGGCCACTTCGCCGCCCAGTGGGGCGCCAAGTACTTCGACGCCAGTGGCAAGGCCCAGCTCGCCAAGGACAAGGGCTTCGCGGAGATGCTCACCTGGCAGCGGGACATGGTGAAGTCCCTCGGCGGCTTCGACAAGCTGGAGAAGTACCGCAACACCTTCGGTGACGAGTTCGGCGCCAAGAACCCGCTGCACACCGGCCAGGTCGCGATGGGCATCGACGGCGAGTGGCGGCTGGGCATGGCCAAGGAAGCCAACGCGACCTCCGACCTCGCCGTGGCGCCGTTCCCGGTCCCGGACGACCAGGCCGACACCTACGGCCGCGGCTACCTCTCCGGCACCATCGTCGGCGTCGCCAACACCAGCTCGAAGAAGAACGCCTCGTGGGAGCTGGTCAAGTTCATGACCACCGACACCCAGGCCGTCGTGTCGTTCGCCAACGCCATCCACAACGTGCCGTCGACGTTCGAGGCGCAGAAGTCCCCCGAGCTGACCGGTGTCCCGAAGGTCTTCCTCGACATCGCCCAGAACCAGTACAGCAACACCACCCCGGCCAGCCTCAACGGTGGCGCCTACCAGGTGACGCTGCAGGACTTCGGATACGCCTTCGAGTCCGGTAAGAAGACGGATGTCCAGGCCGGTCTGCAGGGTGTCGACGCTCAGGTCGACAAGGACATCGCGCAGGCCAAGTGATGACGACCATCCATCCCCTGCTCAAGGCGAAGCGCAGGAAATCGACCCTCCGCACCCTCGGCTTCCTCTCGCCGTGGCTGATCGGCTTCACCGTCTTCTTCGTCTACCCGCTGCTGTCGACCGTCTACTTCTCCTTCATGCAGTACGACGGGTTCAACCCCCCGACGTTCGCGGGATTCAAGAACTGGTCGTACGTCTTCAACGACTACCCCCTGTTCTGGCCGTCGCTGCGGAACACCCTGTGGCTGGTCATCGTCATGGTGACGCTGCGGGTGGTCTTCGGACTCGGCATCGGTCTGCTGATCACCAAGATCAAGACCGGCGCGGGCTTCTTCCGCACGGCGTTCTACCTGCCGTACCTGGCCCCGCCGGTCGCCGCCACCATGGCGTTCGTCTTCCTGCTCAACCCGGGCACCGGACCGGTCAACCACATCCTGGACTCGGTGGGCATCCCGACCACGGGCTGGTTCACCGATCCGGCGTGGTCCAAGCCGGCGCTGACCATCCTGGCCGTGTGGGGCATCGGTGACCTCATGGTCATCTTCATGGCCGCGCTGCTCGACGTACCGAAGGACCAGTACGAGGCGGCCGAGCTGGACGGCGCGGGCGCGTGGGCTCGGTTCCGCTTCGTCACGTTGCCCAACATCTCGCCGATCATCATGTTCGCGGTGGTCACGGGCGTCATCCAGACCATGCAGTACTACACACAGCCACTGGTCGCGGGGAAGATCGCGTCCGGCATCATCGGCAACTCGGGCCAGCAGCTCGAGCCCGGTTACCCGGACAAGTCGACCCTGACCCTGCCCCAGCTCGTGTACAACCTGGGCTTCCAGCGCTTCGACTACGGCTCCGCCTGCGTGATCGCGCTGGTGCTCTTCGTCCTGGCGATGGCGTTCACGGCGCTGCTCATGCGACGCCGCAACGGCTTCCTGTCGGCGGAGGACTGATCACCATGACCCACGCAACTCTCGCCCCGCCGGCCCAGGCACCGGCCCCGCACGCCACCGCGGTGGCGGCCAGACGGACCGCGAAGCGCAAGGACGTACTGCACTGGATCGCGGTGCACTCGCTCGGCCTCGCGGCGGCGCTGTTCTTCGTCCTGCCGTTCGTCTTCGTCTTCCTGACGGCCGTGATGAGCGACAACCAGGCGCTCAGCCGCGACCTGTGGCCGCACGACTGGCAGTGGAGCAACTTCCGGCAGGTCTGGGACACCCCGGGCTTCCTCACCTGGTGGCGCAACACCCTGGTGTACGCGGTGTCCGGCACGGTGCTGACCGTCGTGTCCAGCCTGCCCGTCGCCTACGCGCTCGCGAAGTTCCGCTTCCGCGGCCGCAATCTGGTGATGGTGCTGGTCATCTCGACGATGATGCTGCCGCCCCAGGTCATCATCATTCCGATGTACCTGTTCTGGACCCGGCAGCTGGGCATGGACGGGACGCTCTACCCGCTCATCATCCCGATGGCGTTCGGTGACGCGTTCACCATCTTCCTGCTGCGGCAGTTCCTGCTGACGATCCCGAAGGAGTACACGGAGGCCGCCAAGGTCGACGGCTGCGGCGAGCTGCGCACGCTCCTCACCGTGATCGTGCCGATGATCAAGCCGGCGATCGCCGCCGTGGGGCTGTTCCAGTTCTTCTACTGCTGGAACGACTACTTCGGCCCGCAGATCTACGCCAGCTCCAACTCGGCCGCCTGGACCCTCAGCTACGGCCTGGAATCGTTCAAGGGCGCTCACCACACCAACTGGAATCTCACGATGGCCGCCACCGTTCTGGTGATGGCTCCCGTGATCGTGGTCTTCTTCTTCGCCCAAAAGGCCTTCATCGAAGGCGTGACCCTGACTGGAGTCAAGGGATGAAACTGGCAGTTGTCGGCGGTGGCTCGACCTACACCCCCGAACTCATCGACGGTTTCGCGCGGTTGCGCGACACGCTGCCGATCGAGGAGCTGGTGCTGGTCGACCCGGCCGCCGAGCGCCTCGAACTCGTCGGCGGACTCGCCCGGCGGATCTTCGCCAAGCAGGGACATCCCGGAAAGGTCACCACCACCGCGAACCTGGAGGCCGGCGTCGCCGGCGCCGACGCGGTACTGCTGCAGCTGCGCATCGGCGGACAGGCCGCGCGCAACCAGGACGAGACCTGGCCGCTGGAGTGCGGCTGCGTCGGCCAGGAGACCACCGGGGCCGGCGGTCTCGCCAAGGCGCTGCGCACCGTCCCGGTCGTGCTCGACATCGCCGAGCGGGTCCGCAGGGCGGCGCCCGACGCCTGGATCATCGACTTCACCAACCCCGTCGGCATCGTGACCCGCGCCCTGCTGCAGGCCGGCCACAAGGCCGTCGGCCTGTGCAACGTCGCGATCGGCTTCCAGCGGAAGTTCGCCGCCTTCCTCGACGTGGCCCCCGACGCCGTCCACCTGGACCACGTCGGCCTCAACCACCTCACCTGGGAGCGCGGGGTGCGCCTCGGCGGCCCCACCGGCGAGGACCTGCTGCCCAAGCTGCTCGCCGAGCACGGCGACGCCATCGCCGAGGACCTCCGCCTGCCGCGGGTGATCCTGGACCGGCTCGGCGTCGTCCCCTCGTACTACCTGCGGTACTTCTACGCGCACGACGAGGTGGTGCGCGAGCAGAAGATCAAGCCGTCGCGGGCCTCCGAGGTCGCGGCGATGGAGAAGCAGCTGCTGGAGATGTACGGCGACCCGACGCTGGACGAGAAGCCGGAGCTGCTCTCGAAGCGCGGCGGCGCCTTCTACTCCGAGGCGGCGGTGGCCCTGGCCTCCTCCCTGCTGCGGAACACCGGCGACATCCAGGTCGTGAACACGTACAACAACGGGACCCTGCCGTTCCTCCCGGACGACGCGGTGATCGAGGTACCGGCGACGGTGGACGGCTCCGGCACCAAGCCGCTGCCCGTCGCCCCGCTGGACCCGCTGTACGCGGGCCTGATCGCCAACGTCACCGCCTACGAGGACCTCGCCCTGGAGGCCGCGATCCACGGCGGCCGGGACCGGGTGTTCAAGGCACTGCTGTCGCACCCGCTCATCGGCCAGTACGAGTATGCCGAAGCGCTGACCGACAGTCTCGTCGCGCACAACCGGGAGCACCTCGCGTGGGCCTGAACGAACCGCTCGTGCCGGGTGGCGTCCTCGCCATCGACGCGGGCAACAGCAAGACCGACGTGGCGATCGTGGCCGCCGACGGGACGGTGCTCGGCACCGCCCGCGGCGGCGGCTTCCAGCCGCCGGTCGTCGGTGTCGACGCGGCCGTCGCGGCCCTGGCGGCCATCGTCGGCCGGGCCGCCGCCGAGGCCGGCCTGACCCTCGGCGAGCGCCCGCTGACCGAGCACACCTCGGCCTGTCTGGCCAACGCCGACCTGCCCGTGGAGGAGCAGCAGCTCGAACTGGCCGTGCACGCGCAGGGCTGGAGCCTGAGCACCCGGGTCGCCAACGACACGTTCGCGATACTGCGCGCGGGCGTCGACGAGCCGCGCGGCGTCGCGGTGGTGTGCGGCGCGGGCATCAACTGCGTCGGCATGCTGCCGGACGGCCGGACGGCCCGCTTCCCGGCGATCGGCAAGATATCCGGCGACTGGGGAGGCGGATCGGGTCTGGCGGAGGAGGCCCTGTTCCATGCCGCACGGGCCGAGGACGGCCGCGGCGGCCCCACCGAACTGGCCGTCGCGCTGCCCGCGCACTTCGGCCTCACCTCGATGTACGCGCTGATCGAGGCGCTGCACCTGGAGCACATCCCGCCGTCCCGCAAGTACGAGCTGACGCCCGTGCTGTTCCGCACCGCGGACGGGGGCGATCCGGTGGCCCGGGAGATCGTCAGCCGGCAGGCCGACGAGATCGTCGCGCTGGCGAGCGTGGCGCTGGGGCGGCTCGGTCTGCTCGACGAGGAGGCCGACGTGGTGCTCGGCGGCGGTGTCATGGCGGCCGGGAATCCGACCCTGATGGACGCCATCTCGGAGCGCCTCACCGCCCGCGCGCCGAAGGCCGTCACCCGTGTGGTGAGCGCCGCCCCGGTGCTGGGCGCGGCGCTGCTCGGCCTGGACCACGTCGCCGCGGAACCCGCGGTGCACGCCAGGCTGCGCGCGCACTACGCGTAGTGCCGTACCCGAACGCCGGACGGGCCCGTTCCACGGGCCCGTCCGGCTTTTCACGGGTGCCCCCGGAACCGGGCGCGGGTCCCGGGCGTGATGGGATACGGGTGAAGTTCGTACGGCAGGGCCGCATAGCGGGCAGTTCGCGCAAGATCCACGCAATCCCTAGGTGGATGACACCGCGTACGGCCATACTGCTGGCCAAGAGCTTGACTGCCGTGCGCAGGGGAGTTGTTCCGGGGGAGGGTTCAGTGACACAAACGCCGACGGGGAGCGGAATCCCGGCCGCGCAGGGCTACGGTGCCCCGCCCGCGCCGCGCGTTCCCCAGCCGCCCGCGAGGCCGCCGGCCCCGCCGCCACGGCGGCGGGCCTGGAGCGAGGGCGCGGACCGGCTGCGGGCCGCCGCGACGACCGAGCCCGGCCGGCTGCGGATCATCGGCGCGGTACTGGCCGTGCTGGTCGTGGCGTTCGGGGCGGTGACGGCGTGGCAGATCACCGACCGCGCGTCGGCGGCGAGCGACGTGGTCAACCACAGCGCCCCGCTGAGCGCCAAGGCCGCCGAGATCTACCGGTCGCTGGCGGACGCGGACACCACCGCCTCCGGCGGCTTCCTCATCGGCGGCCAGCAGCCGAAGTCCGTCACGGACCGGTACGACAACGACCTGCGGACGGCGTCGAAGCTGATCGCCGAGGCGGCCGGGAACGCCCAGGGGTCCGCGACGACCCTGGAGCAGATCTCGCTGCTCAACCAGCAGCTCAAGGGGTACACCGAAGAGGTGGCGCGGGCCGGCGTCAACAACCGGCAGGGCTTCCCCGTCGGCGGCGCCCATCTGCGGTACGCCAACGAGCTGATGCGCCAGGACGGCGGCCTGCTGGACACCGCCGACAAGCTGTACAAGGCCGAGGCGGCCCGGCTCGGCGAGGACTACGGCTCCGCCAAGGCGCTGCCGTGGCTCGCCTGGTCGCTCGGGGCGATCGCGCTCGGCGCCCTGCTGTGGGCCCAGCGCCGCTCGTACCGGCGCACCAACCGTGTCTTCAACCAGGGGATGCTGGCCGCCAGCGCGGCCTCGGTGGTGGTGCTGCTGTGGGCGGTGGTCGGCCACACGGTCGCCGCCTCCCAGCTCGACACGTCGTACGACCATGGGGCGAAGTCGCTGCAGGTGCTCAACAGCGCCCGGATCGGCGTGCTGCAGGCCCGCGGCGACGAGAACCTGACGCTGGTCGCCCGCGGCTCCGGCGCCTCGTACGAGACCAACTTCCAGGGCGGCATGTCGACCCTGGCCGGCAAGGACCCCAAGGGCGTCGGCGGCGAGATGGCGCAGGCCCTGGCGCTCGCGGACGACGAGGCGGGCCGCAGCCCGGTCAACGACGCGATCAAGGGCGTACAGGCCTGGCGGGGCCGGCACACCGCGGCCCGCGCCAGCGACAACGAGGGCAACTACGCGGACGCCGTCGCTCAGGTGATCGGCGGCAAGAACCAACAGGGCGAGGTGGTCACCGCGACCACCGGCCAGTGCTTCGACGTGGTGGACGCCAGCCTGCGCAAGGCCGTCGACCATGAGCAGCAGGAATTCGTACAGGCCGCGAACGACGGCCGCGGGGCGCTGACCGGGCTTCCGGCGGGTGCCGCGCTGCTGGCCGTGCTGGCCGCGGCCGGCGCCGCGCTCGGCATCGGACGCCGGCTGTCGGAGTACCGGTGACCGGGGTGATCGGCCAGGCCGGTGGAGGGAAGCGGACCATGGGCGAGGACACGCCACGGACCCGGCGGACGCGCCGCAGTTGGCGCGGCTGGGGCGGAGTCGCGGGGATGGCGGCCGCCTGCGCGCTGGTCGTCACCGCGGTGGCGGTCCCGCTGCGCGGTGCCGGCGCGGCGGACGGCGCGCGGTCGGCGACGCCCGGCGGCGTGCTGAGCGCCAAGTACGCCTCCACGGACGACACCTGCGACCACCCGGAGGCCAGCGGTCAGCGGCCGTCGACGGTGGACGGTGACGCCGTGCGGCGGATCAAGGAGCACGGCAAGCTCATCGTCGGCGTGGACCAGAACAGCTATCTGTGGGGCTTCCGCGATCCGGCCACCGGCCAGATCACCGGCTTCGACATCGACCTGGTGCGCGCCATAGCCAAGGACATCCTCGGCGACCCGGAGAAGGTCCAGTTCCTGACGGTGCCGACCGACCAGCGCATCCCGATGATCAAGGCAGGGAAGGTGGACATGGTGGTGCGCACCATGACCATCAACTGCTCACGGCTGAAGGACGTGGCGTTCTCCACCGCGTACTTCGAGGCCGGCCAGCAGCTGCTCGTGCCACTGCAGGGCACCACCATCACCGGCTTGGACACCTCCCTCAACGGCCGGACGGTCTGCACCGCGAAGGGCTCCACGGGCGAGACCAAGCTCAAGGAGGACTCGCACGGCGCCAAGGTCGTCCTCGTACCGAACCAGCTGGACTGCCTCGTGCGGCTGCAGCTGAACCTGGTGGACGCGGTGTTCACCGACGACGCGCTGGCGGCCGGCCAGGCCGCGCAGGACCCCTCGGTCCACCTCATCGGCCAGAAGGTCACCACGGAGCCGTACGGGGTGGCCATGAACCTCAGGGACACCGATCTGGTGGCCCGCGTCAACAAGGTGCTGGAGGATTACCGCAGCGGTGGCGTCAACAGCCCCTGGATGCAGGCGTACCGTCATTGGCTGGCCGCCAAGCTGCCGGATGTGACCGGACCGCCCGCACCGCTCTACAAGAACTGAACCACCGGGCCCCCGGGGCCGGGAAGGCCAGGGCCGACCAGCAGGACTGAGCTCCGCACACGACGTGCCGGTTACGGGAAAGAAGGTTCGATGGCGGAGGGGGCACCTCCCGGCCGGAGGTCGGTGGAGGGACCGTCCGGGCCGGTGATGGGCCGGGAGGAGGTCGACCGTGCCCTGGCGCGGATCGGCGCGGACCACGAGGCGATCGAGTCCTCGCTGCTCGCCCTCCAGGACCACTCCGGCCGCCGGCTGCTCGAAGGCGCCGAGCTGGCCGGTGTCACCAAGGAGCGCTGGGCCGAGACGGATTCGGCGATCACCCTGCTGTGGTCGCACTTCGAGGCCTACACCGCTGCCCTGAACTCCGCGCGCGAGCTGCGCGGCCGCCGCCGCTGGCCCACCCAGACCGATCTGAACACGCTCACCGAACTGCTGCGCGGCACCGGCGTCACGGTGTCCGGCGGCGCGGTCCCGGACGCGGCCCGCAGTCTGACCGGCCCCGCCGTGCTCACCGAACGGTTCAGCCTGGAGCAGCTGCTGGACCGGATGAACGGCTGGTACGAGCAGGCCATGGCGATGGTCGCCGGCGCCGACTCCGTCTGGTCCGCGCTGCCCGCCCGTATCGATCTGCTCGCCGCGGACGTGCAGCGGGTCCGCTCGCTGGCCCACTCGGTGGGGGTGCGCCCCGGCGCCCACCCCTCGGGGGACGAGCTGGAGCGGCTCATCACCGACCTGGCGGCGCTGCGCGCCCAGGTGGTCTCCGACCCGCTGGCGTTCTGGCTGCCGGAGCCGAAGCCGGGCCGCGCGGACACCGCCCGCTACGAGCAGGCCGGCCGCCGGCTGGAGGAGCTGCGCCGTGAGGTCGACGCCGTGCTGCACGTGCGCGACGACGCCGACCAGCGGCTGCTGCACCTGCGGGACGTGCTGTCCCGGGCGGACCGTACGCTCACCGAGGCACGCAGCGCGCGCGTCGAGGTGCTGGCGAAAATAGCGGCGTCGGAGGTCCCGGCGGTCAGCGGCCCGTCGTCCGCGCTGCACGAGCGGCTCGCGGCGGCCGACGACTACCGCAGGACCGGTCAGTGGCACCGGCTGTCCCCGCTGCTGGACGGCCTGGAGCAGCGCGCCGACGAGGAGTTGCTGCGGGCCCGCGACTCCCTGACGGCGGTGACGGCGCCGCTCGCGGTCCGCGCCGAGCTGCGCGGCCGGCTGGACGCCTACCGCGCGAAGGTGGCGCGGCACGGCATGGCGGAGGACCCGCTGCTGATCGAACGGTACGACCAGGCGCGCCGCATGCTGTGGAGCGCGCCCTGCGATCTGCGGGCCGCGGAGTCGACGGTGCTGCGCTACCAGCAGGCGGTGGCCGAGGTGCTCGGGCCGAGGCAGTCGCAACCCGCGGACAGGCGGGAATCCTGATGCGGAACCATCTGCCGGTGGGACCACAGAAGAGGGTTGGATGGAAGAGGGCTGGACGGCTACGGGCCGGCCGCACGATGGAACGAGGGGGGACACCGTGAGCAAGTGCCAACGGCCCGGCTGCGGCGGGGCTCTGGAGGACATGGGCGGCGGCGAGCTGTACTGCGACACCTGCGGGCTGGCTCCCGTGGCCGTCGCGGCGGCGAGCAGTTCGGCACGGTCGGCCGCCGGCGGCGGCCTGGACTCGGGGCGCTCGTCGGCGCACTCCTCCCGTTCGTCGAAGTCGTCCTCGCGGTCCTCGCGCCGTTCGGTGTCCGGGCGGCTGTCCCGCGCCCTCAGCGGCTCCACCACCGGACGTTCGGTGTCGGTGCGCAGCTCCCGGAGCACGGGCAGCGGCTCCACCCGCGGCAAGCTGGGCGCCGGGCTGGTCTCCGTACCGCCCATCCCGCGCCCGGATCCGGCCGCGGCCGTCCTGGACAACCCGCAGGTCCCCGAGCGCAAGCGGTTCTGCAGCAAGGGCGACTGCGGGGCGCCGGTGGGCCGCAGCCGCGGTGACAAGGCCGGCCGCACGGAGGGCTTCTGCACCAAGTGCGGGCACCCGTACTCCTTCTCGCCGAAGCTGCGGGCCGGCGATGTCGTGCGCGGCCAGTACGAGGTCGTGGGCTGCCTGGCGCACGGCGGGCTCGGCTGGATCTATCTCGCGGTGGACCGCGCGGTCTCCGACCGCTGGGTGGTACTCAAGGGCCTGCTGGACACCGGGGACGAGGACGCGCTGGCCGCGGCCGTCTCCGAACGGCGGTTCCTCGCCGAGATCGAGCACCCGAACATCGTCCGCATCTACAACTTCGTGGAGCACCTGGACCAGCGGTCCGGCACTCTCGACGGCTACATCGTGATGGCCTACGTCGGCGGCAAGTCGCTCAAGGAGATCGCCAACGACCGGCGCGGTCCCGACGGCAAGCGCGCGCCGCTGCCGGTGGCGACGGCCATCGCGTACGCCATCGAGGCGCTGGACGCGCTCGGTTATCTGCACAGCCGCAACCTGCTGTACTGCGACTTCAAGGTCGACAACGCCATCCAGCAGGAGGACCGCCTCGAACTGATCGACATGGGCGCGGTCCGCCGGATGGACGACAACGACAGCGCGATCTACGGCACGGTCGGCTACCAGGCCCCGGAGGTCGCCGAGCTGGGCCCGTCCGTCGCCTCCGACCTGTACACCGTCGCGCGCACCCTGGCCGTGCTGACCTTCGACTTCCAGGGCTACACCAACGTCTTCGCCGACAGCCTGCCCGACCCCGACAACATCGAGGTCTTCTCCCGCTACGAGTCCTTCTACCGGCTGCTGGTGCGCGCCACCGACCCGGACCCGGACAAGCGCTTCGCGTCCGCGGAGGAGATGTCGGACCAGCTGCTGGGCGTGCTGCGCGAGGTCGTCGCACTCGAGACCGGCAAGCCGCGGCCCGCGCTCTCCACCCTCTTCGGGCCGGAGATCCGGGTGGTGGACACGGAGTTGGTGCACCCGCTGCCCGGCGACGCGTCCCGGCTCGGCGCGGACCGCCGCCGCAAGCCCGGCGCGGGCGCTGCGGGCGCTGCGGGCGCTGCGGGCGCTGCCAACAGCTTGAACGGCGCGCCGCCCGCGTTCATCCCGCCGCAGGGCGGCGCACAGCAGGGAGCCCTGGCGGGCACTCCGGGCGCACCCGCCCTGCCGCCCGGCGCGCCCCTCCCGTACAGTGCGACCGTCGTCGGCACGGTGCCCATCGCCCCGGCCGCCCTGCCGGGTGCGGCAGGACCGGCGGGGGACGGCACCGGATTCGGCTTCCCGTCGGTCACCCGGCTCGACGCACCCGCCGCCGTACTGGCGCTGCCCGTGCCGCATGTGGACCCGTCCGACCCCAACGCCGGTTTCCTGGCGGGTCTGTCGTCCGCGGCGCCCTCCGAACTGATCTCCGCGCTGCAGTCCTCCCCCGTCGAGTCGGTCGAGCGGCGGCTGCGCGATCTGCGGGCCCGGCTCGAACTGGGCGACGGCGGCGCCGCGCTGCTCGTCCTGCAAGGCCTGGCCGACGACGACCTGGAGGACTGGCGCGTCGTCTGGCACCGCGGCCTCACCGCGCTGACCACCGGCGACCACGAGACGGCCGCGCTCTCCTTCGACGCGGTCTACGACGCGTTCCCCGGCGAGTCCGCGCCGAAGCTCGCGCTGGGCATCTGCGCCGAGGTGCTGGGCCAGCTGGACAACGCGACCGAGTACTACCGCCTGGTGTGGACCACCGACCAGAGCTACGTCAGCGCCGCCTTCGGCCTGGCCCGGGTGCGGCTGGCGGCGGGCGACCGGCCCGGCGCCGTCCAGGTCCTGGAGTCGGTGCCCGAGTCGTCCATCCACTTCACGGCGGCACGGGTCGCGGCGATCAGGGCCCGGCTGCGCGACCGGTCCCCGCACGAACCGCTGCTGGACGATCTGACGGCCGCGGGCCGGCAGGTCGAGCAGTTGCAGCAGCAGGGCCTCGACGCCGACCGGCGCGAGCAGTTGTCCGCCGAGGTGCTCGGCAGCGCGCTCGACTGGGTGCTGGCGGGTGGCCAGGGTACGCAGCCCGCCGCCGCCCATCCGGTGCTGCTGGGCAGCGCCCTGGACGAACGCGGGCTGCGCTTCGGCCTGGAGCGCTCGTACCGGGTGCTGGCCCGGCTGGCCCAGAAGGACCGCACAAGGATCGAACTGGTGGAGCGGGCCAACCGTTTCCGCCCCCGGACGTGGGTGTAACCGAATGCCAGGACTGCCGGAGTCGGCCCAGTCAGCTCAGTCGATCAGCTGCCCCAGCTGCGCGGAACCGCTGGAGGAGGGCGACAAGTTCTGCGGCGTATGCGGCGCGGACGTGACCGCGCCGCTCCCCGCCGCGGGCGCCGACCTGCCCGGAACCGGGCCCTCCGGCAACGGCTCGGCGGCGGCGGACACGGGGAACGGTGAGTTCACCGATCCCTTCGCGCTCGCTCCGCCCCGAAGCCCCGCTGCGGCCCCCGGGCAGACCGCACCGGGGCGGCCGCCGGCGAGCGCCGACGCACCCGCTCCGCCGCAGCCCGCCGCGGAGGTCACCGACCCGCGCGAGGAACTGCTCGCCGGACCGGCGCCGCAGGGGCGGACCTGTGTGGCGTGCGGAGTCGGCGGGGTCGACGCCGACGGGTACTGCGAGCACTGCGGGCACGCGCAGCCGCGGCTGCGCGACCACCAGGAGCGCGAACTCGAAGGCGTGGCCGCGGTCAGCGACCGCGGTCTGCGGCACCACCGCAACGAGGACGCGTTCGCCGTGGCGGCGACCTCGCTGCCGGACGGGACACCCGCGGTCATCGCGGTGGTGTGCGACGGCGTCTCGTCGGCGTACCGCCCGGACGACGCCTCGGCGGCGGCCGCCGCGGTGGGCAGCGAGAAGCTGCTCGACGCGCTGGAACACGGCAGTCCGCCGGAACAGGCCATGCACGACGCCCTGCTGGCGGCGGCCCACGCGGTGGCCGTGCTCGCCGAGGAGGACGACGTCCGGCAGGGCCCGCACCACAACGCCCCGGCCTGCACCTGCGTGAGCGCCGTCGCCGCGGGCCCGGTCTTCACCGTCGGCTGGATCGGCGACAGCCGCGCGTACTGGGTCCCGGACGACCGGAGCACCCCGTCCGCCCGCCTCACCGAGGACGACTCGTGGGCGGCCCGGATGGTGTCGGCGGGGCTGATGTCCGAGGCCGAGGCGTACGCGGACGAGCGCGCCCACGCGATCACCGGCTGGCTCGGCGCCGACGCCGTCGACATCGATCCGCACACCGCTTCCTTCCAGCCGGAGGGAACGGGTGTAGTGGTCGTGTGCACCGACGGGCTGTGGAACTACGCCGAGTCCGCGGCCGAACTGGCGGCGGTGGTACCGGCCGACGCCCGCACCCGGCCGCTGCACTGCGCGCAGACGCTGGTGGGGGTGGCGCTCGACGGCGGGGGCCACGACAACGTAACAGTCGCCGTACTTCCGTTCCCGGCCACGGTGGGGCGGGCAGGATCCGAACCTGCGTAGAACCGGTCCCTCTCCGGGGGATGTCTTTGTGGACTGAGGAGCGCGAGGAGCTCACGCGATGGCCAATTTCTCCAAGTCGAACGTGCCGCAGTTTTCGGTCGACATCTATCAGAACGAGTACCTGCCCGAGGGCGGCCGCGAGGTCAATGCCATCGTCACGGTGACGTCGACCGGCGGCGGCACCTCCGGCGGTCACCCGCTGGCGGCTCCCGGTTACGCCACCGACGGCGCCCCGGGCGGAGCTGTGGTGATCATGGTGGACTGCTCCGGTTCGATGGACTACCCGCCCACGAAGATGCGCAACGCCCGTGACGCGACCGCCGCCGCGATCGACACGATCCGCGACGGGGTGGCCTTCGCGGTGGTCGGCGGCACCCATCAGGCCCGCGAGGTCTACCCCGCCAACGGCGGTCTCGCGGTGGCCGATGCGCAGACCCGCGGCCAGGCCAAGCAGGCGCTGCGCAAGCTCACCGCGGGCGGCGGCACCGCGATCGGCACCTGGCTGCGGCTCGCCGACCGGCTGCTGGCGACCGCCGATGTGCCGATCCGGCACGGCATCCTGCTGACCGACGGCCGCAACGAGCACGAGAAGCCGGAGGACCTGCGGGCCACCCTGGAGGCGTGCGCCGGCCGCTTCACCTGTGACGCGCGGGGCGTGGGGACGGACTGGGAGGTCAAGGAGCTGACCGGGATCGCCTCCGCGATGCTCGGCTCCGTCGACATCGTCGCCGACCCGGCCGGGCTGAAGGCGGACTTCCAGGCGATGATGGAGACCGCGATGGGCAAGGAGGTCGCGGACGTGGGGCTGCGGCTGTGGACCCCGCAGGGCTCCGAGATCAAGTTCGTGAAGCAGGTCGCACCGACGGTCGAGGATCTGACGGCACGCCGTACGGAGGCCGGTCCGCGGGCCGGCGACTACCCCACCGGCTCCTGGGGCGACGAGTCCCGCGACTACCACGTGTGCGTCCAGGTGCCGAACGCCGGTGTCGGCCAGGAGATGCTCGCCGCCCGGCTCTCGCTGGTCCTGCCGCAGCCGGACGGCACCTCCCAGGTGCTCTCCCAGGGGCTGGTGCGGGCGGTGTGGACGGACGACATGGCCGCCTCGACCCGGATCAACCCGCAGGTCGCGCACTACACCGGCCAGGCGGAGCTCGCCTCCGTCATCCAGGAGGGCCTGGAAGCACGCAAGTCGGGCGACATCGACGGGGCGACCGCGAAGCTGGGCCGCGCCGTTCAGCTCGCGAGCGCCTCGGGCAATGACGACACCGCGAAGCTGCTGGCCAAGGTGGTCGACGTGGTCGACGCGCCGAGCGGTACCGTACGGCTGAAGGCGCGGGTCGCGGACGCCGACGAGATGACCTTGGAGACGCGGTCGACGAAAACCGTACGCGTCAAGAAGTAACCGCGCTCGCAGGCGGAGGGGGAGCCAGCCGTATGTCGACTTGTCCGAACGGTCACCAGTCGGGAACCGACGACTGGTG
The DNA here is from genome assembly GCF_010548325.1 of Streptomyces sp. SID13666. Classification (NCBI taxonomy): domain Bacteria; kingdom Bacillati; phylum Actinomycetota; class Actinomycetes; order Kitasatosporales; family Streptomycetaceae; genus Streptomyces; species Streptomyces sp. SID13666. The sequence continues at coordinate 27,133 of NZ_JAAGLX010000028.1, read as the reverse complement.
CGAGGTGTGCGGCCACCGCATGTCCGCACCCGCCGTGCCGTCCTCCTCCGCGGCCTCCGGGCCCGCCGGGCCGGTGGTCTCCGGCTACGATCCGGACGCCACGGCTGCGGCCGAGCCGTGCCCGACCTGCGGTACGCCGCGGGAGGGGCTGGCGCTGTTCTGCGAGGAGTGCCGCTACAACTTCCAGACGCACACCGCCACCACCTTCGTCGCGCCGCCGTCCCCTCCCTCGCCGGGGTTCCCGCCCTACCAGCGGTACGAGTCGCAGCGCTCGCGCCCGTCCCAGATGAACCGCCCGGCGGAGCCGCTGGCTCCCGAGGCGATCATCCCGGGCGGCTCGGGCGACTTCCTGCTCACGCCGCCGAGCGCGCCCTCCACCCCGTCGGCGCCGTCCCGGCCCGAGGCCGTCGTGCCGGAGCCGGCCGTGGCCCCGGTCGTGCCCGAGGTGACGGCCTGGACCGCCACCGTCGCCGCCGACCGTGACTACTTCACCGCGATGATGGCCCGCAGCGGACCCGACGCCACCGGTCTGTACTTCCCGTCGTACTCCCCCGAACTGCGGCTGCCGCTGGTCGGCAACCAGATCACCATCGGCCGCCGCCGGCACAGCACGGGCGAGGCTCCCGACATCGACCTGTCCCGCGCCCCCGAGGACCCGGGCGTCTCGCACCAGCACGCCGTTCTGGTGCAACAGCCCGACGGCGGCTGGTCCGTCGTCGACCAGGACTCGACGAACGGCACCACGGTCAATGGGGCCGCTGACCCGATCCAGCCCTACCTCCCGGTACCGCTGAAGGACGGCGACCGCGTCCACGTCGGTGCCTGGACGACGATCACGGTCAGCCGCGGCTGATGTCACTCCCGCACCACCTTTACCAAGGATGAGCAAACTTCGTACACCTGAACGACGCTCGCGTTCGCACAGCTGATAGAAAGCTTTGCTGGCTGTTCTCATCCGGTGAAGGGGTTCGGTCACCCTTCGCCCGGTGATCCGCCGGGGGGGCTCTTTCGCAGGTCCGGTACGGGTCGTGCCCGTACCAGGGGGGACCAACTCTTCTCTGCCGCCGTCCGCCGCGCTCCGCGCGGTGCCGGGGGCGCCCTCTCGCGGTATCGCCGTGGCCGCACGGCCGTTCGACGCAGATCTTGAGGGAGTTGACGCATGGGCATTGCAGCCCGTGAAAAGGTTTTTCGCATAGGCATGGTGACCGCCACCGCGGTCGCCATGATCGCCACCGCGGCGCCCGCCGCCCTGGCCGACACCACCCCGGCTCCGGCACCGAAGCGGATCGGGTCCGCCCCGGTCGCTCCGCACGGCGCCTTGCGCACCGGTACTCCCGACGGGGACGCGGCGCTGGACCTGAGCGTGTCGCTCAGCCCGCGCGACCCGGCCGGCCTGAAGAGCTTCATCGCGGCGGTGTCCGACCCCGCCTCGCCGCAGTACCACCACTACCTCAAGACCGGTGAGTTCGGCCCGGCCTTCGGCCCGACGCGAGCCACCGTCGACCGGGTGCGCGCCGCCCTCACCGCCCAGGGTCTCGACCCGGGCGAGGTCTCGGCGGACGGCTTCTCCATTCCGGTGCACACCACCGTGAGCGCGGCCGCCAAGGCGTTCGGGACCAGCTTCTCGGACTACCGGCTGGCCGACGGCCGCACCGGCCTGACGAACAACGCGGCGCCGGCCGTGCGGGCCGACATCGCGTCGGCGATCACCGGTGTCGTGGGGCTGAACACCCTGACCACCGTGAAGCCGAAGCACGTCACCTCCAAGGGGCAGTTCACCGCGAAGTCGAAGGCCTCGGCGGCCACGGTCGCCCCGCACGCCGCGGGCAAGTCCCCGCAGCTGTGCGCTGACGCCAAGTCGCTGTTCAGCGACAACTTCCTCACGGACACCCAGCAGTACTGGAGCGCCGGCGAGCTCTCCAAGGCCTACGGGATGAACAACCGGCCGATTCCGACCACCGGCGTGTCCGTGGCGCTCTTCGAGCTGGAGAGCTACGACCCGAAGGACATCGCCGCCTACCAGGCGTGCTACGGCACGAAGGTCCCCGTTACCGCGATCAATGTCGACGGCGGTCCGACGGCTCCGGCCGACGCCACCAAGAACATCGGCGGGGAGGCGGCCCTCGACATCGAGGACCTCATCGGCCTGGTGCCGGAAGCCTCGATCCTGGTCTACCAGGGCCCGGACGCCAACAAGGCGACCTGGAACCAGGTGCTCGACACCTACCAGCGGATCGTCACGGACAACCGCGCCCAGGTGATCTCCACCAGCTGGGGCTCCTGCGAGATCGGCACTCCTCCCGCGGTCATGGCCGCCGAGAACGTGATCTTCCAGCAGGCGGCGGCACAGGGCCAGACGGTCACATCCTCCGCAGGTGACAGCGGTTCCACCGACTGCTCGCGTCCGGGAGCGCCCGACCCCACCGTCGGGACGGACGACCCCTCCAGCCAGCCGTACGTGCTCGCCGTGGGTGGCACCAACATGGTCGGTGCCAACGAGTCGGTCTGGAACGACGGCGACGGCGCCACAGGCGGCGGCGTCTCCTCCATCTGGAAGTCGGCCACCGCTGCCGGCTACCAGAACGGCTTCACCGGCCCCGGCTACAACAACGCCTGCGGCGCAGCCGCGGGCGAGACCTGCCGCCAGGTACCGGACGTGGCGGCTCTGGGCGACCCGAACACGGGTTACCCGATCACCTGGGGCCGTGACTCCCAGGGCTACCCGATCTGGCACATGTTCGGCGGCACCAGCGCGTCCGCGCCGACCTGGGCCGCGCTGATCGCCCAGGCCGACATGGACCTGGCGTGCGCCGCCGACGGCCCGCTCGGCTTCGTGAACCCGGCGCTCTACAAGCTCCCGGCGTCCTCGTTCCGTGACGTCGTCACCGGCAACAACGACCTGCTGAGCTCCGGTTACACCGGCGGCCTCTACCAGGCCGGCTCCGGCTACGACCTCGCCACCGGCCTCGGCGCCCCGCACGGCCGGGCCATCGCCACCGGCCTGTGCAAGGCGCTGCCGGAGAAGCCGGCCGGCACCTTCACCCCGGCGAACCCGGCCCGTCTGCTCGACACCCGGTCCGCCATCGGCGTCCCCACCACCACGCCGGTCCCCGGTAACACCACGGTGAACCTGAAGATCAAGGGCGCTCCGGGTGCCCCGGCCAGCGGTGTGACCGCGGTGGTCCTCAACGTCACGGTCACCGCGACCACGCAGCCCGGCTACGTGACCGCCTGGCCGCACGGTGCGACCCGGCCGACCTCGTCCAACCTCAACTGGGTGAAGGGCGACACCGTCGCGAACCTGGTGACGGTACCGGTCGGCGCCGACGGCTCGGTCGACCTGGGCAACGTCACCAGCGGAACGACGCACCTCATCGCCGACGTCTTCGGCTACTACTCGACGAACCCGTCGGGTTCCACCTACGCCTCCGCGGGTCCGGCGCGACTGCTGGACACCCGGACCTCGATCGGCGTTCCCACCACGACGCCGGCCGCGAGCAAGGGCACGGTGAACTTCAAGGTCGCGGGCGCCCAGGGCATCCCGGCGACCGGCGTCACCGCGGTGGTCCTCAACACCACCGTCACCGCCACCGCGCAGGGCGGCTTCCTGACCGCGTGGCCGCACGGCACGACCCGGCCGGCCTCCTCCAACCTCAACTGGGCGAAGGGCCAGACGATCGCCAACTCGGTGATCGTCCCGGTCGGCGCCGACGGTTCGGTGGATCTGTACAACGGCAGCGCCGGAACGGCCCACATCATCGCCGACGTCTTCGGTTACTTCACCGACTCGGGGACCGGCAGGACGTTCCACACCGCGGGTCCGACCCGGCTGCTCGACACCCGTTCCGGAGTCGGCTCGACCGGCAACGGCGGTGCGATGGCGCCCAACTCCCAGCTGGCGCTGAGCCTGAACGACGGCAATGTCCTGGCCAACGCCAAGGCCGTCGTCCTGAACGTCACCGTCACCGGCGGCACCGGCCTCGGGTTCCTCACCGTGTGGCCCGACGGGACGACCCGTCCCAACGCCTCCAACATCAACTGGGTCCCCGGACAGACGATCCCCAACCTGGTCACGGTCCCCGTGGTCAACGGCAAGATCGACTTCGGGAGCACCAGCCCGGGCACCGTCCAGGTCATCGCCGACCTGTTCGGCTACTACAGCTGATCCCGGCGGTCCGGTAACCCGGACTCCGGCTCTCGCAGCAACACGAGGCAACACGAGGCAGGCCCCGCACCCGGCAGTTCCGCCGGGTGCGGGGCCTTCTCGCTGCCCTTCTCGTTGCCCTCTCGCTGCCCCTGTTGCCCCGGGCCCTTCAGGCGGCCGGGACGTCCCAGACGTGCGGCCCGTCAGGAGCGTCCAGCCAGGTCCACTGGCGGTCTCCGTCGACGGAGAGGCCGTAGCGGTCACGCGCCGGCCGGGACGCGCGCAGCCACAGCTCGTGGGCGTCCTCCGCGATCGCCCACAGATCGCGGGGGCCGGCCAGCAGGACCCTGCCGTCGCGGTCGGCGCGGGCGCTGGAGCCGTCAGGGGCGGTGATGGCGACGCCGCGGTCGCCGGAGGCCCAGCGGACCTCCAGCGCGCCCGTCCGGAGGGTCAGCAGGAAGCGGAAGAGATCGTCCTCCAGGACCCGCGGCGGCGTGCCGGACCAGCGGACCGTCTCCGGGGCCTCGTCCGGCGGCGCGTCCGGTGACCCGTCGTCCGGCCCGTCCGGTACGGGATCCCGCCGGTGGGAGGCGGCCGCTCCGCGCAGCGGGACGAAGTAGGCCGCGGTGTGCAGGAAACGGCCCTCCGCACGGTCGGGACCGGTGACGGTCAGCCGGATCAGCCCGCCCGCGAACGGCGCGAGGATCCGGCCGCCGGGGCGGCACTGGCGCAGCCACTCGACCGGCACGGACGGCAGCTCGCAGGTCGCGACGATCCGGTCGTAGGGCGCCCGGTCCGGGTGGCCGAGGGCTCCGTCGCCGGTGACGACGGCCGGTGCGGCGCCCGCCGTCGCGAGGTGCGCGCGGGCCGCGTCGGTGATCTCCGGGTCCAGGTCGACGGTGGTGACGGCGTCGTCGCCGAGGCGGTGGGCGAGCAGCGCCGCGTTGTAGCCGGTGCCTGCGCCGATCTCCAGCACCGTCCGCCCCTCCCGCCCCTCCCGTACCTCCAGTGCCTCGGCCATCGAGGCCATCAGCGACGGCTGGCTGCTGGACGAGATCAGCCTTCCGTCCTGTACGTGCGTGACCAGCGGAACGTCCTCGTAGGCGCCGGTCAGCCAGCGGGCGCGCTCCTTCGGATCGGGGTCGTCCGCGGTGAGCCGTTCGTATCCGCCGGGCCGCGGACTGTAGTACTCGGGGACGAACAGATGGCGCGGCACCTGCTCGAAGGCCGCCCGCCACCCGGGGTCGGCCAGCCCGCCGGCCGCGACGATCCGCCGTACGAGCAGGTCGCGCAGCGCGTCCGCCGCCTCGGTGCGGTGATCCTTCCGGTCCGCGTCCTCCATAGCTCCACTGTGCGGCGGCCGGGCCCGATCCGCGACGCCCCGCGCCCGCACCGGGCGGCCGGAGACCGTTCCCGCCCTCCGTCGCGCCCTCGTCCCGCCCCCGTCGCGCACCGGGTCGTAGGTCCCAGGTCCTCCGCCGGGTCGTCTGAGACCATGGAGGAGTGCCGCGCGCTTCCCGGGGGCGACCCCGGTGCCCCGTGCGCGCACCACGTCGACCGGCGCCGGGCCGGTGCGACATCTTGAGGTGGAGCTGAGTGAACGAGACCCCGCAGGACACGGCGCCGCAGCAGACGTTCTACGACGCCGTCGGCGGCGAGCAGACGTTCCGGCGGCTGGTGCACCGCTTCTACGAGGGTGTCGCGGCCGACCCCGAACTGCGGGCGATGTACCCGGAGGAGGACCTCGGCCCGGCCGAGGAGCGCCTGACGCTCTTTCTCATGCAGTACTGGGGCGGCCCGCGCACCTACAGCGACAACCGCGGCCACCCGCGGCTGCGGATGCGCCACGCGCCCTTCCAGGTCGACCAGGCCGCGCACGACGCGTGGCTGCGCCACATGCGGGACGCGGTCGACGATCTGGCCCTCGCGCCTGAGCACGAGCGGCAGTTGTGGGACTACCTGGTGTACGCCGCCGCGTCGATGGTGAACACCGCGGGCTGAGCGGACCGCCGTTACCGTCTGACCGTGCTGCGACCGTCCGCTGACCGGACATCGGACAACGGACAACGGGTCACGATCGTATTGCGACAATCTTCTACACTTCCTCACGCCCGATCTGTTTGAGAGCATCCGAACAGCGGTCGAACGGGGGATAAGCGTGACGGGGTTTGTGTTTCTGCGTGTCCGCGCGCACCGATTGCTGCTGACCGCCGCCCTCCTCACCGTGGTTCTCACCACCAGCGTGCTGGCCACCCTCGCCGCGTTCACCAGCGCCATCGGCGATGCCGGGCTGCGCCGCACACTCGAACACCAGTCGGCGGCGCGGACCACCGTCAACGTCCAGATGACCGTCACGGCCGACGCCTGGCGGACCTCGGACGCCGGGATCCGCAAGAACCTGGGGAGCGCGTACGACGGGCTGCCCGCGGAGGTGCGGTCCAGCACCCGGTCCGGGCCGTACGCGCTGCCGGCCACGCTGGGCGGTGCCGCGTCCGGCGCCCCCAAGGGCGCCGACCCGGACCTGACGCTGCTGGCCACCTTCGACCGGGCGCACGTGACGCTGGTCCAGGGCGGCTGGCCCACCGCGGTCGACCGCGGCACCGGCGTCGTGCCGGTGGCGGTCCCCGAGCCCGTGGCCCGCTCCCTGGGCGTGCGGCCCGGCACCCTGGTCGACCTGACCAGCCGGCTCGGCGGCCCGGTGCTCCACATCCGGGTCACCGGCACCTACCGCCCGACCGACCGGACCGACCCGTACTGGCAGCTCGACCCGATGGGCGGCCACGGCATCCGCACCGTGTCCTTCACCACCTACGGGCCGCTGCTCGCCGACCCGAGCGTCTTCGCCTCCGACCGCCTCACGCCCGCCGAGATGTCCTGGCAGAGCACCGCCGACTTCCGGAACCTGGACGTGGCCGGGATCCCCGGGGTGCGGGACGACGTGCGGCGGACCATCGACGCCACCGCCAAGGACCCGGCGAATTCCGGCATCCAGATCTCCTCCGAGCTGCCCGACCTGCTCACCGGGGTGCAGCGCACCCTGCTGGTGACCCGCTCCACGCTGCTGATCGGCGCACTGCAGCTGCTGATCCTGGCCGGTTTCGCCCTGCTGCTCGTCGCCCAGCTGCTGTCCGAGGAACGGGCCGGCGAGACCGCGCTGCTGCGGGCCCGCGGCGGCTCGCGCGGCCGCGTCGCCCGGCTGGCTGCCACGGAGTCACTGCTGCTCGCGGTGCCCGCGGGACTGGCCGCGCCGCTGCTCGCCGGGCCGGTCATCCGGCTGCTGGCCGGGCAGGGTGCGCTGGCCAGGTCCGGCACCGACCTGGGCGGCGCGATCGGTGCGGCCGCCTGGTGGGTGGCCGCCGGAACCGCGCTGGCCTGCGCCTTCGCCGTCATCGTGCCGGCCCTGCGGAGCGCCGGGAGCTATGTCGAGGAGCGCTCGGCACGCGCCCGGCGCGGGGCGCTGCCCGCCGCGGTACAGGCCGGGGCCGACCTCGGACTGCTGCTGCTCGCCGGCATCGCCTACTGGCAGTTGTCGAGCCGCGCCTCGGACACCGGGGTGCTGAGCGCCGACACCGGCGGCAGCCTCGGTGTGGACCCGGTGCTGGTCGCCGCGCCCGCGCTGTGCCTGCTGGCCGGCACCGTCCTGATCCTGCGGCTGCTGCCGCTGGCCGCCCGGCTCGGTGAGCGCAGGGCGGCGCGGGGCAGCGGGCTGGCGCTCGCCCTCGCGGGGTGGCAGCTCTCCCGGCGGCCGCGGCGCGGCGCCGGAGCCGTGCTGCTGCTCGTACTGGCCGTCGCCATGGGCATGTTCGCGATCGGACAGGGCGCCAGCTGGGACCGGTCGCAGCGCGACCAGGCCGACTTCGCGGTGGGCGCGGACCTGCGGGTGACCGGCGCCACCACCCCGCCGTTCGGACAGGCGGGGGTGTACGAACACACTCCCGGCATCGCCACCGCCGCCCCCGCGGCGCGGTCCCAACTGACGCTGCCCGAACAGCGCGTGGCCTCCGTCCTCATGATCGACACGGCGAAGGCCGGCGAGGTGATGCGGTTCCGCCAGGATCTCGCCGACCGTCCGCTGCCGGAGCTGCTCCGGCCGCTGCGGGCCGATCCGTCCGGCGGAGCGAAGGAGACCGCGGGCTTCCCCGTCGACGCCACCGCCCAGCAGTTGCGCTTCACCGCGCGGCTCGACTCGGACGGGCAGGGCGGGGTCGTCGACTCGCTCACCGCGGTCCTCAAGGACGGCAACGGCATCACCTACGCGTTCCCGCTCGGCGATGTCCCGGCCGACGGAAAGCCGCACCTCCTGGTCCTGGACCTCGCCGACGCGGCGGGCCGGACGGGCGGGTCCCCGGCGGGACCGCTGCGGCTCACCCGCGTCGAAGTCGACTACTCGGCCCCCGAGTTCGTCGAGAAGCACCGGCTCACCCTCGCCCCGGCGACCGTCACCGCGGACGGCGCCGTCCGCCCGCTGACGGCCGCCGCCGGCTCGTCCTGGGCCGCGAAGGCGCAGATGCAGCGGGCCGACACCACGCTCGGCAGTGACCCCGCCCTCCAGCCGAACGCCGGCACCGTCACCAGCACCCAGGCCGGGGCCGCGCTGACCGTGGACTACTCGACCGGGGCCACCGACCCGACCCTGGCGGACTCCAAGGGCGCCCACCTCTCCGTACGTGTCGCAGAACCGGCCGCCCCGCCGCTCGCCGGGGTCGCCACCGACGCCTTCCTGCGGGCCACCGGCAGCAAGGTGGGCGGCGATGTCCGCGTCGAACTGAACGGCATCGAGACGACCGTGCGCATCACCTCCGCGATCCGCGCGCTGCCCGGCACCACCGCACCGCCGTCCTCCCTGAACGACGGCGGAGCGCTGCTGCTGGACCTGCGCGCCGTGAACCGGACGCTCAACGCGACGGGCGGCCGCGGCATGGAGCCCAGCGAGTGGTGGCTGGCCGCCACGCCGGGCGCCACCGGAAAGATCGCCGCCGCGCTGCGCGACCGGGCCGACATCGATTCCCTGCTGGTGCGTGACGAGACCGCGTCGGAGCTGCGGGCCGACCCGCTCGGCGCCGGGCCGCAGTCGGTGCTGCCGGCCGCCGTGATCGCCGCCGCGGTGCTGGCGGCGGTGGGCTTCGCGGTCAGTTCGGCCGGCGCGATCCGCGAGCGCAGCGGGGAGTTCGCGGTGCTGCGGGCGCTGGGGGCGCCCCGCCGCAAGCTGGCCCGGATGATGGCCGCGGAGCAGGGCCTGCTGGTGCTGCTGGCCCTGGTGGTCGGGGTGGCGCTGGGCGCGCTGCTGACCCGGCTGGTCGTACCACTGATCGTTCTGACGGCGCAGGCGTCCCAGCCCGTTCCGGGACTGCTGGTCACCCTGCCGGTGGGGCCGCTGGCCCAGCTGATCGCCATCGTGCTGGTCGTACCGCTGCTGGTGGTCGTCCTGACGGCGGTCCGGCGCGGCGACCCGGTCACCGCGCTGCGCAGGCAAGGGGAGGACTGACATGACGAACGGGACCGAAGGTCTCCCGGCGGCTCCACGGGCCGCCGCGCTCTCCTGGGTGCGGGTCCGGCTGCGCGCCGCTCCGGCCGCCGCCATCGCGATGGCCCTGCTCGTGCTGGTCACCGCCTTCCTCGCGGCCGCGCTGCCGCGGGCGGTGGACCGCTACGAGGTCAAGGCGCTGCGCGGTTCGCTCGCCGACGCCAAGCTGCGCGACCGCACGCTGTCCCTCAGCGACACCTCGTCGGGTCCGGACACCGAGGGCGCCTCCGGAGCGTCGCGGTTCGCGCCGGAGTGGATCGCCGGCGTGGAGTCGGAGTTCCAGAAGCTCGTACGACCGCCTCTGCGCCTGCTGCCGGGTCAGTCCGTGATCGGGGTCAGGACCGGCAGCGACTCCGCGGCGCTGGATCCCGGACTGCCCCGGCCGACCAAGGTGCTGAACCCGATGGCCGACCTCGTCGCCCAGCAGGGTCTGGAGCAGCACTCCCGGCTGGTGGCCGGCAGCATGCCGCGCGGTCCCGCTCCCGCCGACGCGTCGGGCGGGTCGAACCGCGTCGATGCGGCGGTCACCGAACAGACCGCCAAGGTGATGGGCCTGCGTCCCGGCTCCGAGATCCACCTCAGCACCCTGCGCACGGCGTTCACCGTCCATGTGACCGGCATCGTCTCACCCACCGAGCCGGGAGGCGCGTACTGGAACGAGGAACCCGACGTCCTCGCTCCCCAGTTGACGTCACCTCCCCCGCGACCCGGCGAATACCCCACGTTCTACTGGCACTTCACCGTGCTGATCGCGCCGGAGGCGGCACCGGCCCTGCTCAGCCTGGGCAAGGGCGCGTCCTTCTACTGGCACCACCCCGCCGACGCCGGCCGGCTCACGGCCCAGGACGTGGCCCCGCTCCAGGCGCAGCTGGCCTCGCTCGACAGCGGCCCGGCCGCGACCGCGCTGCAGGAGGGCACCGGGAGTTACATCCACATCACGACCGGGCTCGGCCGGCTGCTCACCGCCTACGAACGCGACCGGGCGGCGGCGCTGCCGCTGGTCCTGGTCGCCGCGATCGGTGTCGGCGCCACCGCGTTCGCCGTCCTGCTCATGGCCGGCGGGCTCGCGGCCGAGCGGCGGCGCGGCGAACTCGCCCTGCTGCGCTCGCGCGGCGGCTCCCTGCGCGGCATGGTCGGACGGCTGCTCGGCGAGACCACGGCGGCCGCCGTGCCGGCCGCGCTCGCCGGAACCGTGCTCGCCCTGGTCCTGCTGCCGACCGACCGGTATCTGCTGTCCGTGCTGCTCGGCTCCGCAGTGGCCGTGACCGCCTCGCTCGCCCTGCCATTGCGGGCCGTCGCCGTCCACCGCAGGCCGCGCCCGGCCGCACGCGAGGACGTGGCCGCCGCCCGGCCCTCCCGGCGCCGTACGGTGGCCGAGCTGACGGTCACCGTCCTGGTCATCGGCGCGGTCGTCGCCCTGCGCCGGCGGGGCACCGTCAGCGGCGCCGACCCGTTCCTCGCGGCCGCACCCGTCCTCGTCGCCATCGCCGCCGCCCTGATCCTGCTGCGCCTGTACCCGCTGCCGCTGCGGCTGCTGGCCCGGCCCGCGGCCCGGCTGACCGGCGCCGTCACCCACCTCGGCCTGGCCCGCGCCGGCCGCTCCCCGGCCAGCGCCCAACTGCCGCTGCTCGCCCTGCTGATGTCGCTGACGGTGGCCTCGTTCGGTGGATCGGTGCTCGCCGGGGTCGCGGACGGCCGTGACGAGGCGGCCCGCGCGGCCATCGGCGCGGACGCCAGGATCGACGCCAACTTCGTCCTGCCCGAGAAACTCGCGGCGAACATCCGGCAGGTGCCCGGCGTCGCCGGGACCACCGGCGTCCGGGTCGAGCCCAGCGCCCCCACCTCCGGATTCGGGATGCCCTACAGCGTGCTCAGCGTCGACCCGGTCGCCTACGCCGCGCTGACCCGCTCCATCGGGCTCCCCGACTTCCCCGCCGACGCACTCCTGCACGACGACGGCACCGGCCCGATGCCGGCCGTCGTCTCCCGCAAGGTCGCCGCGAAGCTCGCGGGCAGCACCCTCTCGGTGCAGCCCGCCATCGGAACGACCGAGATCAAGGCCGCAGCGGTGCTGGACCTCACTCCGGCGGCACCCAACACCGATTTCGTGATCGTCTCGTCCGCGCAACTCGCCAAGCGCCACCCGGACATGAACTACAGCCAATACACCGGCCCCACGGTGCTGATGATCACCGCGAACGGTCCCATCGACGGCAAGGCGCTGCGCGCCGCCACCGCCGCGTCCGGCTCCAACATGTTCGTCGCCCTGCTGAGCGAGGAGCGCGGCGTACTCGCCGACTCGGCCCTGCAGTCCGGGGCGCGGGGCATCTATCTCGCCGCGGTCGCGGGCGGCGCCGGTTACAGTGCGCTCGCGCTGCTGCTGTCCCTGCTCCAGGCCGCCCCCCAACGCGCCGCGCTGCTCGCCCGGCTGCGGACGATGGGCATGGGGCGGCGCGACGGGCGACGGCTGGTGTTCCTGGAAATGCTGCCGCAGGCACTGCTGGCGGCGATCGGCGGCGTGCTCGTCGGCCTCGCGGTGATCCCGCTGCTCGGGCCCGGCGTGGACATCACCGCACTCGCGTTCGGCAGCGACCCCGGCACGAACGTACCCGCCGGCCTCGGGCTGCGCGCCGACCCGCTCTCGCTGGCGCTGCCTTCGGCCGGACTGCTGGCGCTGGCCTGTGTGGTGCTGCTGGCGCAGGTGTGGGTGACCGGACTGCGCCGTGAGAGTACGGACCTGAGAGTAGGAGACCGCTCATGACCCATACCACCGAGGGCGGCGCCGGCGGCGCCACGACCACCCTGGCCGATCTGGAACAGCGGGCGGCGGCCCGCCGCGAGCAGCCCGCCTACGGGCAGGACGCGCTCATCAGCTGCGACCGGCTGGTACGGATCTTCACGGCCGACGGCGTCGAGGTCCAGGCGCTGCAGGGCCTGGACCTGCTTGTCGCCAAGGGGGAGCTGATGGCCCTGGTCGGCGCCTCGGGCAGCGGCAAGTCCACCCTGCTGAACATCCTCGCCGGCCTCGACGTCCCGACCGCGGGCGCTGCCTCCGTCGGCGGCTACGACCTGCTCGACATGGACGCCAAGTCCCGGCTGCGCTACCGCCGGGAGGTCGTCGGCTTCGTCTGGCAGCAGACCGCCCGCAACCTGCTGCCCTATCTGACGGCGGCTCAGAACGTCGTGCTGCCGATGCAGTTGTCGGGGCGGGACGGGTTCCGCGCCAAGCGGCTGCACGCCGCCCGCGCCACGGAGCTCCTCACCATGCTCGGCGTCGGCTACTGCCACGACCGGCACCCCGGGCAGATGTCCGGCGGCGAGCAGCAGCGCACGGCCATCGCCGTCGCACTCGCCAACTCCCCGTCCCTGGTGCTGGCCGACGAGCCGACCGGCGAACTGGACTCCGCCACCGGCGAGCAGGTCTTCGCCGCGTTCAGGACCGCCAACGAGGAGCTCGGCACCACCGTTGTCGTCGTCACCCACGACCACGCCGTGGCCGACGCCGTACGCCGCACGGTCGCGATCCGGGACGGCAGGACGGCGTCCGAGGTGCTGCGCCACACCGAGATCGACGAACACGGCCAGGAGTCGGTCGTCGCCCGCGAGTACGCCACCGTCGACCGCGCCGGACGGCTGCAGCTGCCCCGCGACTACACCGCGGCGCTCTCCATCGAGAACCGGGTCCTGCTGGAACTGGAATCCGACCACATCGGCGTCTGGCCGGACCGGCCGACGCCGCCGGAGGAGGACTGATCCGGCGGCGTTGTGGCGTCGTTGGGTGCGGCGTTGTGGTGCGTCGTTGTCTGCTTTGGCACGCGTCCGAGGCGGGCCTGGCCTTGACCGTCAGGCGGGCGTGACCGTCAGGCCGGAGCCGAGGGCGGTGCGCCGTACGGCGATCGATCCGTAGGGCGTACGCAGCCGCAGCCAGGCCCCTGCCGTCAGCAGCGTGAACGGCTCGTCGCGGCCACCCCGCAGGAAACCCAGCGCCTGCGCCGCGTGCACGGCGCGCATCGGCAGCGCCGTGTCCCCGACCGGCCGGGACCAGACCTCCTCGGCGAGCGCGTCGAGCTCGGCCCGCGTCCGCCGTTCCGGCACCAGCACTTCGGTACGCGAGCGGAACTCCCCCACCAGCCGCTCCGCGGCGGCCCGTACGTCCTCGGGCGCGAACTCCGCGACCCGCTGCCAGCCACCGCGCGGCGGCAGCAGCCCGGCCCATGCGGGGCCGGTGACGGACGGCGGGACCACGACGGCGTCGCCGCTCCCGTCGGGGGCTTCCCCGGCGCCTGCCTCGATCCGTTCCTCGATGCCTTCCAGCAGCTGCCCTGCCGAGACCGTGGCATCGAGGTCGAGAACGTCGCGGAGCGAGGCCGTGCGAATGGCGAGCACGCCGCCGAAGGGCGGCTGGCCGAAGACCGCCAGCACCCCCTCCGCGGAGCGCAGCCGCACCACGGCGGCCTTGTCCCAGCGGACCAGCCGGCCCAGGAAGGCGGCGAGGCCCGCCGCCTCCCCGGCACCGGCGAGAAGCAGCCGCGTCATGCGGCGACGGCCTCTTCCGCCACGGCCTCCGCCGTCGACGGCGGTTCGTCGCGGTACGCCTCGAGGAACGACCGTTCCTCCGGGCTGATCCGCCGCGGCCGCGCTTCCGCGAGGTCGTACGGGACCACGATCGTGGAGGCCCGTACGTACACGGTCTCCTCGTCCTTGATCTCGTACGCGACGGTCATCGAGGCCGCACCGATCTTCGTCACCCACGACTCGATGGTCACCGGCGCGTGCCGGTGCACCAGCGGTCGCAGATAGTCGATCTCGTGCCGGGCCACGACGGACCCGCCCGTGAACGACGTGCTGCCCTCACCGGGCGCCAGCCGGAACATGAAGTCGATCCGCGCCTCTTCCAGGTACCGCAGGAAGACCACGTTGTTGACGTGCCCGAAGGCATCCATGTCCGACCAGCGCAGCGGGCAGCTGTAGATATGCCGGGCCATCAGCCGCGGGTCAGCTTCTTGTAGGTGGCGCGGTGCGGGCGGGCCGCGTCGGCGCCGAGCCGCTCGACCTTGTTCTTCTCGTACGACTCGAAGTTGCCCTCGAACCAGTACCACTTGGACTCACCCTCGTACGCGAGGATGTGGGTCGCGACTCGGTCCAGGAACCAGCGGTCGTGGGAGATGACCACGGCCGCGCCCGGGAACTCGAGCAGGGCGTTCTCCAGCGAGGACAGGGTCTCGACGTCGAGGTCGTTGGTGGGCTCGTCGAGGAGCAGCAGGTTGCCGCCCTCCTTGAGCGTCAGCGCCAGGTTGAGGCGGTTGCGCTCACCACCGGAGAGGACGCCGGCGGGCTTCTGCTGGTCCGGCCCCTTGAAGCCGAAGGCGGAGACGTAGGCCCGAGACGGCATTTCGACCTGGCCGACGTTGATGTAGTCCAGCTCGTCCGACACGACCGCCCAGAGGGTCTTCTTGGGGTCGATGTTGGCGCGGCTCTGGTCGACGTAGCTGATCTTGACCGTGTCGCCGATCTTGACCGAGCCCGAGTCCGCGGGCTCGAGGCCCTGGATCATCTTGAACAGCGTGGTCTTGCCCGCACCGTTGGGGCCGATGATGCCGACGATGCCGTTGCGCGGCAGGGTGAAGGAGAGGTCGTCGACCAGGACCTTGTCGCCGAACGCCTTCGAGAGGTTGTTGACCTCGACGACGATGGAGCCCAGACGCGGGCCCGGCGGGATCTGGATCTCCTCGAAGTCCAGCTTCCGCACCTTGTCGGCCTCGGCCGCCATCTCCTCGTAACGGGCCAGGCGCGCCTTGGACTTGACCTGACGGCCCTTGGCGTTGGAGCGGACCCACTCCAGCTCTTCCTTGAGGCGCTTGGCGCGCTTCTCGTCCTTGCGGCCCTCGACCTTGAGGCGGGTGGCCTTCTTCTCCAGGTACGTGGAGTAGTTGCCCTCGTAGGGGATCGCGCGGCCGCGGTCGAGTTCGAGGATCCACTCGGCGACGTTGTTCAGGAAGTACCGGTCGTGAGTGACGGCGACGACGGCGCCCGCGTACTTCGAGAGGTGCTGCTCCAGCCAGTTCACCGACTCGGCGTCAAGGTGGTTGGTGGGCTCGTCGAGGAGGAGCAGGTCCGGGGCCTCGATCAGCAGCTTGCAGAGCGCGACACGGCGCTTCTCGCCACCGGAGAGGGTGGTGACCGGCCAGTCGCCGGGCGGGCAGCCCAGCGCGTCCATGGCCTGCTCCAGCTGCGCGTCGAGGTCCCACGCGTTGGCGTGGTCCAGGTCCTCCTGGAGCTTGCCCATCTCGTCCAGCAGCGCGTCCGAGTAGTCGGTCGCCATGAGCTCGGCGACCTCGTTGAAGCGCTTGAGCTTCCCCATGATCTCGGCGGCGCCGTCCTGGACGTTCTCCAGGACCGTCTTGGACTCGTCGAGCTTCGGCTCCTGCATGAGGATGCCGACGGTGAAGCCGGGCGACAGGAACGCGTCACCGTTGGAGGGCTGCTCCAGACCCGCCATGATCTTCAGCACCGTGGACTTACCGGCACCGTTGGGACCCACCACACCGATCTTCGCGCCGGGCAGGAAGCTCAGCGTCACGTCGTCAAGGATCACCTTGTCGCCGTGTGCCTTGCGCGTCTTGCGCATCGTGTAGATGTACTCAGCCAAGAGAAACCGTCCGGCAATCGATGTGTGGGCAGATACACCCCATCTTGCCGCACGTCCACCCCGACGGGCGAACGGGTAGGTCAGGGCCTCGCGACCTGCGCCTTAGCCGCGACCCTCGCCCGGTGACTGTCGTCCTCCGTCGTCATCTGTCGTCCCCGAGCACCCTCGGACGGCCCACAGACGGCCCAGGAGGCGCGTACGGAGGCCGCTACCGATAGCGGCCTCACGTGCTATCGATAGCGGCTCCAATAGCAGCCTAAACGGCTCCTGAGCAGGCCGTTAGCCGATAGCGGCCCGAAGCGCCCGATCGGCCCAAACGCCTCCTGGAGGGCTTCGAGCCCCTTGCCCCAGCCGCTATCGCCCTCCCACCGGCCGAACCTGCCGCCGCCGGTTCACGGCAAGAGCAAGCAGGACCGCCCTTCGGGCGGGCAGTCCTTCTACTCGCCCGCACGTCCCCCAATGCGGCCGTCGAACGCGACGCCGGGGCGATTCGGACCGAGGGAGGCGCCAGGGAGGCAGGGAGTTCTCCCTAGCTGCCTCCCTCACCTGCCTCCCCCGGGCTGAGCTGCTGAAAGAACCCCCGAGGGAGGCAGGGAGGTAGGGACCCGGACAGCCCGAAACACCTTCGAAGCGGCCTCGACAACCCTGGCGCCTGCCTCCCTCCCTCTCTCGCACACCCGTTGCGACCGAGGAGGCGCGGGCCAGGGAACTTTTCAGCGGGGGGGTGCCCATGCGGCCCATCGTTTAGCCGCTCGGACGGCTCTTAAGCGGGGAAAGCAGGAGTCGGGGCGGGCTCAGCGCCCCCTGAAAATCCGTCGCTGCCCGGGCACTGGCCGCGCCTCTCTACTAGCCGTCCTAGAGGGTTAGGGGAGACAGTGTCCGCAGCGTCCAGAAGGCTTTTCGCCCACCACCTGACCTGCGGAGATTCCGTGGACGCTAAACAATCTGTTTAGCGTCCGCCAGTGTCCGCAGTGTCCGCAAGATCCAGTCCTCTTTAGTGCTATCACCCCAGCTCACAGCCATCCCCGTCGCGGGAGAGACTGCGTCATCTAGGGCACCTTGGAGGGTGCGAGGCAATCTCTCTGAACTACTGACGCCCTTGCAACCGACCGCCAGAATGGGGACTCGTGGTTCCCCCCGCCAGCCCATCCTGTCAGACTTCGACAGGGAACACGTCGTGGTCAACCACGCAGTTAAGCGAACAACCCCAGGGGAGATCTCATGGACTCCGATAGTTGGCCGTCACTCGACCAGGTGGCCGCGCAACGAGCCGATCAGGCACGACGCACCGCCGAGGAGGCACGTCGTGCGCAGGACACGGCAGCCGCCGACCAGCGCAAATGGGACGCCTACGCCAACACGCTTCTCGTCGACTTCGCCCATAGGGCCAAGACTGCATCTATTCCACAGGAACCGCTGATGATCGACATCGGAGTAAAGCTGTCATATCTCGAACGGCGTCGGAATAGGTCTCAATTTAACGAAGCGGATAGACATAAAACCGTCACGGAGCCTGACGGCCGTACGGTATGGCACGTTGCCAAAAACGAACTCCGGATATTTAGCGACGGCACCGTCGCAAAGTGTGAGAGCCTCCAGAATACGACCGGACCGCGTTCCGCCTGGACAGCGACACGCGAAGGCCTACCCAAGACCATTCGCAATAATGCGTGTAGTACCTGCTCGCCAGCACTTCCGCTAGCCGATGCGCTTTTTTTGTTTCTCGATACTGGAAAGATGGTAGACCCTGGAGGAAACTGCGTGTGCGCTTGGTAAGTACGAGGGAAACGATCATTGGGGCATGACCCGCGACGACCTCTCAGCGCTACTGGACCAGGACACCACAGCATGCCGACTGGCCCGGGCAGCCCTGCTGGCTGGCGGCAGTTTCGAGATCTATGACGGCCCGGCCCCCGCGAACCGACACGCAGGCGTCTACGGCATACGGCTGCGGCGCATGCAGAGGCGCAGCCGTATGACGCTCGCCCTTGATGAGGCCGTCGACATCCTCCGCTGTGCGGGGGACCAACCAGTCCGCGTCGGTCTCATCATGCCCGCTGACAGAACATGGACGTTCATGCTCTTCCTCAACGCCACAGCCACCGCAGTGCTCGCATGCGCAGGAGTCGAACGCACAACAGTCAACGACTGACAAGCACATCGAACAGCGGCCAGCCCTCCCAAGAAGAGCACCCGCCGCAGCGTGCTCCTCTTGCTCGTCCGGGCGGCACGCGGCCGCCCGCTCGGCTTCCCTGCGGAGCGTCCGTACGGCTCTCAAGGGGGCAGAGGGGCTGCACACGTGGCGTCGTCGCCCCCCGCCTGAAAAGCGATCTCTGATAGGGCTTCCCACAGCCTTCAACGCTTTTCAGCGGGGGTGCGGATGCTGACCCGCCGGCAGAGCCACGACGGGGGGCGGGACCGCCTGTATCGGGAGCGTGCTGCGCGGTACCGTAACGCCCCGCCATCGGCATGGAGGTAAGTCGTGAACGTCGCAGCGCTGGCCCTATCGATCATGGCCGTATTCGTCTCCGTCGTAGTTTCCTTCCGACAAATTACCCTTGCTCGCCACTCCAATACATTACCTGTCGTCATTGATCTCTTTCGAGAACATCGAAGTGACTACCTCACTAACGCACGATCTTTTGTGTATCGGGAACTCTCCACCTACGATTTATCACAAGGGCTGGCAGCGCTCACGGAGGAAAAGCAGCGCATCGTCCGTGATCTCGCGTGGTTCTACGACAATTTGGGAGCTTTGGTCACTCACAATGTTGTCGATATTGAACCCGTCTCGGGCTACTTGGGTGGTTCCGTAATCTTGATCTGGGAGAAGATGGAACCCCTAATTCGCGGTGAGCGAATTCAGAGAAATCCATCTACGCAGGATCCGATTCGCTGGCAGGTCTATTTTGAGAACCTCTACCTTTTGGTGAGAGAGACGCCTCCACAGAAAGCCAGATCCGATGAGAAACTATGGCGACTGCCCGAGTGACCAGATTCCCCGACCACTAAGCCGTCTCTTATGGATCATGTCTAGACGGCGTCGTCCTCTGGCCGCAACCCGGCCAGTTGAGTGTCACTCAGCTGGGGATCGAAACCTTCCGGGAATCCCAGCATGAGTGGGTCTGGCCACATGTTCTCTGGCCCGTGCTCTTGGCAGTGCAGGGCGATGAGATGCGGCCCCTCCCCGCAGGACTCGTGCCGGTAGCGGCGGTCATGCGTCTGGCAGAAATACCCGAATGTTGAGCAGTCGGGTCTGCCGCACGATCGGGTGACATCTTGACCTGCCCCACGGTTTGGGTTCCAGCTGTGGTGGCTAACCGGCGGCGGGGATGGTGTCTTGTTCGGAGAGTAGTTCGTACTCGATCGGGGTGCGGTAGCCCAGAGCTGAGTGGCGCCGCTGTCGGTTGTAGAAGACCTCGATGTACTCGAAGATCGCGTTCGCCAACTCGACCCGGGTCTTCCACCGTTTGCGGTTCAACAGCTCGATCTGCATTGAGGACCAGAACGACTCCATCATCGCGTTGTCCAGGCCGTCTCCGACGGTGCCGAACGATGGCAGGAGCCCGGCGGAGCGGATCCTTTCCCCGAAGACCCAGGAGGTGAACTGGGCGCCGTGATCGGCGTGAACTATCCCGCCTGGTTCGGGGCGCCGGTTGCGGAGGGCCATGTCCAACGCGTTGACCACGAGGGTGGAGTCCTGTCTGGAGTCGATCGACCAGCCCACGATCTTTCGGCTGAACGCGTCCAGGACCGCCGCGCAGTACACCCACCCTTCTCTGGTGCGGTGTTGCGTGATGTCGGTGACCCACAGCTCATTGGGACGCAGCCGATGGAACTTCCGGTTGACCAGGTCATCGGCGGTGACGACACCCCGCAGGCGCTTGATCCGCACCGGGCCGGGCAGTCCGTAGATCCCGGCCTGTGTCATCAGCACCGACACGGTCCTCGAGCACACCTGGATGCCCATGCCCAGGGTGAGCTCGGCGTGGACGCGGCGGTAGCCGTAGGTGCCGCGTGAGGCCACCGGGTAGAGCCTTTTGGGACCGGCTTGTCCTCGCCGAGGAACTTCGCGGCCTTGCGCACGATCTCGAGCTCGGTTTCCAGCTCGTGGATTCGTCGCCGCGCTGCACGCAGCTCTGCGGACTCCACCGAGACCCTGCCAGGCCGTCGGCCATTGTCGATGTCGTCCTGGCGCAACCACTTCGCCAACGTGACCGGATGGACGCCGAGGTCAACGGCGGTCTGCTTCTGTTCTTTTCCTGCCCGCACCAATGCGATGGCGCGGGCGCGGAACTCAGCGGGGTAGGCGCGGGGCATGTCCGGCAGCCTTTCGTGAAGGCCGTCAGCTAGCCAGCAGAACTGGAACCTGTGAGGTGGGGCAGGTCAACCTGTCACCCAAACCTGCATCAGACCCTACATTGGAACTCGTCCGCTCGGTTCCTTCCAGCCCGAGCACATCCGGGACTGGAACCGCGAACTCCAGACCGCGATTCCGTCAGCCTCCTACCGGCGGTCCATCTTCGAGAACGTGTCATCAGTCCTGAACGCGGCCGTAGATGACGGCATCCTGCGGCGCAATCCGTGCCGGGCAACCTCCGTCAAGGCTCCGCAGGCAGTCCCGACGCGGGTCAAACCCTGGACGGCAGAGCAAGTGTTCGGCGTCCGCGCTGCGCTACCTGACCGATACCGGGCCATGGCCGATGTGGGCGGCGGCTGCGGGCTCCGACAGGGTGAGGTGTTCGGCCTGCCCGTCGCTGAAGTCGGCTTCCTCACCGGCTGGGTGCACGTCGGCTACCAAGTGAAGCGCGTACACGGGACGCTGGTGTTCGCACCGCCGAAGCGCGGCAAGGTCCGGGACGTTCCCCTGCCGGGTGAAGTCGGGAACGCGCTCACCGAGCACATGCACCGGTTTCCGCCGGCCAAGGTGACGCTGCCGTGGCTCACCCCGGACGGCCCTCCGGTCACCAAGCGATTGGTGTTCAGCAGCACGACCGGCAACCCAGTGTGGCGCAGTGCCTTCAACGATCAGTCCTGGAAGCCCGCCCTCATGGCCGCGGGCATCATCCCCGGGCGGGAGAAGGGCAAGCGGTACGCGGCGGCCCGTGAGCACGGCATGCACGCGCTCAGGCACTTCTACGCCTCGGTGCTGCTGGACGCGGGCGAGAGCATCAAGGCTCTGAGCACGTACCTCGGCCACAGCGATCCGGGCTTCACGCTCCGGGTGTACACGCACCTGATGCCCAGCAGCGAGGGGCGGACCCGGAAGGCCGTCGACTGCGTCTACAACACGCTTGGGGCGCAGCGTCGCGAGGCGAGTAGCGATCAAGCAGCTTAAGCGGCCGAACAGCGGTGACGGAAGTTCGCAGAGGACCCCGCCACCGCCGTGTTGCGCGGCAGTATGGCGCTGAACCGCTAGGAGGCACCGTGAGCAACGCGATGATTGCGCTGGCCGCCGCGATAGTAGGCGTCGCTGGCACCCTGATTGCACCGGTCCTGTCCCAACGAGGGCTCGCCCGCGTTCAGGCGGCCACCTTCGATCGCGAGCAACGTGCGACTCATGCCCAGTGGCTCCGTGAGCAGGAAGAAGCTGAGCTGGGCCGGCGGCGTGACTGCTACATGACGGTCAACGCCTCCTTCAGGCGCTACCGGACTCACCTGATGAACTTCCTCTGGATCGTCGACAAGGGGCAGAACACTCCGGAGGCCCGAGAAACGGTCGAGGAAGCGAGGCGGGAGCATCATTCGGTGTTCGCCGGGGCTCAGATGATCGCTTCGGTCGCCGTGCTGGCCGAGCTGGACGGTATGGCTCTGGCGCTGTCAGAGGTGTACCGCCGGACAATGTGCCTGGAGGAGGGAAACCCTGACCCCGATGGGTCGTTCCAGGAGATCCGTGCAACGGACTTCCCGCGACTCTGGGAGCGATGGGACCGCATGCGCAACGTGATGCGAGCGGATCTCGGGGTCGGCGTTGCCCCTGGCGGCTATCCCCCATCGGGCTCATGACAGCCCCGCCTTGCGCCAATTACGGCCCGCAGACGGCCCAGGCGCCATCAAGCGGCCCCCTGTCTGCGGCTCCGTCGCAGCTCAGAGGCTGTTCTGCATGATCGGGGATTCAATAACACCCCATCTTGCCGCACGTCCACCCCGACGGGCGAACGGGTAGGTCAGAAACCCCGGCCTGCGCACTCTCGGCCGATCCCTGCGGAGGGCGCCACGGCCCAGGGACGGCCCGGGACCGGCCCGGGCAAGGCCTGGGACGGCCGCCGCCCGGTCGCCGCTTGGTTGCGGTGGCCGGGCGGGGACGGAGCGGGGGCGGGACTCCAAGAGTCCCGCCCCCGTTGTTTCAGTTACTTCTGCCTGCGGCTACTGCCCGCTGCTACTGGCCAGCGGGAGTTGCGGCCGACTTCTTCCGGCGGAGGAAGAAGACAGCGCCGCCACCGACCGCGACGAGCGCGACGGCGATGCCCGCAATCATCGGGGTGGCGCTGCTGCCACCCGTCTGAGCGAGGTCACCGCCGGTGGTGCCGGTGGTGGAGCCGGCCGAGGCCGGGCTGGGCTGGGTGGTGGGGGTGCTCGGCGCCGGGGTGGGCGTACCGGTCGTCTTGCAGTCCAGAACACCCTTGAACGTCTTGGTGAAGCCGTTCGGGCCGGAGATCGTGATCTCGTACTTCTGGTCTTCCTTCACCGGGACGGTGATGGTCTTCGACTTGCCGGCCTCGATGGAGAACTTCTTGCCGGCGAGCTCGAAGGTGAACGCCTCGTCGCCCTTGTTGCTGGCGGTGACGTCGACGCCGTTCTTGGCGCAGTTGACCGTGGCGGAGACCGCCGGGATCGGGCCCTTCTTGGCCCAGGTGCCCGTGGCCGTGGCCGTGGCGGTGGTCGCGCTGGAGCCCGCCAGGATCTGGACCTGGCTCTTGCTGTCGACGCCCGTGAACGCGCGGCCGACCGGAACCTGGGTGACGGCCGTGGCCGTCACCGACGTGGTGCCGTCGGCGGCACCCGCCGGGATGGCGAAGAAGAGCTGGTCACCGTTGCTCGCGGAGGTGACGGCCTTGCCCGACTTGTTGACGATCTTCACGCCGGCCGGGATGTCCGAGGCGGGCACGATCTGCACGGGCGTGGTGG
Source organism: Streptomyces sp. SID13666 (assembly GCF_010548325.1). Classification (NCBI taxonomy): domain Bacteria; kingdom Bacillati; phylum Actinomycetota; class Actinomycetes; order Kitasatosporales; family Streptomycetaceae; genus Streptomyces; species Streptomyces sp. SID13666. The sequence continues at coordinate 3,688 of NZ_JAAGLX010000028.1, read as the reverse complement.
AGGTGGTGTGCACCGTGACCGGGCCGAGCTTGTCGCCGGACTTGCCGGAGACGGCCGGCGGGTCCAGCGTCAGGGTCGCCTTGGGCTCGGGGGTGTCCGTCGCCGTCTTGCCCAGGTACTCGGCGAGCTTCTCGGCGGCCGGGTCGTTCGCGTCGACGTTCGCCTTGTCCGAGAAGCGCCAGATGGCGACCTGGGTACCGGCCGCGGCGGTCTTCTCGGTCAGCGGACCGGAGCCGGCGGCCTTGGCCAGCGCGCTGAGGTCGGCCACCTGCGGGTAGGAGTGCTGCAGGATCCAGTTGATCTTGCCCGCGTCAGGGTTGTTGTGCAGCGAAGAGGAGTCCCACGGGACCTCCTGGTACTTCGCGTGCTTCTGCGTCGGGTTGTGGATGTCGATGCAGTACGTCTGGATGGTGCCGCCGCCGACGTCCATGGTGAACAGACCGGCGTTGACGGGCTTGTTCTTGCCACCCTCGTGGATGACGACGCCGTCCGACTTGTCGGCCTGCAGACCGCCCAGTACCGCGGTGGCACCGCCGTCCGCGAAAGCGGCTCCCGCGCCGGATATCGCGCCGGCTGCGAGCAGACCCGTGGCCAGGCCCGCGGCGGCGAGGCGGGCAACGCCGCGCCTCTGAATCTTGAACATGGAACTCCCCTTCGGGCGAAGCCGGGTCGTGAGGGTGGCCTCGCCTGCGGCTCCGAGAGCATCCGGGCCCCCGCAGTACCGAAGGAATCCTAGGAACCACAGGTATCGCGGCCACCAACAATCCCCTCCCATAACCGTTTCGAATCGCAATCGTTATGTGATTAAGGGATGGTCATGAGAATGTCGATAAGTCACCGATGCCACTCGCCCGTATAAAGCTGCACAAACGGGCCTCTCAGGACATCTCGACCGGCCCGGGCGAAATAAGTTCCGGCCGGACCACCGACACCCGCCGGAACGCCGCCGTCCCCCGGGACAAATCGTGTCCGATCGCCACCGCGTCGATGTCCGCGGCGACATACCACCGTCCGTCGTACTCCTCCTCGCGGACCCGCAACCGGCCCCGCACGACCAACGGTTCGCCGACCTGGACGGACGTCCGCACATTGGCCGCCAACGTCCGCCACGCGCGCACCATGAAGAAGCTCGTACTGCCCTCGCTCCAGGCCCGCCGCTCCGCGACCCAGCGGCGCGCCGTCGTCTCCAGCCGGAACCGGATGACCGGCACTCCCGTCTCGGTCTCCCGGAATTCGGGCTGCGTCACGACATTCCCCACCACCGTCACCGACGTCTCATTCATGCGCCCGCTCTCCCCCCGCCGCCGAATTCCCGCTCCCGAATGCCCTGAGAACATCGTGCACGAGCCGGACGGAGCGTGGAAAAAACGGACCGAATCTGTGGATTACCGGCCGGTTGTGGATATCTCCGTCACTCCTGAGGGTGAAATCCCGGCCCGGGTGCCGGGCTCGGGTACCGGCCCGCAGGGCCGAGCAGGGGCGCAGGGCGGGGCGCAGGGCGGGAGGCGGGGGTGCCGGCTCGCGAGGCCGAGCAGGAGCGCAGGGCGGGGCGCAGGGCGCAGGGCGGGGGTGCCGGCTCGCGAGGCCGAGCAGGGGCGCCGGACAGCTCAGCCCGCGGCCACCACCGCGTACTGCTCCCGCACCTCGCGATAGCGCAGCAGTTCCGCCGCGACCGGCTCCAGCACCCGCGCCCGGCCGCAGTCCGCCGCGGCGGCCCGCAGCCGGCGCTCGGCCGCCTGCCCGTACCGGCGGGCCGGACCGCGCGCGGAGATACGGCAGGCCCAGGCGAGCGCCCGGCCGCCGAGGGCGCCGACCGCGAGCAGGACCACCGGCAGCCACCACGAAGCGTCCAGCGAACCCACCGCGATCGCGACCAGGCACACCACCCCGGCCACCGCGAGACTCATCAGCAGCCACTGGGCGGCGCCCACCGCCGACCACCAGGCGGGCCGTTCCGGCTCCCCCGGCTCCGCGCGGGCCGCCGCCGTGTCCAGCGCCGCCGGCAGTCCCTCGCCGCCGCGCCGCGCCGCGTCCCGCACCGCCTGCGCCCACGGGACGGGCAGCCCCTGGGCCGCGTCGTCCGCGAGCGCCCGCACCGCCTCGTCCACCGCGGGGCGGGACGCGGCGAGCCCGGCCGGCCCACGGGCCACCCGGTCCGCCCCGCCCTGGCGTTCGCCGGTCAGCCGCCCCCACGGAGTGCCGCAGGCAGCCTCCGCGGCACGCGCCCAGTCCCGTTCCGCCGCCTCGCCGGCGCCCGCGACACCCACCGCGTCGGCCAACCGGTCGACGAAGTCCTCACGCGCGGGATCCGTCAGGCCCACCGCACCCTCGCCCACGTACAGCGACTGCAAGCGGCCGGCGGTACGGTCCACATCGGCCGCGAGCCGCCGGTTCGCCGACCCCCGTTCGGCCACGATCTGCCCGAGACAGGCCCGCAGATCGGGCACCCCGACCCCGTTGAGCGCCGAGACCGCGAGCACCACCGCGCCGGCGTCGCCGTGCTCGCCGACGGCGAGGCCGTCCTCGTCGAGCAGCCGCCGCAGATCGTCGAGCACCTGGTCGGCGGCGTCGCCGGGCAGCCGGTCCACCTGGTTCAACACCAGCAGCGTGACGTCCGCGTGGCCGGCCAGCGGCCGCAGATAGCGTTCGTGCAGCGCGGCGTCCGCGTACTTCTCCGGGTCCAGCACCCACACCACCACGTCCACCAGCTGCAGCAGCCGGTCCACCTGGTCGCGGTGGCCGGGCGCGGCCGAGTCGTGGTCCGGCATGTCCAGCAGCACGAGCCCGGCCAGCCGCTCGTCCGTCCCGGGGACGCGGTCGGTGCCGTCCAGCACGCTCCTTCTGGCGTAACGATCCTGCGGGGCGATGCCGAGCCGGTCGAGCAGTCCGGCAGCGCCCTCGGGGTCCCAGGAACAGGAGACCGGCGCGGCGGTCGTCGGCCGGCGGACGCCCGTCGCCGACAGTTCCAGTCCCGCGAGCGCGTTGAACAGCGTCGACTTGCCGCTCCCGGTGGCACCGGCCAGCGCGACGACCGTGTGATCGAGCGACAGCCGCCGACGCTCCCCGAGCCGTTCCAACAGCGCTCCGGTCTCGGCGAGTTCGTCCGGGCTGACGCGCGTCCGGGACAGCCCCAGCAGCTCCCCGAGCGCGTCGACCCGGGCCGCGAGCGGGTCAGGGGAACGCGAGGCCCCGTACGAGCCCCCGGAAGAACGCGCTCCGCTACCCCGAGCCGCGCGCGTCCCTCCGCCGAAACCCGATCCTCTGGCGGAGTCCGATCCTCCGCCGGCACCCGCGCCTGTGGCGGCGCGTGATCCTCCGCCCGCACCCGGTCCTCCGCCCGCACCCAGTCCTCCGCCGGCACCCGTTCCTCTGGTGGCGCCCGTGCCGGTTCCTGCCGTGGAAGCCACCGCGATCACCTTTCCTTCTGCAGTAGGGACAGTGCGGCGATCAACGAGGACTGCTGCTGCGCGGTCACATCGAGGCCGTCCACGGGCGCCAGTCGACGCTCGCACTCACCGCGCAGCAGCCCAGCGACGCCGTCCTCCAGCTGCTCCCGCGCCCGGTCGCGCATCCGCAGCGCGGCCTGCGCGCCGACGGTCTCCGCGAGCCGTTCGCCGGCGGCGCTCCCGCGCCGGCCGCCGAGCAGGACGGTGGCCAGCAGCGCCGCCGCGTCCTCCGGGTCGGCGGG
>NZ_JAAGLX010000027.1:0-120253 GCF_010548325.1 Streptomyces sp. SID13666 | reverse complement strand
CCGGGGCCATGCGGCAGGATGTCCGGCATGACGAGCGTGCGCGAAGACGACCAGCTGGAGGCCCTCGTGCCGCCGACCGACGAGGATCCGCTGGCCGCATCCGCCAGCGAGGTCATCGGCGGGCCGCTGGGACGCCGGGCGGAGATCAGCACCCACCGCTGGTGGAACCCGCTGCGGGTCCTGGTGATCCTGGTCATCGGCATGTTCGCGCTCGGGATGGTGCAGAAGCTGCCCTGCTACAACAGCGGCTGGTTCCAGCCGGGTGACGCGCAGTACATCCACGCCTGCTACTCCGACATCCCGCACCTGTTCGGCGGCCGCGGTTTCTCCACGGGGATCGTGCCGTACTTCGACCGGATCCCGGACGAGGTCTCCACCGACTTCCACTATCTGGAGTACCCGGTCCTGACCGGCCTCTTCATGGAGGTCGCGTCCTGGTTCACCCCGGACGGCGGCTCGGAGCAGCACCGGGAGCAGATCTACTGGCTGGTCAACGCGGGCATGCTGATGGTCTGCGCGGTGGCCCTCGTGGTGTGCGTCGCGCGCACCCACCGGCGCCGGCCCTGGGACGCCCTGCTCGTCGCGCTCTCCCCCGCGCTGGCGCTGAGCGCCACCATCAACTGGGACCTGTTCGCGGTGGCGCTCACCGCGGGAGCCATGCTGATGTGGTCCCGCAGCCGCCCGCTGGCGGCCGGCGTCCTGCTCGGCCTGGCCACTGCCGCCAAGCTCTATCCGCTACTGCTGCTGGGGGCGCTGTTCGTGCTCTGCCTGCGGGCGGGCCGGCTGAGGGCCTTCTGGACGGCCGTGGCGGGTGCGGTGGGCGCGTGGCTGGTGGTGAACCTGCCGGTGATCCTGCTGGCGCGCGACGGCTGGGCGAAGTTCTACTCGTTCAGCCAGGAACGCCGGATCGACTACGGCTCCATCTGGCTCGTCATCAGCCAGCAGACCGGCAAGCCGCTCGACGGCGTCAACTCCTACGCCGTCGCCCTGATGCTGCTGCTCTGCGCGGCCATCGCGGGGCTCGCGCTCTACGCGCCCCGGCGTCCCCGCTTCGCGCAGCTCGCCTTCCTCGTCGTGGCCGCCATAGTGGTCGCCAACAAGGTCTACTCGCCCCAGTACGTGCTGTGGTTGCTGCCGCTGGCCGTGCTCGCCAGGCCGCGCTGGCGGGACTTCCTGGTGTGGCAGGGCTCCCAGGTCCTGTACTTCCTGGGCATCTGGATGCAGCTCGCCTATGTGACGGGCGGCAACAAGCACCACGGGCTGCCCCAGGACGGCTACCACCTGGCGATCGTCATCCACCTCCTCGGCACGCTGTACCTGTGCGGCGTGGTGGTGCGGGACATCCTGCTGCCGGAACGCGACGTGGTGCGCTGGGACGGCGAGGACGACCCGTCCGGCGGCGTGCTGGACGGCGCGCCGGACGTGTTCGTGCTCGGCAGGGCCCATGAACCGCGGCACGCGGCCCCCTTCACCGGGATGCCGGTGGAGTGGGGCGTGGAACGGCACGCACCGGCGGGACAGCGGCCCGTGGAGGGCGGCGGTGCCGCGACAGCGGCTGAGACCGGCTGAGACCGGCTGAGAGGCGTCCTGCTGCGGCTCAGCGGTCCAGGACGCGGTCGAACTGGGTGGTGGTGTGCCGCAGGTGCGCCACCAGCTCGTCACCGACCGCCGGCGGGGCCACGTCGTTGGGCAGGAAGAGGATGGAGACCTGCATGTGCGGGGGCTCCGCGAACCACCGCTGCTTGCCCGCCCACACGAACGGCGACAGGTTGCGGTTGACGGTGGCCAGGCCGGCCCGCGCGACACCCTTGGCGCGGGGCATCAGGCCGTGCAGGGCCTTGGGCGCTTCGAGCCCGACCCCGTGGGAGGTCCCGCCCGCGACCACGATCAGGTGGCCGTCGTCGGAGGCCTTCTGCTGGCGGTACCCGTAGCGCTCGCCCTTGGCGATGCGCGTGACGTCGAGGACCGCACCGCGGTACTCGGTGGCCTCGTGGTCGCCGAGCCACATCCGGGTGCCGATCCGGGCACGGAACTTGGTCTGCGGGAACTGCTGCTGCAGCTGGCTGAGCTCATGCGCCTTGAGGTGGCTGACGAACATCGTGTGCAGCGGCAGCCGGGCGGCGCGCAGCCGCTCCATCCAGCCGAAGACCTCCTCCACCGCGTCGGAACCGTCGGTGCGGTCCAGCGGCAGATGGATGGCGAAGCCCTCCAGCCGTACGTCGTCGATGGCGGCGTGCAGCTTGACCAGGTCGTCCTCGGCGACGCCGTGGCGCTTCATGCTGCTCATGACCTCGATGACGACCCGCGCGCCCACCAGCCCGCGCACGCCCTCGACGGAGGACACCGACCGGATCGCACGGTCCGGCAGCGGTACCGGCTCCTCGCCGAGCCGGTACGGGGTGAGGACCAGGAGGTCGCCGCCGAACCAGTCCTTGATCCTGGCGGCCTCGTAGGTCGTACCGACCGCGAGCATGTCGCTGCCGAGCCGGGTCGCCTCGTCGGCGAGCCGCTCGTGTCCGAAGCCGTAGCCGTTGCCCTTGCAGACCGGGACTATGCCGGGGAACTGCTCGGCCACGGACTGCTGGTGCGCACGCCAGCGTGCGGTGTCGACATACAGGGTGAGCGCCATGGCCTGGTCAGGACCTTTCCTTCGTCTGCTCGCCGGTCAGCGGCGGGACATGTAGATGTCGAGTGCCTTGTGGAGCAGTTTGTTGAGGGGGAAATCCCACTCGCCCAAGTATTCGGCGGCCTGGCCGCCCGTGCCCACCTTGAACTGGATCAGGCCGAACAGGTGGTCCGTCTCGTCGAGGGAGTCACTGATGCCGCGCAGGTCGTACACGCTCGCCCCGAGGGCGTACGCGTCCCTGAGCATCCGCCACTGCATCGCGTTGGACGGCCGGACCTCCCGCTTGTGGTTCGCGGAGGCGCCGTAGGAGTACCAGACGTGCCCGCCGACGATCAGCATGGTGGCCGCGGCCACCGCCTCGCCCTCGTGCACGGCCAGGTACAACCGCATCCGGTTGGGGTCCTCGTTGTTGAGCGAGGTCCACATCCGCTGGAAGTACGACAGCGGGCGGGGCCGGAAGTGGTCGCGCTCGGCCGTCACCTCGTACAGCTTCTGCCAGACCGGGAGGTCGTCGTAGCCGCCCTGCACGACCTCGACGCCGGCCTTCTCGGCCTTCTTGATGTTGCGGCGCCACAGCTGGTTGAAGCCCTTGAGGATGTCGTCCAGCGAACGGTTCTCCAGCGGCACCTGGTAGACGTAGCGCGGCTGCACATCACCGAAGCCGGCGCCGCCGTCCTCGTTCTGCTGCCAGCCCATCCGGCGCAGCCGGTCGGCCACCTCGAAGGCGCGGGGCTCGATGAACGTCGCCTCGACGTCCCGCAGCCGCTTCACGTCCGGGTCGGAGATGCCGGCCTTGATGGCGGGCGCGTCCCAGCGGCGGATGACGACGGGCGGACCCATCTTCACCGTGAAGGCGCCCTGCTGCTTGAGGTGCGCCAGCATCGGCTGGAGCCACTCGTCCAGGTTCGGGGCGTACCAGTTGATGACCGGGCCCTCGGGCAGGTACGCGAGGTACCGCTTGAGCTTGGGGATCTGCCGGTACAGCACCAGGCCGGCGCCCACGATCTGGCCGGTCTTGTCGTCGAACCAGCCGAGGTTCTCGGAGCGCCATTCGTTCTTGACATCCGCCCATGCCGGAACCTGGCAGTGACTGGCCGAGGGCAGGCTCTGGATGAATGCCAGATGCTGCTCACGGCTGATGGTCCTCAGGGTCAAGCTCATGCGGGGCGCTCCCCATCGCTACGACTGCGGTCTTATCTGCGCCGAAGCCTACTGCGATCGGGGAACCGCCCCGCCAGCCCTGTGGACAAGTCTCCCGTCAGCCGCCGAAGAACCCTCCGTGTGCCATACCCAGGTAGAAGCCGACCGCGGCCGCGCCGAGCCCGATGATCAGCGCGAAGCGTTCGGCGGTGGTGACCGAGATGAATTGCCCGTATCCCCCGGTGATGATCCCGGCCAGGCCGGTCAGGGAACTGAGCAGATGCAGACTGTCGAAGATCGACGTGACGATGGCGATGCCACCGAGGACCAGGGTGACCGCGACCAGCGTGTTCTCCAGGGGATGGGCCTGGCCGTCGGTGTTGAACGTGAGGCGATGGGTCCGAGCCGCTTGCTGTGCCATGGGAGACCTCCGTAACGGAGCCGTAGCGCATCGTAGCGCCGTTCCTACCCGATGTGTACAGATTGAGGGCATTAGCGGCCGGATTTCAACCGGAGGCGGTTGTCCGGGTAGTCTGTACGGTCTGCACCGGTGTCTGCGCTGGTCCACAACGATCCACCGTGATTGTCAGTGGTCGGCGCTACCGTTGCGACGCAATGCAAACCCTCCTGCCACGGAAATGCCGTGGCCGCTGAGTCCAAAGGAGGTGGGTTCCACAATGCGTCACTACGAGCTCATGCTCATTCTCGACCCCGATCTCGAGGAGCGCGCTGTCTCCCCGCTGATCGAGAACTTCCTCACTGTCGTCCGCAACGGCGGCGGCAGCGTGGAGAAGGTCGACACCTGGGGCCGTCGTCGCCTCTCGTACGAGATCAAGAAGAAGGCCGAGGGTATCTACTCGGTCGTCGACCTCAAGGCTTCGCCCGAGGTCGTCAAGGAGCTCGACCGTCAGCTCAACCTGAACGAGTCGGTTCTCCGGACCAAGGTCCTCCGCCCGGAACTGCACTGAGCCTGCGGGCTTAGAGCAGTACCGGTTCCGAGAAGCAGCCAGCACACCGCCGAGAGGTCACCACCATGGCAGGCGAGACCGTCATCACGGTCGTCGGCAATCTCGTCGACGACCCCGAGCTGCGCTTCACCCCGTCCGGTGCGGCGGTCGCGAAGTTCCGTGTCGCGTCCACACCCCGCATCTTCGACAAGCAGACCAACGAGTGGAAGGACGGCGATGGCCTCTTCCTCACGTGCTCGGTCTGGCGTCAGGCGGCGGAGAACGTAGCGGAGTCGCTGCAGCGAGGCATGCGCGTCATCGTGCAGGGCCGGCTGAAGCAGCGGTCCTACGAGGACCGCGAGGGCGTCAAGCGGACGGTCTACGAACTGGACGTCGAGGAAGTCGGCGCCAGCCTGAAGACCGCGACCGCCAAGGTCACCAAGACGACCGGCGGCGGCCGTAGCGGCCAGCAGGGCGGTTACAGCGGTGGCGGTGGCGCACAGGGCGGCCAGGGTGGCGGCAACTGGGGCGGAAGCTCCGGCGGCGGCCAGCAGGGCGGCGGCGGTGCTGCTACCGACGACCCCTGGGCGACCAGTGCTCCGGCCGGCGGTGCCCAGCAGGGCGGCGGCGGAAGCTGGGGAGGGAACTCCGGTTCCTCCTCCGGCGGCGGCTTCTCGGACGAGCCGCCCTTCTAAGGGCGTCACGACACCAACTTCTTGATCAAACAGGAGAGACACCATGGCGAAGCCGCCTCCGCGCAAGCCTAAGAAGAAGGTCTGCGCGTTCTGCAAGGACAAGACCGTTTACGTGGACTACAAGGACACGAACATGCTGCGGAAGTTCATTTCCGACCGCGGCAAGATCCGTGCCCGCCGCGTGACCGGCAACTGCACGCAGCACCAGCGTGACGTCGCCACGGCCGTGAAGAACAGCCGTGAGATGGCACTGCTGCCCTACACGTCGACCGCTCGCTAAGGAAGGGTGACCGAAACATGAAGATCATCCTCACCAACGAGGTCTCCGGCCTCGGCGCCGCAGGCGATGTCGTAGAGGTCAAGTCCGGCTACGCCCGCAACTACCTGGTCCCGCGCGGTTTCGCGATCGCCTGGACCAAGGGTGGCGAGAAGGACGTAGAGCAGATCCGTCGTGCGCGTCGGATCCGCGAGATTCACACCCTTGAGGACGCGAACGCCGTCAAGGCGAAGCTGCAGTCCGTCAAGGTGCAGCTGACCACCCGCGCGGGTGACAGCGGCCGACTGTTCGGTTCCATCACGCCGGCCGACATCGCTGCGGCGATCAAGGCCGCCGGTGGCCCGGACGTGGACAAGCGTCGTGTCGAGGTCGGTACGCCGATCAAGACCCTCGGCGCCCACAAGATCTCGGTGCGTCTGCACCCCGAGGTCGAGGTCAAGCTCGACCTTGAGGTCGTTGCTGCCTGATCTGCCGCGCTTCGGCGCAGCGCGAAGGACCGGTACCCCGCAGGGGGTGCCGGTCCTTCGTTCGTTCCGGGATGTTTCACGTGGAACATCCCATCGGCCGGCGGATGTTCCACGTGAAACATCGCACCCGAGTGCCCTCGTGGACGCCGCGCGTACTCAGGTAGGTACGGGGCCCGGAGTGAGTAGCGCAGCCCATACAGAGGACGGGGCCGCGCGGCCACCATGTGGGCATGGCAATGGGAAGCTTCGCGCGGCAGTGGCTGCTGAGAATCATCAGCTTCGGGCTCACCGCTCTGTACCGGCTCTACCGGGTGCACCCCTTCGTATGGCGGGTGATGGCCCGCAACTACCGCCCGTGGATGAGCGGTTTCGCCCGCCTCCACGCATGGATGACCTGCCAGTTCGCGGCGCTGGACGTACCGGCGTACGCCGCGCACCTGGAGAACGGCGGCTGGCGGTTCCGTTGGTTCCGGCTCGACTCCTACCCGGCCACCGACAAGGAGTCGTACGTCAAGGCGTACCCGGAGGAGATGCGCTGCTGGAAGGGGCGGGTGGAGATCGCCGGCAGCGTGGTCGACGAGTCCTCGGGCTCGTCCGGCACTCCGTACAACTGGGTGCGCAGCCGCCGCGAGTTGAACACCGTGCACCGCAATGTGGCCGGCTACACCAGCCTCGTCTTCCCCTCGAAGCGGCTCTTCGTGATCAACGCCTACTCGATGGGCGCCTGGGCCACCGGCACCAACACCGGCATCGCCATGGCCCGGATCGCCACCGTGAAGAACACCGGGCCCGATCTGGAGAAGATCGTCGACACGCTGCGGCACTTCGGGCCGCGCTACGACTACCTGGTCACCGCCTACCCGCCGTTCCTCAAGCATCTGCGGGACCGGCTGGCCGGTGAGTCCTGGTTCGAGGAGAAGAGCTACCGGCTCGCGGCGATGGTCGGCGGCGAAGGGATGACCGAGGCGCTGCGCGACTACGTCGGCGATGTGTTCGGCAAGGTCCGCTCCGGCTACGGCGCGTCCGACCTCACCATCGGGATGGGCGGCGAGACCACCTTCAGTGTCTGGCTGCGTCGGATGATGCGCGAGGACGCCACCGTCAGGGCGGCCTTCCTGGGCCCGGACGAGCAGCGGCTGCCGATGGTCTTCCAGTACAACCCCCTGGAGACCTATCTGGAGACCGCCGGCGACGACCGGACCGGCGAGGTGCTCTGCACCATCAACTCCACCGCCGTCATGGCTCCCAAGCTCCGCTACAACATCGGCGACGAGGGCACGTTGATGTCCTTCCCCCAGGTCTGGGACATCCTGCGGGAGCTCTTCGCGGACCGCCCGGTCCTGCTGCAGCGCGCGGAGGCCGCCGCCCTGCGCGAGAAGATGCGGCTGCCCCTGCTGTTCCTGTACGGGCGGGCCGACTCGACCGTCTCCTACATGGGCGCCAACATCTACCCGCAGGACGTCGAGTACGGCCTGTACGAGGGCAATCCGATGGCGGACCGGATCGAGAGCTTCTGTCTGGCGCTGGAGGAGGGCGACGACCTGGAGGCGCGGCCCGTCGTCCATGTGCAGCTGCGGGAGGGGACGGTGCTGGACGCCGACGGGACCGTGAAGCTCGCGGAGGTGTGCCGGGCGGGCGTGCTGCGGCATCTCGCCGCCTGCAGCCGGGACTTCGCCCAGTCGCTGACGGAGGACTCCTCGGCCGGCGAGGTGGCGGCACGGGTGCACCCGTACGGCTCGGGGCCGTTCGCGGGTGGAACGGGGACCGCGGCCGGTGGCAGCAGTCGCGGCATCAAGAACAAGTACCTGCTCGGTGCGACCGCGAAGGGCGGTGCCTGAACCATGCGCAGTACCGACTTCTCCCTCACCCCGGCGCCAGGACAGGCCGGTGCCATGTTCGTCGGCGCCACCCGCTACTCGGGGCTGCGCGCGATCATCACGCTGGGCCCCGGCTATGTGCGGATGGTCCGCGAGATGAAGCTGATGAAGGGCTATGTCTGGCACAAGGTGTACTGGCGCTTCCCCTTCACCCTGGGCACGATCGCCTTCTTCGCCGACCGCGACGAACTGCTGAAGTTCGCCCGGGGCAAGGCCCATCACGAGCTCATGTGCTGGCTGACGGACGAAGGCAAGGGCCGCGCGACCGGCGGCTGGATCCGTATCTACACGGCGGACGCGGCCGGGTACACCAACGGCGTCTGGCGGGCCGAGGACGGTGCGCTGTCCCACGTCGACACCTTCGAGCCGCTGAGCACGGAGCTCTCCGCAGGGCGCGCACCGCGCCCCGTCAAGCATGTGCGGCACGAGAAACGGCGTGCGCAGCGCAGTGCGGAGCCGCGTGCGGCGGCGAGCGGCGCAGCGCCGGCGGCGCGCTGCCCGGAGCACCTGGACGGCAGGCCGTGACCATCACCGTCACCAAGGTCGGCGGACGGAGCGAGCTGCGGGAGTTCTGCGAACTCCCGCTGCGGCTCCACCCGCGCGACCGCTACGTGCCGACCCTGGAGCCCCAGATCCGCACGTGGTACCGGGAACGGACCGTCGAGCTCCATGTCGCGCGCGACGCGGCCGGCACCCCCGTGGGCCGGATCTGCCTGCACCGCTACCCCGGGTTCGACAGCAGGATCGGCAGGCGCGCCCAGCTCTTCGGGCTCACCGAGTTCGCCGATCCGCAGGACGTCGGGGAGGACGTCGCCAAGGAGCTCTTCGATCTGACCGAGCGGGCCGGTGCGGGAACGGAGGTGGCGTTCGGGCCGGTCAGTCTGCTGCCCAACCAGTCGGGCGGTGTCATCACGTCGGGGTTCGGGGACCGCGGGTTCATCGACTCCGCCTGGAACCCGGCGTACTACCCGGCTGCCTACGAACAGCACGGCTTCACCCGGCGGTTCGGCGCCGACACCTGGGTCTGCGAGAACCTCGACGGTCCCGGCGCCGTCGACCCCGGCCAGGCGTTCCTGTTCGACGACAGCCGCATCGCCGCTGAGGGGCTGCGGATCCACCACGGCTCGCGGCGGAAGCTGGCGGAGCAACTGCCGCTGCTGCGCGGCATGCTCAACGCCTCCTTCGCCCAACTCGGCTACTACACCGAGATCTCCGCCGCCGAGCTGGCGGCCCAGACGGACGGGCTGGCCCATCTCCTCGACGAGCAGCTGCTGCTCTATCTGACGGCGGAGGGCGAGCCGGTCGCGTTCGTGCTCGCCGTCCCCGACATCTCGGAATTCGTCATGGCGGCCCGTGGCCGGCTGGGGCTCCCGCAGCAACTGCGGCTGCTGGCCACCCGCGGCCGGTACCGCAGCGAAGCGGTACTGATCATCAAGGGGACGGTGCCGGGGCACCAGGGGAAGGGCTATCTGACGCTCCTCGCCCGGGAACTGCACCGCAATCTGCGCAGCGGCGGCTACCGGACGTTGCGCAGCACCTTCGTCGAGCACGGGAACGCCGCGTCGGCCGCGCAGTACCGGCGCGTCGGCGGCCGACCGCTGCACGGCTACACCTTCTACGAGAGGGCAATGCGGTGAGCAACCGGGACTCGGTCCACTGGACGGCGGTGCTGCGGGAGCGCGAGGAGCTGTGCCGCCGCGCGCCGAGCGCGCACAACACGCAGCCCTGGGTGCTGCGCTACGACAACGACGCCGTCGAAGTGGGCTGGGACCCGGCCCGGGAGCTGCCCGACGGCGACCCCGGCCGCCGCGATCTGTTCCTGTCCCTGGGCGCCTTCGTGGAGACCTGTCTGATCGTCGCGGCGGACGCCGGCCTCGCGATACGCGCCGAGATCACCGTCGACGAGGAACGGCGAACGGCCGCCCGGCTGTTGCCGGCGCCCGATCTGTACGCGACGCCTTTCAGCGCGCGGACCGTCGGGCTGCGCGGCTGCGCGAGGGGTGTCCACACCGGGGGACGGCTCACCGCGGCGGACCTCGGCGCCGCCAGGACCGGGCTGGAACGGACGAGCCTGGTGGAAGTGCCCGCGCGCGAACTCGCGGGCCTCGCGGTACGCGCCGACCGTTGGCTCTTCGGCAGTGCCCCGGTGGTGCGGGAACTGCGCACCTGGCTACGGCTGAACCGGAGCCATCCGCGGTACGCGGCCGACGGTCTGACGTACGAGGCGCTGGCCATGTCGCGCGTGGAGGCTGCGGGGCTGCGGGCGGTGCTCATGCCGGGCGTCTACGGGGTGCTGCGGCGCCTCGGGCTGGCCCGGCTGCTGGCCGCTTCGCAGAGCGGGCTGCTGCGCTACGAGGGCAGTGTCCTGGTCCTCACCGCGCCGGCCGGACCCGCCGCGTCGGGCGCCGGTGCGGCGGCCGGGCCCCCGGCCGCCCTGGTCCAGGCCGGACAGGAGCTCGTGCGGGTCTGGTACGGCCTCGCGGAGCGGGGGATCGCCGTGCATCCGCTGAGCCAGATCCTCGACTGCCCGTGGACGGAACGGGAGCTGGCGCGGCACCTGGGAGGCCGTGAACGGCCGCTCGCCGTCTTCCGGGCGGGCCGGGCGGCCGGACCATCGGTACGGTCGGCACGGATCGGCGGAACGGGGAACCGGTCCCGGACCACCGCCGCGTCCCCCGCGGCAGGGAAGAGGACGGCTACGCCCGCACCGCACCGGTGACGATCCAGCAGCCGGACCGCGCCCGCAGCTGGAGCGCGACGAGCCGGGTCAGCATCATCAGCGTCATGGCCCACCACAGGGCGGTGAGGCCGCCTCCGAGGGCCGGGACGGCGAGCGCGACGGGGGCGAAGACGGCCAGCGTGGCGAGCATGGACCAGGCGAGATAGGGCCCGTCGCCCGCGCCCATCAGGACACCGTCGAGGATGAAGACGATCCCGGAGACCGGCTGGCTGACGGCGACCACCAGCAGGACCGGCATGAGGGCACTCCGCACGGACGGGTCGGAGGTGAAGAGCGTCGCGATCAGCGGGCGGCTCGCGACCACCAGCAGCCCCAGCAGCACGCCGGAGGCGATGCCCCACTGCACCATCCGGCGGCAGGCGGCCCGGGCGCCCGCAGGGTCGTCGGCGCCCAGATAGCGGCCGATGATGGCCTGCCCCGCGATGGCGATGGCATCGAGTGCGAAGGCCAGCAGCGACCAGACGGTGAGCGTGATCTGGTGGGCGGCGATCTCGGTGTCGCCCAGGCCTGCGGCGACCGCGGTGGCGATCAGCAGGACCGCCCGCAGGCTCAGTGTGCGGATCAGCAGTGGGACGCCCGCCTGGGCGCAGGCCCGGATGCCGGCGGCGTCCGGGCGCAGCGACGCGCCGTGCCGGCGCGCTCCGCGGACGACGACGTACAGGTACACCACGGCCATGGCGTTCTGGGCGATGACCGTTCCCCAGGCCGAGCCGGCGATGCCCAGTCCCGCGCCGTAGACCAGGGCCGCGTTGAGCCCCGCGTTGGCCGTGAAGCCGCCGAGCGCCACGTAGAGCGGCGTCCTGGTGTCCTGGAGGCCGCGCAGCACGCCGGTGGCGGCGAGGACGGCGAGCATGGCGGGGATGCCGAACGCGCTGATCCGCAGGTAGGTGACGGCGAACGGTGCGGCGGTGTCGGACGCTCCGAAGAGGCCGACGAGTGCCGGAGCGGTGGGGACGACGAGCGCGATGACGGCAACGCCGAGCAGCAGGGCGAGCCAGATGCCGTCCATGCCCTGGCGGATCGCGCCCGGCAGGTCGCCCGCGCCGACCCGGCGGGCCACGGCGGCGGTGGTGGCGTAGGCGAGGAAGACGAAGATGTTGACGGCGGTGGTCAGCAGGGCGGCCGCGACGCCGAGCCCGGCGAGCTGCGGGGTGCCGAGGTGGCCCACGACCGCGCTGTCGACCATGACGAAGAGCGGCTCGGCGACGAGGGCGCCGAAGGCCGGCACGGCGAGTGCGATGATCTCCCGGTCGTGCCGCCGCCGGGTCTCCTTGGAGAGATGGCTGGGGTGGCTCTTCTGGGGAGGCTCGGCGACCGGGTTCACCCGCTCAGGATAATCATCCACAAGTAATACCTGCAAGGCCTGATCAACTATTACGTGCGACTGCGTAGAGTGATCTCCTCCGCGTGGTTTGTCGCGATCTTGGCCCGAGGGCGAAAGTTTTTCTTCTGCACAGCCCGCGGATGATAAAACGCCAGGTCAGGGCGGTTCAGGTCGGCTGATTGTGTGTTTGTCCACAGCGGTTTCCCAAGGCCTGTGCACAGGTTGAGGCGGCTTCTCCACAGGTTGGATGCCTCCGTCCACAGGGCCTGTGGATAACCGTCTTGGCCAACGGTCTCCTGGGCCCTACCGTGAGCCCCCTGCCCGACGCGCCGTACGAGGAGCCGGGTGTCTCAATTGTCAGAGCCGTGGCGTAAGAAAGAGACGCACGGTATGGCGCCAGGTCGGACGGAGGAGGTGGCGGGGTGACCCAACCCGAACCCGCGGACGACCACTGGGGGGACGAACCGCCGTTCCCCCCCGACAGCGGTCCTGGTGACCGGCTGCCGGTCACCCGCTTCCGTTCCGGACAGGGCGGCAAGCGCAACAAGAAGGACGACGGCGAGGACCGCAGCAACTGGTCCGAGGGCGGCGGCGGTTTCGAACGCGTACCGCCGCAGGACCTCGACGCCGAGCAGTCCGTCCTCGGCGGCATGCTGCTGTCCAAGGACGCCATCGCCGATGTCGTCGAGGTGCTCAAGGGCCAGGACTTCTACCGTCCGGCCCACGAGACCATCTACACCGCGATCCTCGACCTGTACGCCCGGGGCGAGCCGGCCGACCCCATCACCACCGCCGCCGAACTGGTCAAGCGCGGTGAGATCACCCGCGTCGGCGGCGCCCCGTACCTCCACACCCTGGTCAACGCGGTCCCCACCGCGGCCAACGCCGAGTACTACGCCGAGATCGTGCACGAGCGCGCCGTCCTGCGCCGCCTCGTCGAAGCCGGCACCCGCATCACCCAGATGGGATACGCGGCCGACGGCGACGTGGACGAGATCGTCAACTCCGCCCAGGCGGAGATCTACGCGGTCACCGAGCAGCGCACGTCCGAGGACTACCTCCCGCTCTCCGAGATCATGGAGGGCGCCCTCGACGAGATCGAGGCGATCGGGTCCCGCAGCGGCGGGATGTCCGGCGTTCCCACCGGGTTCACGGACCTCGACTCACTGACGAACGGCCTCCACCCGGGCCAGATGATCGTCATCGCGGCCCGCCCCGCCATGGGCAAGTCGACCCTGGCGCTGGACTTCGCCCGCGCCTGCTCGATCGGCAGCGGTATGCCCAGCGTCGTGTTCTCCCTCGAAATGGGCCGCAACGAGATCGCGATGCGCCTGCTGTCGGCGGAGGCACGGGTCGCGCTGCACCACATGCGGTCCGGCAGCATGACCGACGAGGACTGGACGCGGCTCGCCCGGCGGATGCCGGACGTGTCGGCGGCGCCCCTCTTCATCGACGATTCGCCGAACCTGTCGATGATGGAGATCCGCGCCAAGTGCCGGCGCCTCAAGCAGCGCAACGATCTGCGACTGGTCGTCATCGACTATCTGCAGCTGATGCAGTCCGGTGGATCCCGGCGTCCCGAGAGCCGTCAGCAGGAGGTCTCGGACATGTCCCGAAACCTCAAGCTGCTGGCCAAGGAGCTCGAAGTCCCCGTCATCGCGCTCTCCCAGCTGAACCGTGGCCCCGAACAGCGCACGGACAAGAAGCCGATGGTCTCCGACCTCCGTGAGTCCGGCTCCATCGAGCAGGACGCCGACATGGTCATCCTGCTGCACCGCGAGGACGCCTACGAGAAGGAGTCCCCGCGCGCGGGCGAGGCCGACCTCATCGTCGCCAAGCACCGTAACGGCCCCACCGCGACGATCACCGTTGCTTTCCAGGGCCACTATTCACGCTTTGTGGACATGGCGCAGACCTGAGTCCTGAAAAGGGTATGAGCGGGCGATAAAACGGGTGTTCTTGAGGGCATCCGGATCTGTATTCTTACCGGGTACTATCCTGAGATTTGCCTGAGAGAAACTGGGGGGGCCAGTGTCTCATCGTCGTCTTGCAACGACGGCTGCCGCACTTGCAGCCGGCGTTGCCCTTATACCGGGATTGGCTTATGCGGACAATTCACCGCATGCCGTTCCCCATAGCAGTGGACCGAGTGCCGCTGCCGCTCTGACCAGGGCAGCGTCCTCGAATTTCACCACCTTCTCCAGCCCCGCGGCGAAGCAGGTCCGGGAGCGCAGGCCGCTGGCCCGCGGAGTGCAGCCGCGGGACGAGGGCACCGGTAGGACGATTTACGCAGTATCGGCGATCTCCTGCGATGTCGATACCGGGACGGGCGCACAGGATGCCCCCTATTGCCTGATTCAGAACGCGGTGAATGCGGCGGTCCCGGGTGACACCGTCCAGATAACCGGCAGCACGGGGTATTTCTCCCAGGAGTCGGTGACGGTCAAGACCTCCGGGATCAGGATCGTCGGAATCGGCGGCCAGGCGTGGATCAACTCGTCAGGACAGCGGCCGGCCCTCGAACTGGACGGCGTCACCGATGTGACGGTCAGCAACATGATGCTGGAGTCGTACGGCACGCCCGCGGTCGTGATCAAGGGCTCGTCCAACATCAAGCTGGACGGCGACTATGTCGACCTCAACCCCAACACCCACGGGGTGGACGCTCTCACCATCGACGGCGCGTCCAGCAACGTGACCGTGAGCCGGACGTATGTCGACGCGGGCTTCTGGGGTGCCGGGCCCGCGGCCAGCGGGATTTCCGTGGCCTCCGGCGCGAGCGACATCACGCTCGCCGGCAACGTCCTGGCGGCGACCGGCATCACCGCCACCGGAGTGGCCGGCCTGGACGTCACCGGCAACACGATCCAGCGGGCGTGCGCGTCCGCCATCGACATCCAGGGCGCCTCGACCGGCGTTCACCTGGAGAACAACCTGCTGGAGGACACCAACCCGGACACGGACTACATGTTCGGCGGCTTCAAGTCGCAGTGCACGGCGGCCCAGCAGACGTGGGCGCCGGACATCACCGTCTCCGAAGGGTCGAGCGCCGGCACCACGGCCGACTACAACGCCTTCTACATCCACGGCGATGACGCGACCGCGCCCTACAGCTGGTCCGGAACGACGTACCCGACGCTCGCCGCCTTCCAGGCCGGCGCGGCCCAGGGCGCACACGACGTGATCGACACCAAGAAGGCGAACGGGGCCTATCTCAGGGCGAACAAGTCCGCCAACGTCGACATGCTCCTGGTGCCGGGTTCGGCCGCGATCAACTCCGCGGACCCGAACGCGCCCGGCCGGCTCGGCTCGGACTTCTACGGCGTGAGCCCGTACACCAGCCGGGGAGCCGTCCAGTACGTCAACCCCAACGCCCAACTCGCGGTGGCCCTGTCCGGGACGCACACGAGCGCGTACGCGATCTCGCTCAACGCGGACGTCACGACCGCGCTCGTGCCGATCACCGCCAAGGTCAGCTGGGGTGACGGGACCACGAGCAACCCGGACGTCTACGGTTCCGGGCGGGTGACCCTGCCGCACCGGTACGCGAAGCTGGGGACATACACGATCACCGTCACGGTCGCCGACAACGTCGGGAACACGGTGTCCAACACCGTCACGGCGAGGACGGCGGGTTCTGCCTACACGGCCTACGGGCCGACCCGGGTGCTCGACACCCGGACCGGTACCGGCGCGCCGAAGGCCAAGGCGAAGGCCCACGCGGTGACCAAGGTGCAGATCGGCGGCAACGGCGGCATTCCGGCCGGAGTGACCGCGGTGGTCCTGAACGTCACGGTCACCCGCGCCGACGGCTTCGGCTACATCACGGCGTACGGCGACGGTGACGCGCGGCCGAGCACCTCGAACGTCAACTTCACCGCGGGCCAGACCGTTCCGAACCTGGTGATCGTCCCGGTGGGCGCCAACGGCTACGTCGATCTGTACAACGGCGCCTCCGCCACCGTCGACCTGATCGCCGATGTCGCCGGGTACTTCACCCAGTCCGCGTCCAGCGGCTACACGCCGGTGTCGCCCGCCCGTCTCGTCGACACGCGGAACGGCACCGGGGTGGCCAAGGGACAGATCGGCGCCAACGGATCGTTCGCCGCCCAGATCGCCGGGAACAGCAAGGGCCACCTGCCGGCCTCCGGCGTCACCGCGGTCGCGCTCAACGTGACCGTGACCGGCTCCAAGGGGTCCGGCTTCCTCACCGTCTACCCGGACGGCGGGAAGACGCCGCTCGCGTCCAACATCAACTACGGCACGAACCAGACCATCGCCAACGCGGTGATCGTGCCGGTCGGTGCCGACGGCAAGATCCGGGTCTTCAACGGCAGCACCCGGTCCACCGACGTCCTCGTCGACGTCGTCGGCTACTACAGCGCCGCGAGCAAGAGCGCCTACCTGCCGGTCGATCCGGTCCGGGTGCTCGACACCCGCGCCTCGTACTGGCACAGCGGCCCGATGTACCCCGGGGGCTACATCTACACGCCCCTCGGCGCCGACGAGCCCGACATCACGGCGTTCGCGCTCAACACCACCGTGACGGACACCAAGGGGGCCGGTTTCCTGACGGTCTCCCCCGACCCGTACTCGGAGTACCAGTACGAGAGCGGCAGCGCGGGCTGGCCGACCCGGCCCGGCGTGTCCACGCTGAACTGGCTGCGCGGACAGACCGTTCCGAACCTGGTCCAGGCGAGCCCCGGCCCGTACGGCATCATCGACTTCTGGAATTCGGGCACCGGGAGCGTCAACCTCGTCATCGACGCCTTCGGGTACTACCAGAACGACTAGGACCCACCAGTAGGTGACCCAGGGCCGGGGCCCCGGGGCGGCGATCCACGCCGCTCCGGGGCCCCGGCCGTATCCCCTCGTGTCCGGTGCCGTCGGGTCAGGACTGGGCGATCGGTTCCTGGAGCTCGGTGACCCACTTGTCGTGGTCCTCCGGGCATTCGAGGTAGAGCTCGCGGGGATAGCCGGTGGAGCGGGCGCCGGTGGAGTCGATCCACCGGGCCAGGGTCTGGGCCGTCGACACGATGTCGTCCATGGAACCGTGGTGCACGACCGTGGCGGCGCTCCCGATCGCCGGCAGGTCCACGATCGTGAAGTCGTGGCCGGCCGCCGGGTCGGCGGTGACGGTCAGTCCGGCGTGGACGGTGATCGCACCGTCGCCTTCCGGGGCGTCCTCGTAGTAGGCGACCCCCGGTCCGGTGACGGCCACACCCGCGGCCTCCAGCCGGCGGCACAGCTCGTCGTAGAGCGGGCCGATGACCGGTCCGATGTGCTCGGGGCCGAACCCGATGGCGGTGCCGGTCAGCTCGGCCACCCGGACCGCTGGAATGCGCTTGACCACGACGTCGTCGGCAGCCATGCGTCCCTCACTTTCGATCGACCGGAGCCTCGCCTCGACATGCGTCAGCCGCGTGGCGGTGGCCGCCATCGCCTCCTCCAGCTCCGCCCGGCGCAGCCGCAGCATGCCGCGCAACTGCTCGGCGCTCACCTGCTCGTCCAGGATCGACCGGACCTGTTCGAGGCTGAAGCCGAGGTCCTTCAGAGCGATGACGCGATGGAGCCGGGACAGCTGGCCGGCTTCGTAGAAGCGGTAGCCGCTGGCGGGGTCGACGCGGGCGGGCCGCAGCAGCCCGATCGCGTCGTAGTGGTGCAGCATGCGGACCGATACCCGTCCGTGCTTGGCGAAGTCTCCGATGGTGAACATGACGTCTCCTAGTGCAGGCCCTCACACAGTGTCAGAGTCAAGCGCGACCGCCGGAAACCCTTGGAGCGACCGGCGCCGTTTCTGCGAGGCTGACCCGTATGTCCGAGACACCTGAAGTGCCGCCCGCCGCACCTGCGGCCGAGGAACTGCTGCCCACCACCCGTCGTGCCCTGCTGCACCGGCTCGCCCGAGGACAGGCCGAGGGCCGTACGCCGTCGATGGTGGGGGCGGTGGTGCGGGACGGGGCCACGGTCTGGACGAGTGGCCGCAGCATGATGGAGGGGCACGGCCCCGACGGGGACACCCAGTACCGGATCGGGTCGCTGACCAAGACCTTCGTGGCGGTGCTGGTGATGCGGCTGCGGGACGAGGGCTTGCTGGACCTGGCGGACCCGCTCGGTCTGCACCTGCCCGACACCGAGCCGGGCCGTGCGACGATCGCCCAACTCCTCGCGCACACCTCAGGACTGGCGGCCGAGACGCCCGGTCCGTGGTGGGAGCGCACCTCCGGCGATCTGCGCCCGGAGCTGGCCGACCTGCTCGGCGCGGAACCGATGAAGCATCCGGCCGGCCGCGTCCATCACTACTCCAACCCGGGGTTCGCCCTGCTGGGCGCGCTCGTGGAGAAGCTGCGGGGGAAGCCGTGGGGCGACGTGCTGCAGGCGGAGGTGCTGGAGCCGCTGGACATGACCCGGACGACGCTGCTGCCGCAGGCACCACACGCGGGTGGCTGGGCGGTGCATCCGTGGGCCGATGTGATGCAGCCGGAACCGCTGCACGACACGGGGCTGATGGCGCCGGCCGGCCAGCTCTGGTCCACGGCGGACGATCTGTGCCGCTGGGCCGTGTTCCTGGCCGGGGGCGACGAGCGGGTGCTGAGCGCCGCGACCGTCGCCGAGATGCGTACCCCGGCGGCGGCGCCGGCCGGGGAGGACCAGGACGCCGGCTACGGGCTGGGCATGCAGCTGCTGCGCCGTGACGGCCGGCTGCTGGCGGGACACACCGGGTCCATGCCGGGCTTCCTGGCGACGCTGTGGGTGAGCGTCGAGGACGGCGTGGGAGCACTGGTGCTGACCAACGCCACCTCCGGGCCGCGGGTCGCCTCCATCGCGGCCGACCTGCTGGCGATCGTGGCGGACAACGAGCCGCGCTTCCCCGAGCCGTGGCGCCCGCGGTCGGCGGCGGATCCAGCGCTGCTGGCCCTCACCGGCCCCTGGTACTGGGGCACCACCCCGTTCGTGCTGCGGCTGCGCGCGGAGCGCGACGTGGAGCTGACGGCACTGGACGGGCGGGGCCGTGGTGCCCGGTTCAGGGCGGAGCCGGACGGTACCTGGACCGGTCTCGACGGCTACTACGCGGGCGAGACGCTGCGCGTGGTGCATGGCGACGACGGCGAGGTGCGCCATCTCGACCTGGGGTCCTTCGTGTTTGCCCGGGAGCCGTACGACGAGGCCGCCGGGGTGCCGGGAGGTGTGGACCCGGAGGGCTGGAGGTAGTGCTAGCACCCGTACCAAGAGACCTGAAGACCGCATGGGACCGGATGGTGGCGGACCTTAGGTTGGTTGCGGAGCGTCGGACGAGGGTTCCGGCGATCGGGGAGACTGTGATGACAGCCAAGCGTTCCGCCGTACTGATCGTGTCCGCGCTCGTCCTGGGGGCCGCGCTCACGGGCTGCGACGGGGTGAGCATCCACAGCAGCCCGGAGCACAAGGCCGTCGATGACGCGAAGGCCGCGGGGCCGGTCAGTGCCGTCGAGGTGGGCACCGGAAGCGGGGATGTCCGCATCCGGCCGGGCACGGGTGACGGGGTCACCATCCACCGGACGGTGCGCTATCACGGGGACGACAAGCCGACTCCCGGGCAGAAGGTCGAGAACGGCCGGCTGACGTTCACCAACGGCTGCGACGACTGCTCGATCGACTACGAGCTGACCGTGCCCGCCGGGGTGAGCGTGAAGGTGAGCACGAGCAGTGGGGACGTGGAGGTGCAGGGGGTCGCGTCGGCGGACCTGACGACGCACTCGGGCGATATCGACGTCTCCGGGATCGCGGGGGCGCTGACCACCTCGGCGAGCTCCGGCGATCTGACCGCCACCGGACTCGGTGGAGCCGACGTCAGCGCGACCGCGTCGTCGGGCAACATCCGGCTCACGTTCGCCAAGCCGCCGCAGAAGGTCCTGACGAAGGCGTCGTCGGGCGATGTCACCGTCCAGGTGCCCGGGGGTCCGTACGCGATCGATGTCAGCACGGGTTCCGGCGACAGGACCGTGTCGGTGCCGACCGACCCGTCGGCCACCGCGCGCATCCAGGCGAAGACGGGCTCCGGCGATGTCACGGTCAGCCGAGTGGGGTCCTGAGCCGTCGCTGAGGGCGCTCCAGGGCCGATGACGTTCAGCACCCGCGGCACCTGATGATGTTCCACGGCCGCGATGTTCCACGTGGAACATCGCGGCCGCAGCCGTGGTGCGGTCCGGCGGGCGGCGGTGTCTGGGCGGCCAGGGCGGGGGCCGCCGGAGCGGCGGGTCCGCCGCACAAAACGAGTGGCCCGATCGGTCGATCCCGTCGCACGCTGGGAGTATCTCCGCGTAGGCGGGATCGGTACGAAGCAGGGAGACGCTCGCGTGGCACGGCTGCACATTTTCGACATGGACGGCACCTTGATGCACGGCTCCTCGGCGAGCCTGGAGCTGGCCAGGGAGCTGGACATGGTCGAGGAGATCCGGGAACTGGAAGGCGGCCTGATCCGGGGCACGCTGGACCCGCCGGGGTTCGCGGAACGGGTGTACGCCCTGTGGGCGACGCTGACGGAGGAGCGGCTGAAGGCCGCCTTCGAGGGTGCGCCGTGGCTGGACGGGATACGCGAGGTCTGGACGGAGATCACCGATCGCGGTGACCACTGCGCGGTGATCTCCCTGTCGCCGGACTTCTTCGTAGGGCGGCTGCGCGAGTGGGGCGTGCACGAGGCGCGCTCGTCGGTCTTCCCGCCGGTGCCCTTCGCGCCCGAGGCGGTACTCGATCTGGCGGGGATCCTGGTGCCGGAGTCGAAGGTGGGCATCGCCGATGAACTCTGCGCGCAGTACGGGGTGACGCGGGCGGACTGTGTGGCCTACGGGGACTCGCTGTCGGACGCGGCGCTGTTCGGGGTGGTGCCGACGTCGGTGGCGGTGAATGGTGACCACTATGTACGGGATCTGGCCACTCATGCCTATTCGGGTCGCGACTTGCGTGAGGCCTTTGCTCTGGTGAATCAATTCGATCGCGAATGACCGAATGAGGCCACAACTGATACCCGGCTGACGTTGTCCAAACCGAATTCCGTGACTTTGTGGGAAGGGTCACGGGATTTGGCCAACGTGCTCCGGTGAATCGGCCAACGGGGGTTGTCGAACAGCGGGTTCCGGGTATGGTCGACTGCGTTCGAGCGCCTCGGGCCGCCGCAAGCCGACGGATCCTAACCTGAATGCAGCCCCGTTTCCTGTGCTTCCGGCTATTTGTCCGATGCGCCGCCCCAGCGTGACACGCTCGCACCTCACCACGCGTGACGCACGTCGGGAAATCGACCGGGGAAGTTCGAGGCGAAGTTCACGATGGACGCTCTGACCACCAACTCGGCCGAGACGGATCCGAACCGGGGCTGGTTCACTCCGCCCGAACGGGAAACCGACTCGCATCAACGCACGGCGGACGGCGGTGAATCCGAAATACCCAGCAGATCCCCGGCCGCCATAAGACCCGTCGGCAGGGCCGCAGCCCGCAAGCAGCGGGCCCAGCAACAGGCGGACCAGCAGGAGCAGGAGCAGGCACAGGAACGGGCGCAGGAGCAGGCGGACCACCGGGCGGATCAGCCGCCGGACCGGCAGACACCCCCGTCGGCCGCGCCGATATCCGCCCCGGAACCCGCCCCGGCCCGCATCGCGGACCCCGCGCCCGCAGCGGCGCCGTCCCTCTCCACCTTTGAGGCCGCACCCGCGTCCGCGGCCTCGCCGGACGCGCTGCTGATCCGGCGGACCATGGCGGAGATCGGTCCGGTCGCCGACCGGACCACCGGCTACTTCTACGCCCTGCTGTTCATCCGGCACCCGGAACTGCGCGAGCTCTTCCCGGCGGCCATGGACGCCCAGCGCGACCGGATCCTGAAGGCCCTGCTCACCGCGGCCGAGCACATCGACAACACCGAGACCCTCGTCGAGTACCTGACCAACCTCGGCCGCGGCCACCGCAAGTACGGGACGCAGCCGGAGCACTACCCCGCCGTCGGCGAGGCCCTGATCGGGGCGCTCAGCCGGTACGCAGCGGCGGTCTGGGACCCGCTGACCGAGGCCGCCTGGGTACGCGCCTACACGGTGATCTCGCAGGTGATGATCGACGCGGCCGCCGCCGACGAGCGGCACGCGCCGCCGTGGTGGCAGGCCGAGATCGTCTCGCACGAGCCCCGCACCCAGGACATCGCCGTGGTGACCGTGCGGCCCGACCAGCCGTACCCGTTCCTGGCCGGCCAGTACACGTCGCTCGAAACCCCCTGGTGGCCGCGGGTGTGGCGGCACTACTCCTTCGCCTCGGCGCCCCGCTCGGACGGTCTGCTGTCCTTCCACGTCAAGGCGGTCCCGGCCGGCTGGGTCAGCAACGCGCTGGTGCACCGCGCGCGGCCGGGCGACGTCATCCGGCTCGGCCCGCCGGCCGGCTCCATGGTCGTCGACCACACCACGGACAGCGGACTGCTGTGCGTCGGGGGCGGTACCGGCATCGCGCCGATCAAGGCGCTGGTCGAGGACGTCGTCGAGCACGGCCGCAAGCGCTCGGTCGAGGTCTTCTACGGTGCGCGCCACGACCACGACCTGTACGACCTCGACACGATGCTCCGTATGCAGGAGGAGCACTCCTGGCTCTCCGTGCGACCGGTGGTCGCCGACACCCCGAGCAGCAGCCTGTCGGGCCCGCTGCCGGACATCGTGCGGCAGTACGGCCCCTGGGAGGCGTACGACGCCTACCTCTCGGGCCCGCCCGGGATGATCCGCAGCAGTATGGACGCGCTGGTCGGCGGGGGTATGCCCTCGCACCGCATACGGCACGACGCTCTGGAGGAACTGGTGGCGGCGGGTGACTAGCCCGGTGGAACGACCGGGCAGCGACGGCGAGCACCTGCTCCAGACGGAGCTGGGCACCGGTGTGCGCGCGGACCGGTTCTACGACGACCAGGTGCGGGACCGGCTCAATCCGCGGATGCGGGAGTTCGTCGCCCGGCAGGAGATGTTCTTCCTGTCCACGGCGGACCGGCGCGGGGAGTGCGACAGCACCTTCCGGGCCGGGCCGCCCGGTTTCGTGCGGATTCTGGACGACAGGACGCTCACGTATCCCGAGTACCGGGGCAACGGGGTCATGGCGTCGCTCGGCAACATCCGCGAGAACCCGCATGTCGGGATCCTGCTGATCGACTTCGCCCGGGACCGGATCGGGCTGCACATCAACGGCCGCGCGCTGCTGGTCCCGGACGAGCGGATGCGCGCCGAGCACCCGGACCTGCCGGAGGATCCGGTGCCCGGCCGCCGTCCGCAGATGTGGGTCGAGGTGGAGGTCGAGGAGGCCTACATCCACTGCTCGAAACACATTCCGCGGCTGGTCCCCGCGCCGCTGCAGAAAGGTTCCGGCACCGGCGGCGGGCGGTCGTGGGGCACCGACGACGTACGCCGCAAGGGCGGTGACCACTTCGGGGTGGCGGCGGAACGCAGGCCGGTACAGCCCGTGCCGGCGTCCGTGCCGGAGGCTCCTGTGCCCGTACCTGTGTCTGTGCCCGTACCCGTACCCGTGCCCGTGCCCGTGCCCGTGCCCGTGGCGCGGGTGGCGGCCGCGCCGCCCGGTCCTGCGGAGCGGCGGCGCGCCCGGCGCGGGCGGCGGCTCCGCGGCTGGTTCCTCCGGCAGGCGGGCTGACCCACCGAGGACTTCCGGGGCGCCGGTCCGCCGACCGGATCAGCCCAGGTCGGGGCCGACCAGTCCCAGTACGCCTTCGATGTTCGCGTCGAGGTAGTGCCGCAGCGTCAGCGGCACCACCTCGACGGAGGCCAGCCCGACCCGGCTGAACGGCACACGGACGACGTCGTACGTACCGCACGGATCGTCCACCTCGGGGCCGTGCCGGCGGGCCGGGTCCATCGAGGCGAGCCGGCACACGAAGAAGTACTGCACCTTCACGCCGTGGGCGCCGTTCTCCGCGATGTGCTCGACGGTGTCGACGAAGGCCGGGACGACGTCGGTGATCTTGGCTCCCAGCTCCTCGTCCACTTCACGGTGCAGGGCGTCGACGACCGAGGGGTCGTCGTCCTCCACGCCGCCGCCCGGAGTGATCCAGTACGGGGCGAGGCCGGGCTTGGTGCGCTTGATGAGGACCATGCAGTCGCCGTCGAGCAGGATCGCGCGGGCGGTGCGCTTGACCACCGGGCGGGTGGCAGGGGCTTCGGCCGGAGTTGCGTTCTCCAGGGGCATGGTTGAGATCTGCCGCGACACAAGGATCGACAAACGCACCGGGAGCAGTGAATCGGAGCATTCGATTCCCGTTGGCGCGTCACCGGCGCTCGCCGAGCGCCGTCGGCCACGTGCCGAGGCCGCTCGATCCGGCCTCGGCGGCCCTGGCAGCCTTGGCATG
Organism: Streptomyces sp. SID13666; assembly: GCF_010548325.1. Taxonomy (NCBI): domain Bacteria; kingdom Bacillati; phylum Actinomycetota; class Actinomycetes; order Kitasatosporales; family Streptomycetaceae; genus Streptomyces; species Streptomyces sp. SID13666. The sequence continues at coordinate 95,808 of NZ_JAAGLX010000027.1, read as the reverse complement.
GCCGGTGGTCCGGCGGCCTACCAGCCCTGTGCGGCGGTCAGCAGCCGATCGTGCGCCCGCGCGAGGTGGGGCAGTGCGAGGGTGCCGACCCGGGTGGCCAGGAAGTAGGTCCGCAGCGGTGGCACGGGAGGCTCCAGCAGCAGCGTGATCTCACCGGCGGCGAGCGCGGCGGCGCACAGATAGCGGGGCAGGACGGCCAGCCCGGCGCCGTCGCGTACGCAGTCCAGGACGGCGCGCAGGTCGGGGACGACGACCGCGGGATCCCGGGTGGGCTTGGCGTCGAAGACGGCCGACCAGTACTGGGACAGCAACCGGCATTCCTCGTCGGAGGTGACGACGGGCAGGTCGTCGAGCAGCTGCGGGCCGTGGTCGCGCACTCCGTGCGGGCCGCCGGCCCGTTCCCGCCAGGCGGGCGCGGCGACCAGGGCGTACTCCTCGTCCCACAGGGGTACGGCCGTTATCAGCCGGTCGCGGGGCTGCACGTTGACGACGGCCAGGTCGTGGTGGCCGGCGGCGAGCCCGGCCAGCGCCTCGTCGTCGCCGCTGAGCGAGACCCGCAGGTGCAGCCCGTCGGTGACCAGCGGCGCCAGGGCGGGCAGGATGCGCAGCGCGGTGAACTCGGCCGGGCCCGCCAGATGCAGGCTGTGGGTGCCGGGGCCGTCGTCGTCGGGGGCCGCGGCGGTGATCTCCAGCAGCGCGTCGAGGTGCGGGGCGACCTTGTGCGCGAGCTCGTCGCCCACGGTGGTGGGGGCGACGCCGCGGGGCAGCCGCAGGAAGAGCGGGCGGCCGACCTGCCGCTCCAGCGTGCGTATCTGGCCGGTGACGGCGGGCTGGGACAGGCCCAGGAGCTGGGCGGCCCGGGTGAAGGAACCGGCCCGGTGCACGGTGACGAAGGTACGCAGGAGGGCCAGATCCACCATGGTCTCCTCACAGACAGAACCTGACGCATCGTCAAGTATAAATTTATCGATAGGTCGTACCAGGTACTGTGATTGGACACTGACGCAGAGTCAACTAGCCTTGTTCGAGCGCGTCTTCGCGCGTTGCGCCAGGGCGGTTCGAGCCACGAGGGGGGAGGCTCGAACCGCCCATTCTGCGTAGGGCTCCCTGCATATATGCGTAGGGGCCCTACTTTGCGGCGTCCAGGGCGCGGGTGACATCGGCGACGATGTCACCCGCGTCCTCCACGCCCACCGAGAAGCGGATGAAGCCGGGCGGAACCGCGTCGCCGCCCCAGCGGGCCCGGCGCTCGGCCGTGCACTGGACGCTGCCGAAGCTCGTCGCCTCGATGGTGATCCGGAGCGCGGAGAGGAAGCGCTCGGCGTGCTCCTTGTCGGGCAGCGTGAAGGAGACGACGCTGCCGAAACGGCGCATCTGGCGGGCGGCGAGTGCGTGCGCCGGGTCGGTGGACAGGCCGGGGTGGCGCAGCCCGGTCACCTCCGGGCGGTCGGCGAGCGCCGTGGCCAGCTCCAGGGCGTTGGCGGCCTGCCGGTCCACGCGCAGCGAGAGGGTGGCCAGCGAACGGTGTGCGAGCCAGGCCTCCATCGGGCCGGGGATCGCACCGACGGTTGCGCGCCACATCCGGGTCTGTTCGGCGAGCTCGGGATCGCGGGTGGTCACGTAGCCGAGCAGCAGGTCGCCGTGGCCGGTCAGGGCCTTGGTGCCGCTGGCGACCGAGAAGTCGGCGCCGAGGTCGAGCGGGCGCTGGCCGAGCGGGGTGGCCAGGCTGTTGTCGACGGCGACCAGGGCGCCCGCCGCGTGCGCGGCGTCGGCGAGCCGGCGGATGTCACAGACGTCCAGGACGGGGTTGGACGGGGTCTCCAGCCACAGCAGGCGCGCGCCGTCCAGCAGGGCCCGCTGCGCGTCGTCGCGGGTCGGTGCGAGGCGCACGGTGACTCCGTACGACTCCAGCCGCTGTTGGAGGGCCCGGGTCGTCTGGTAGCAGTCGGAGGGCAGGACGACGGTGTCGCCCGCGCGCATCTGCGACAGGAGCACGGCGGAGACCGCGGCCATCCCCGAGGCGAAGACGGTCGTCCTGGCGGTCGGGTCGGCGGGGGACTCCAGCTCGGAGATCGCGTCTTCGAGCAGGGTCCAGGTCGGGTTCTGCTCCCGGCCGTAGGTGTACGGGCCGGTCGCGTCGCCGGGCAGGTGGAAGTGCGAGACGAAGGTGGGGCCGGGGAGGGAGGGCTCGTACGGCTGGGCGGGCGGGCGTCCGGCGTGGACGCTGCGGGTACTTTCACCGCTGCCGCTCGGGCTGTCGTACTCGGCCATCGCTGCCTCCTGGGACCTGGGGGTCGCACCTGATGCGCGTGTGCGCGCGGGTTCAGTCAACCCGATCCCGGGTCGGTGCCCGGGCCCTCCGGGGTGGGGGTCCGAAATCGTATATTTACGTGCCTGGCGGCCCACAAATACACGGCAGCATTTCGGACCCCCACCCATACGGTCCCGGTCACCTCCGGCGCTCGTAACGGCATCGGGCCGTCCTCCTCGGTGCTCAGTCCTCGTCCGGCAGGAGCATGTTGAGGGCCCAGGACACGATGCTGATGATCAGGCCGCCGATCAGCGCCGCCCAGAAGCCCTCGACGTGGAAGTCGAGGCTGAGCTTTCCGGCGAGCCAGGAGGTGAGCAGCAGCATCAGGGCGTTCACGACCAGCGTGATGAGGCCCAGGGTGAGGATGAACAGGGGGAAGGACAGGAGTTTGACGACCGGCTTGACCAGCCAGTTCACCAGTCCGAAGACCACGGCGACCAGGATGACGGTGAGGACCTTGTGCCAGGTGTCGTCACCGGTGAGGGTGATGTCCTTGACCAGCCAGATGGCCACACCGAGGGCTCCGGCGTTGGCGAGTGTCTTGACGACGAAATTCTTCATGGTGTGATCGTGGCAGAACTGATCGCCCGGGCAAGAGATGCGACGAGGGAGAGCTGCGATGAAGGTGTTCCGGCTGGACGATCTGGAGGCGGAGCGGGCCGCCAACAACGGGGCTTATCTCAGCTTTCTGCGCGAACGGAACATGTCGGCGGGGCTGTACGCGCTCCAGGCCGGGGAGCTCGATCCGCAGACCCCGCACCAGCAGGACGAGATCTATCTGGTGGTGAGCGGCCGGGCGGCGATCACCGTGGGGGAGGAGACGACCACGGTGGCCCGGGGCAGCGTCGTCTATGTGCCGGCCGGGGTGCCGCACCGCTTCCACCACGTGACGGAGGACCTGCGGGTCATGGTCGTCTTCTCGCCGCCGGAGGCCTGAACCCCGGCGACTGAGGGTCGGACCCTGGGGTTCCGTAGGGGAACGGTCAGGGAAGGATCGGGTCTCCGACCCCTCCGCCGGCCCCCTTGTCGGCTCTAGAGTCGAAGCACGGGGACAACGAAGGAATCTGGAGGGAAACAGTCATGGAAGAGCTGGTCAAGGGTCTGCCCTGGTGGATCAAGTGGGTTGCGATCCCGGTGATCGCTCTCGTCGTCTTCGGCGGCTTGATCATGAGCCTGGTCGGCTTCGTCATCGGGCTGCTGTTCAAGGTGCTGGTCTTCGCGGCGCTGGTCGGCGGGCTGATCTTCCTGGTGAAGAAGTTCACCTCGGGATCCTCGTCCTCGCATCGTGACTGGTAATCCCCCGGGGGGCCGGAACCCGTACATCCCGTCCGCAGGCGGCACCCGCCGCGCCGGGCGACCGGGCGGGGGCGGCGCGGCGCGATGACGCGCCCCGCCCCCGCCCTCACACGTGCTTCGCGGATCAGACCTGGTCGTCGTCCTGCAGCGGTATCAGATGGCTGCGGGGCGTCGATCCGTTGGGGGACGCCGGCGGCGGCACGGTGCCGGCGCCGTTCTCCGTGCCCATCGACGCGAGCAGCTGGCGGGCCAGTCCGAGCCCGGTGCCGCCCATGGTGAGTGCCTTCGCGAACATGTCGGACATGCCGTCCGCACCGTTGAGCAGCACCATGTGCTCCACGTTGCCGAACGCCGAGGCGCCCGCCTTCACGATCTCCGGCCAGTTCTCGGCCAGCTGCTGAGCGACCACGGCCTCCTGGTTGGTGGCCAGTGCCTCCGCGCGCGCCTGGATCGACGCGGCCTCGGCCAGGCCCTTGGCCTTCGCCGCCTCGGCCTCCGCGAGCCCGCGGGCCTGCGTCGCCGCCGCCTCGGCCTCACCGGTCGCCCGGGTGGCCGCCGCCTGGGCCAGCCCGCTGACCTTCGTCATCTCGGCCTGCGCGGCCGCGGCTATCTTGACCCGGTTGGCTTCGGCGATGGCAGCCAGCTCGGTCTCCTTCGCCTTGGCCTGTGCCGCGGAGATGCGCACATCGCGTTCGGCCTCGGCCAGCGTCCGCTTCTCGTACGCCTTCGCGTCCGCCGGCTTTCTGACGTCGACCTGGAGCTGCTGCTCGCGCCGCTGCGCCTCCAGCTCCGCGACGCGCGTCTCCTGGACCACGACCTCCTGCTTGGCCGCGGCCTCCGACAGCGGTCCTGCCTGCCGTGACGTCGCGGCCGCCTTGTCCCGTTCGGCCTGGTAGCCGGCCTGCAGGATCTCGCTGTCCCGGGTCGCCTCGGACATCCGGGCGGCGGCCTTCTGCTCCGCCTCGGTGGCCAGCCGGTCCGCCTCGGCCTGGGCGATCCGCGCGTCCCGGTGGACGGCCGCGGCGTGCGGCGCGGCCAGGTTCTTGATGTACCCGGTCGGGTCCTCGATCTCGTGGATCTGCAGCGAGTCGATGATCAGGCCGAGCTTCTCCATCTCCGAGCCGGAGGCGGCCCGGGTCTGCCCGGTGAGCTTCTCGCGGTCACGGATCATGTCCTCGACCGTCAACCCGCCGACGATCGACCGAAGATGACCGGCGAAGACGTTGTGCACCCGGTCGCCCATGAACTTCTGCTGGTCCAGGAAACGGCGGGCGGCGTTGGCTATGGACACGAAGTCGTCGCCGACCTTGAAGATGACGACTCCGCGCACCTTCAGCGGAATGCCCTGCTGCGTCACACAGTCCACCAGCAGCTCGGTCTCGTTGAGATCGAGCGAGAGCTTGCGCACGGCCTGGACACCGGGGACCACGAACGTCCCGCGCCCCGTGACGATACGGAATCCCAGGCCCTCCTCGATGCCCTCGGTCCGGTGCCGGGAACCGGAGATGACAAGCGCCTCGTTGGGCTCCGCGACCCGCCACATCAGCTTGAACAGCCCGATCACGATGATGATTGCGGCGAGAACGAGTCCCGCCACGACGCCGATGATCATCGGCATACCCCCCCTCACAGCGGCCCCCATGCGGGGCCTGACGATCGCGAGTGTGCTCCCGCGCAAGGCCGTGGTGAACACCCTGACGGAACCTTGGCGCAGTCTTGATACGAAGCCCGCTCGGCCGAAGCCGGAAGCTCACATCAGCTGCCGCCGGAAGCTCACCCGGCCGAGGTCTGAAGCCCGCTCAGCCGAAGGCCGCGGCCACGTAGACCGTCCGCGGAGCCTGGTATTCCACGACCACGATCTGCGTCCCGGTCTCTATCCGCTCGCCCGGTGTGACCGGATACGCCAGGAACGCCTCGGCGCCGCCCCGTACTTGGACGATCACCTCGCCGACCAGCCCCGGGCCGATCCGCCCCGTCACCCTGCCCTGCAGCCCGATCATCCCGGCCATCGTCCCCCCGTTCACCGCCGCCACCCGCCCCCGCGGGTGCGGCCTGCCGCTACTTCCCCCGGCGCCGGTGACCGCCGCCGGTCCTCGCGGGGAGAGTGTCCCCCGCCTTCGGTCCGCCCGTCCTCGTATTGTGCCGGTCGGCACTGACAACGAGCGCCGCCAGCAGCGTCGTCAGGGGAACCGACGCGACCAGGCCGATGCTGCCGACCAGCGTCCGGACGATCTCCTCCGCCACCAGTTCGCTGCTGGCGACCCGCAGCACCCCGCTGCGCGCCACCGAGAACAGCAGCAGGAGCGGCAGCGCCGCACCCGCGTACGCCATCACCAGGGTGTTCACCACCGACGCGATGTGGTCCCGGCCGATCCGCATGCCGGAGCCGTAGAGCTTGCGCCAACTCGCGCCGGGGTCGGCGTCCTTGAGCTCCCACACCGCCGAGGTCTGGGTGACCGTCACATCGTCCAGGACGCCCAGCGAGCCGATGATGATGCCGGCCAGCAGCAGGCCCTTGATCTCGATGCCCGGGTAGAGGGTGTGGACCAGCCCGGTCTCGTCCGAGGTGTTGCCCGTCAGATGCGCCCAGGAGATGAAGACCGAGCCGAGGATCCCGATCAGGAAGAGCGAGCACAGCGTGCCGATCACCGCCACTGACGTGCGGGCGTTGAGCCCGTGGCACATGTAGAGCGCGATCAGCATGATCGCGCTGCCGCCGATCACCGCCACCAGCAGTGGATCGTGGCCGTGCAGGATCGCCGGGAGGATGAAGAGCGTCAGGATCGCGAAGCTGATGACCAGCGCGATCAGTGCCATCAGACCGCGCAGCCGGCCGACGGCGATCACCGCGAGCGCGAAGATCACGGCCAGCAGTGCGAGCGGGAAGCCGCGGTCGACATCCGTCACCGCGTACTGCAGCTCCTTCGGAGCGTCGGGTGCGTACGCCACCACCACGCCCTGGCCCGCCGTGTAGCGGCGGGTCTGGTCGGGATGCACGATCTCGGTGAACGTCCGGCCCTTGTCCTTGCCCGTGGTGACCTCGATGGTCGCCTTCTCGCAGCGTTCCGGCGCGGAGGCGGCGGCGCCGGGCGTGGACTGTGCCGGTGACTGTGTGTTCGCCTCGGCGCAGGCGACGTCGTCGATCCTGGTGACCCGCGCCTGCTGGGTCTGCTGGTCGAAACCGACCCCGGTGCGTGCGTGCGGGGGCGCCCCACCCGGCCACAGCACGATCAGCCCGGCGAGCACCGCCGCGGTGAAGGGCACCAGAACCACCGCGATGACCTTGCGGAGATGCTTGGAGACCGGCGGCACCGGACCGTGACCGTGGGTGTGCGAGTGCGCGTGGGGCGACGCCTGGGGAGTGTCCACGGACCGATCATCGCAAGACCCCCTGGTGTGCGTTCGTCCGCACCCGCTACCGTGGGGGCACCTTTGCAATCGCGGGAGCTCGGAGCACCGGGCTGAGAGGGCGCTGAAGAACTGCGCCGACCGCTGAACCTGTTACCGGGTAATGCCGGCGTAGGGAGTTGGGTCTCATGACCACGCAGGATGCACGCATGCCTGTCTCCGTTCAGCCCGTTTCGACGGATAAGCCCGTTTCGGCGGAGCCGTCCGTCGCTCCGGAGAAGCGCGAGCCCGGCTGGCACAAGGGCTACCTGACCGGCACCAGGCCGGACATCCAGGTCCCCGTGCGCCAGGTGCACCTCACCACCGGCCGTGACGTGACGCTGTACGACACGTCGGGGCCGTACACCGATCCGAACGTCACCACCGACGTCCGCCGCGGCCTGGCGCCGCTGCGGGAGAACTGGATCATCGGCCGCGGCGACACCGAGGAGTACTCGGGCCGCCCGGTCCGCCCCGAGGACGACGGGATCAAGCACACCTCCCCCCGCGGCGGTCTGCGGAACCTCGACGCGGTCTTCCCCGGCCGCCCCCGGATTCCCCGCAGGGGCCGGGACGGCCAGGCGGTGACGCAGCTCGCGTACGCCCGCCGCGGCGACATCACCCCGGAGATGGAGTACATCGCGATCCGCGAGAATGTCTCCCCCGAGGTGGTGCGCGAGGAGATCGCGGCCGGCCGGGCCGTCATGCCGATGAACGTGAACCACCCCGAGATCGAGCCGATGATCATCGGCAAGCGGTTCCTGGTGAAGGTCAACGCCAACATCGGCAACTCCGCGGTCACGTCCTCCATCGAGGAGGAGGTGGACAAGATGACCTGGGCCACCAAGTGGGGCGCCGACACGGTCATGGACCTGTCCACCGGCCGCAACATCCACACCACCCGTGAATGGGTGCTGCGCAACTCCCCCGTGCCGATCGGCACCGTCCCCCTCTACCAGGCACTGGAGAAGGTCGACGGCAAGGCCGAGGAGCTCACCTGGGAGGTCTACAAGGACACCGTCATCGAGCAGGCCGAGCAGGGCGTCGACTACATGACGGTCCACGCCGGCGTGCTGCTGCGGTACGTCCCGATGACCGCCCGCCGCAAGACCGGCATCGTCTCGCGCGGCGGCTCGATCATGGCGGCCTGGTGCCTCGCGCACCACAAGGAGTCGTTCCTCTACGAGAACTTCGAGGAGCTCTGCGACATCCTCGCCTCCTACGACGTCACGTACTCGCTCGGCGACGGCCTGCGCCCCGGCTCCATCGCGGACGCCAACGACGAGGCGCAGTTCGCGGAGCTGCGGACGCTGGGCGAGCTGAACACCATCGCCAAGCGGCACAACGTGCAGACCATGATCGAGGGCCCCGGGCACGTCCCGATGCACAAGATCAAGGAGAACATCGACCTCCAGCAGGAGATCTGCGAGGAGGCGCCGTTCTACACGCTCGGCCCGCTCACCACCGATGTCGCGCCCGCCTACGACCACATCACCTCGGGCATCGGCGCCGCGATGATCGCCTGGTGGGGCACCGCGATGCTCTGCTACGTCACGCCCAAGGAGCACCTGGGCCTGCCCAACCGCGACGACGTCAAGACCGGTGTCATCACGTACAAGATCGCGGCCCACGCGGCGGACCTGGCCAAGGGCCACCCGGGGGCGCAGGACTGGGACGACGCCCTGTCCGACGCCCGCTTCGAGTTCCGCTGGGAGGACCAGTTCAACCTCGCCATGGACCCGGACACCGCGCGTGACTTCCACGACGAGACGCTGCCGGCGGACGGCGCCAAGACCGCGCACTTCTGCTCCATGTGCGGTCCCAAGTTCTGCTCGATGAAGATCAGTCAGGACATCCGCAAGGAGCACGGCGGGGACCTGCTGCTGGACCCGGAGGCCGGGATGCGGCAGAAGTCCGAGGAGTTCGCGGCGAGCGGCAACCGGGTCTACCTGCCGCTGGCGGACTGACGACGGCCCGCTGACCACCGCACATGCGTGAGGTCCCGGTGGGAATCCCACCGGGACCTCTGCGGTGCACCGACGTCGGGTCGTGCGCGTCAATCGGGTCGATCGGGTACCGCCGGGTCAGATCAGGTCCATGGCGGCCACTTCGTCGGGACGGCCGTAGCTGACCGGTCCCTGGAAGCGCTTCCGCGCGGTGGCGAACCACCAGACGGTGGCGATGAGCAGCACCACACCCAGGGCGATCGGGGCGTAGTTGAACGAGGTCGTGGTGATCGGGGAGACCTGGGGCAGCATGAACAGCACGCTGCTGAGGACGATCCAGGTCACGGCGACCGATCCGACGACCTTGCCGTAGCGCCCGAGGTTCCAGGGGCCGGACTCGAACTCGTCGCCCAGGCGCAGCCGCAGGAAGATGGGCACGCCGTAGGCGAGGAACAGCCCGACGACATTGACGCTCACAATGGCGGTGAAGGCGGTGTGGGACCACCAGCCGGGCAGTACCAGAACGATGGAGCAGGCCGCCGCGAGCCATACCGCCTTGACGGGCGTACGGGTGCGCGGGGACACGGAATGCCACCAACGCGAACCGGGCATCGCACCGTCACGGGAGAACGCGAAGATCTGCCGGGTATTGCTGGTCATGTTGGCCAGACCGCAGAACAGCATGGCGCCGATGACGATCAGCAGCAGCAGCTTGGCGGTGCCCATGCCGAGCGCGTCGATGAGAATCTGCACGGGCGGTGCGGCGGAGCTCGCCTCGGCGGCGTAATCACGAATCGCGTACACCAGGGCGAGCATGAGAATCAGGCCGATGCCGGCGGAGTAGGCGATCGACCGCATGATGCCCTTGGGCGCGTTGACCGTTGCCTGCACGGTCTCTTCCGACATGTGGAAACTGCCGTCGAAGCCCGTGAAGGTCCAGCTCGTGACGAGCAGACCGAGCATCGCGCCGTAAATCCCGTTGGAGAAGCCGGTGTTGTTCTCGAAATGCGTCACGAAGGAAACCGACTGGTGGTGGTCGGGTATGACGGTCAGACAGACGACGATCACGACCATGCCGATGAACAGCCACCACACGGATATGCGGTTCAGCAGGGCGATCAGCTGCACCGTGTAGGTGTTGGCGAGCGCCTGCAGCAGCAGGATCACCGCCGTGATGCCCACGGTGCGCTGCGCCGTCACCTCGTAGTCGGTCCACTGCATCGCGATGAAGGCCTGGATGAACGTGGCGGCGGCGTAGCCGGTGGCGGCCGTCCCGCCCACCTGGCCGACGAAGTTCAGCCAGCCGGTGTACCAGGACCAGGCGCCGCGGTGCCGCTTGGCGAGCTTGCCCGCGGAGAAGTACAGCGCGCCGCTGGTCGGATAGGCGGAGGCGATCTCTCCCATCGAGGCGCCGACGAACAGCACCATGATGGACACGCCTATCCAGCCGAATATGAGAATCCGCGGACCGCCGGCCGCCATGCCGAAACCGAACGAGGAGAAGATACCGGCGATGATGTTGATGATGGTGAAAGAGATCGCGAAGTTGTCAAACGCGCGAAATCGCCGGGTAAGTTTCCGCGGATAGCCCATGGCATGCAGCGTCGCGTCGTCGTCGAGGGCGGCGACGGGCGCTGGAGGACGAAGGGTTTTCGAGTGTGAAAGAGATCTGTGCTCGGTCACAACCGCAGCCTTTCTGAGACATGGAGGACGGGAGGACTTCGTCGTGCGATGTGGAGCGGAATAGGGATCAGGCGGCACTCGGAATCGGCAGTCCGCACAGCTTTCTGGCCCTGGTCAGTTGTTCCTCGGGCGCTCCGAACGCACTCCAGGGCATACGGGACGCATAGGGTCCTGACGCTGTGAGCACTTCCCGCGCCTCGAATTCGAGCTTCGCCATGACCAGGGCATGGGCCAGATAGGCCAGGTCGAGCACCGGGGTGAACCGGTACTTGGCCGTCTCGGGAAACCAATGGGTGTAGATCCCCATCGTGGTCGCTTTCCACTGGGGCTGTTCCCACGTGCGGTCCGCCAGCAGTGCGGAGGGGTCGTAGTCCTCGACCAGCGCCACCAGCGGCAGCAGCCGCAGCGGCGAGGAGGTCGGTGCCCGGTGGCTCAGGAACGAGGCGACGTCCCATCGCGCGCTCGCCGAGCCGCCGTTGCGGGTGAAGAAGAAGGCCAGGAACCGGTGGTGCGCCTCACGGTGCCAGGGGTCGAGCCGGAGGATGTGGGCGAAGAGGTACCAGGGACCGGTCGGCTCGGTCAGCAGTCCGCGCGGCGCGGGATCGCGGGGTCGCTGGAGCCGGGTGAGCGCCAGTTGGGTCACCCAGGGAGTCGGGTCGGTCGGCAGCATCTCCGAGGCCCGTTCGCACGCGCCCTGCGCTATGCGGACCAGCGCGCCCTCGCGGAGATCGCCGGCGTCGGCCATCCGTAACGCCCGGAGCATCGCCACCCGCGCCCACAGCAGCGCGGACTCGGCGCTGGGTTCCTCGGCCAGCCAGCGTTCGGCCAGGTCGGAATCCGCCGCCTCGGAGGCCAGTACGAGGGACCGGTGGGCCCGCACTTCGAAATCCCCGCGGGTCTCCTTCAGGATCTCGCTGGCGCTGAGGTACCGCCCGGCCTTCACATCCATGCACGCTCGGGCCAACTGACGATCATCGGCCGCCGGATGCCACACGTACTGCCCCTCGAACGAGCCAGCAGTCACTATCCCCCTCCAGATCCTGCAGACGACACCACCCGCACCCGCACATTCCGGTCATGCTGAATTCAGCCAGACCCTCTGAATTCAGCCAGGCACCTTCCGTAGATCCATCGGCAGCGGGTCACACCCTACTCATCATCAACTCGTATCGAAACCAGTCGTCCGGAGCAACTCGTTCCACGCCAATTGCCGTCTGCGGCAATGCAGTCGGGCCCGATCCACGCGGTTCGACTCCGGCCGTCCGGGTTGTCGAGCAGTGTGCGCCGAAGTATGCACCTGGCATATGCGCGGGCAGGTGGGAACGTCCCGTCGGCACTCTCCGGATCGAATACCACGGGAGCGATGGCGCGCCGCTGACCTGCGGTTCTGCGGGAAGTCCTGTTGGGAGCGCGCCCATTCGAAACACTCTCGAAGGCGAAGTTGTCCACGGATTGGACTTTGTGGGCCGGCGGCGGCATTGCGTTAACGTTTCAACCAGTTGGGCGTGGAGCCGCAGCTTTCTCGCGCGGCTTCAGGTCCCTTCCGCTGTCCGCGTAGTCGGGGACGCCGCCCGGGCCCGGTGCCTGACGCGCTCGACACCGGGGTGAGACGGGCTACGCCGTACCGCCTCCGGCGCGCACCGTAGGTGCGTTCATGCGTCACATGGGGGCGGATGGCATCAAATTCGCACTATAGGTGCGGACTTCCGCATTCCGCCCATACTCACAACCGGGTGCGCTATCTCGAACCCTCGTCCGGGCCCGTGAAGTCGGGGCTCGAAAAGTCCGGACTGGAGAAATCGGGGCTGGAGAATCGATGGCCCGGTCCTGGGGATTCCTCGGGGCCGGGACTGGTGAAGTCCGGGCGGGAATAGCCGAGTCGGGGCATTCGTGAGGGCTGGCTGCCGTTGGAGCGCGGAGGCTCGAAGTCCGGATGCGGCGCCAGGGCGGCGTTCGTTCTGGCCTCGGCGAGGAAGGGCAGGACGCCGCGGTCGCGCAGGGCGCGCCGCCACGCCTCGCGGGCGGCGGCGACCTCGGGCGGCAGCGAGTCGGAGTCGTCGTCATGGATGGCGCTCGCGCTGTCGCGCAGGGCGGTGAGGAGCAGGCCGACCATCCCGACCAGGATCCCGCACCCGGTGACGCCCGCGAAGAGCCAGCCGGCGGTGCGCAGCGGTGCGGCGATGGCGGGTTCCGGCGTCATCGCGTGCAGGACGTAGCCGATCAGCAGGAAGATCAGCGCGGCGGTGCCCGCCAGGAGGGGCGTCAGCACGGCGACCACCGCGAACAGCCCGGCGCCGGAGCCCGCGGAGTCGGCCACGCCCATGGCGGCGTAGCTGAACGCCCGGTTGTCCGCGGCCGTCACGGGCTCCGTCCGGCGGATGACCGCGGACTCCTCGAGGGCCTCGCGGATCTGCTCGCGAACCTTCAGGTACTGCTGGTACTCCGGTGCGGCGCAGGCGGAGATGACCTCCGCGGCGCTCAGCGCCATGGTGCGCAGCTGTTCGCTGTTGAGCACGCCTTCGTGCCCGCCGTGCTCGTCGTGCCCGGTGTCCGCGGAGTGCAGTGCGTCGTCGAGGACTCGTTCGAAGTCCGGGCGGTCTTCGTTGAGCAGGTGTGGAGCGCTGTTCATGTGCATCCCCCGATGCTCCGTCTCCGGACCTCCCCGCTGAATGTGGAGCCGGTCGGCCGGTGAAGCGGAGGAGAGCGTGCCTTACGGATATAGCGATGGTAGAGCGCGGGATGAGGGGGTGACAGAGTGCTTCCCGGAAATCTGCCGATCAGGAAAGGGGTGGGAGTTCGGCAACGAGCAGTCGGCCGTCCATGGTTACGCCACCGTCCATTGCCAATGCCAAGTTCTCGGCATATGCCATCGGGCCATTGACGACCGGGGTGCGTTCCTCCCCGTCCGCGGTGTATTCGCCGCCGACCTCGCCGAGCAGGTACGGGATGGGGCTGTGGCCGTGGACGACCTGGTGGCCGCCGTAGGTGTCGAGGAGTTCCCGGGCGGCCTGCGGGCCGTTGTCGCCGCGGAAGGCGAAGCGCTTGGTGAGCTTGCGGAACAGGTCCCAGCACTCGTCCGCGTCGCCGCGCTGGAGGATGCCGGTGACGGCGTCGTTCATCGCGTCGATGGTGGTGCCGTAGTCGAGGTACGCCGTGGTGTCGGAGTGCAGCAGCAGATGACCGTCGGTCAGGTGCGCCGCGTCGAGCCGGGACATCCACGTCAGATGGCGGTCCTCCAGCCGGTCCATGTCGGAGGGCTGGCCTCCGTTGAGCCGCCAGGCGGCGAGGAACGACGCGGTGCCACCGGTGGAATTGACGGGGGTGTCGCCGAAGCGGTGGGCGCCGAGCAGCAGCAGCTCATGGTTGCCCATGATGGCCTTGGCGTAGCCGCCCGCGGCGGCCGCCTCGGCGGAGAGCTGCATGACGAGCTCGATGACGCCGATGCCGTCCGGACCGCGGTCGGTGAAGTCACCGAGGAACCACAGCCGGGCGGTGCCCGCCGACCAGTGGCCTTCGGCGTCGATGAGGCCCTGGGCGTGGAGCGCCGTACGCAGCTCGTCGATGTACCCGTGGACGTCGCCGACGACGTAGAGCGGACCGGGCTGGTCCGCGTCGACGGGAGCTATCACCGGGAGGTCGTGCGCGGTGGGGGTGTAGTCCTCCGGCACCAGACGGGTGTCGAGCTGGGTCGCCTCGTACCCGGCCGGGGGCGCGGCGGCCGGCACCTGGACCGGGGCCGCCGGCGCGGCGAAGGACGCGGGCGCACCTGCCGGCCCGTCCGCACCGATCGCGGCACCGGTACCGGGCGCACCGGTACCGGGCGCACCGAGAACGCCTGGTGTGCCTGGCAAGACGGGAGCACCGGAAGCGTCGGCGAACCCGTACGACCCGTTGCCGGGCGCGGCTGCCTGACCGGTCTGCCGACCGCCTTCCGGTCCGGCCTCCGGACCCGCGTCCGGACCTGCCGGACGCCAGCTCACCATCGCCTTGAGCACGGGCCCGTGACCTGCCCCCTGTGTCATCGACCCCTCCACCATCGCGCCGCCATCCGCCCATCATAGGAATGACGCTGTCGTGGTGTGACATACCTGGGTGCCGGGTTTTCGGCCGGTGCCGACAAACACCCCCTAAATCGGCGTCCTGGGGCGGTCCGGCGGCCGATTCGGGTTCCTGCTCGGACTCCTGTGCCGACTCCTGAACAGGTTTCCGCACGGAGTCCGGTGCGAACTTCCGCGCGGGGTTCCGGTTCCGGATCCCCGCGCGGACTTCCCGGCGGCTCGTGTGCGGTGGTGCGGTTCGGGTTTCCCGGGCCAGGCCTCAGCCCCCGGCCGGACTGCGCGGGGGACTCACCGTGGTGCGGTGCGTACGGCGCTGGGACGAGGTGCGGACGATGAGGTCGGTCTGCATGATCTGCTGGACGGGATGGGTGGCACCCACCCCTTCGATCGCGTCGATGAGGAGCTGGACCACCGCGGTGCCGATCTTCCCCGGTTTGAGGGACAGCGTGGTGATCGGCGGTTCGGTGCTCGCGTAGACGCTGCTCTCGCTGCAGCAGACCAGCAGCAGATCGTCCGGCACCCGCAGCCCGTAGCGGCGGGCGGCGGCCAGCAGATCGGTGCCGTTGGGGTCGAAGAGACCGTAGACGGCGTCGGGCCGGTCGGGACGGGCGAGCAGCCGGTCGGCGGCGACGGCGCCCGCGCACGGGTCGTGGGCGGGGTAGGACTCGTAGACCGGCTCCTGGCCCACCCGCTCGCACCATTGCAGGTACGCGGTGGTGGAGAGCCGGGTGTAGGTGTCGGTGCTGGTACCGGTGAGCAGGCCGATCCGGCGGGCTCCGGCGGCGGCGAGGTGGTCGAGGATGCCGAGGACGGCTTCCTCGTGGTCGTTGTCGACCCAGGCGTGGACGGGGAGGCTGCCGGCGGGCCGGCCGTCGCTGACCACCGGTACGCCCTGGCGGACGAGTTCCATGACGACGGGATCGTGGTCGGAGGGGTCGATGACCACGGTGCCGTCGAGTGCGACGTTGCTCCACACGTCATGGCGTGAGGAGGCGGGGAGGATGACCAGGGCGTAGCCCCGGGCGAGGGCGGCCGAGGTCGCGGCTCTCGCCATTTCGGCGAAGTACGCGAACTCGGTAAAAGTGAACGGTTCTTCGCCGTAGGTGGTGACCGTCAGGCCGATTAAGCCCGATCGGCCGGTGCGCAGTGTGCGGGCTGCCGCGGACGGGCGGTAACCCAGCCGTTCGGCGACCTCCCGGACATGGCGGCGGGTGGCGTCGGGCAGTCGGCCCTTGCCGTTGAGTGCGTCGGAGACAGTCGTGATCGAGACACCGGCGGCAGCGGCGACATCTCTGATGCCTGCCCGCTCGAGCCGGCGTCCGATGGGCCGGCTCGCCTGGTGGTTCCCTGCTGCTGTCATGGCGACCCGATAGTAGGGCGGGGTTGGTCCGTCCGCTGGGGCCCCGAAAAGGCATTCAGACGGTACGTTTCTGCAAGATCAAGAGTGCCTTGTGGGGTGTAATGTGCAGCTCGCAAGCGCTTTCTTCGCGTGAGTACCGGCGTCGCGGGGACGATCTCCTGCCCATTGGTTCGTATTGCGGGGAGGTATCAACTCACTCCTACGAGGGATGCGCACCACCGCGTGCGCCACCGGCGCACGGTGTGGCGCACGGCACTTTCCCACTCCCTCACGCCCCCTCGTATGGTGTGGTCATGACCCCGAAGCTGCGCGCGGAACTGGACGGCATCCCCACCTACAAGCCCGGGCGACCCCCGGTCTCGGACGAGGGTGCTCCGGCCTACAAGTTGTCCTCCAACGAGAACCCCTTCCCGCCGCTGCCCGGCGTGCTGGAGGCGGCCACCGCCGCCGCGGGTTCGTTCAACCGTTATCCCGACGCCGCGTGCACCGAGCTGATCGCCGAGCTGGCGCACCGCTTCGGAGTGCCGCAGACGCACATCGCGACCGGCACCGGCTCGGTCGGCGTCGCGCAGCAGCTGCTGCAGTCGACCGCGGGGCCGGGTGACGAGGTCATCTACGCCTGGCGTTCCTTCGAGGCGTACCCGATCATCACGCGGATCAGCGGCGCGACGCCGGTGGAGGTACCGCTCACCGACGGCGAGGACCACGACCTGGACGCGATGGCGGACGCCATCACCGACCGGACCCGGCTGATCTTCATCTGCAACCCCAACAACCCCACGGGCACCGCGGTACGCCGTGCGGAGCTGGAACGCTTCCTCGACCGGGTGCCGTCCGATGTGCTCGTGGTCCTCGACGAGGCGTACCGCGAGTTCATCCGGGACGCCGACGTGCCGGACGGTGTCGAGATCTACCGCGACCGCCCGAACGTCGCGGTGCTGCGCACCTTCTCCAAGGCGTACGGCCTGGCCGGTCTGCGGGTGGGCTTCGCCATCGCGCACGAGCCGGTCGCGGCCGCGCTGCGCAAGACCGCGATGCCGTTCGGTGTGAGCCAGCTCGCGCAGGACGCGGCGGTCGCGTCGCTGCGTTCCGAGGAGGCCCTGCTGGAGCGGGTGGCCGGCCTGGTCACCGAGCGGGACCGGGTCGTCGGGGCACTGGCCGCGCAGGGCTGGGCGCCGGCGGAGACGCAGGCGAACTTCGTCTGGCTGCGGCTGGGGGAGCGCACCCTGGACTTCGCCGCGGCGTGCGAGCGGGCCGGGGTGGCGGTACGGCCGTTCCCGGGCGAGGGCGTGCGGATCACCATCGGCGAGACCGAGGCCAACGACCTGCTGCTGAGCACGGCGGACGCGTTCCGCAAGGAGCTGTAGCTCCCTTTACCACCTGCCGTTTTCGCCCCCTTCCACCCCCCGGTGGGAGGGGGCGAACTGCTGTGCGCGATACTTAGCTTGTGAATGCGTTCACTTTCACAAGCGGACGTGTTTGCCCCCTTTCCTATGGGTTCCACGCGAGGGTTGGGGGGAAAAGTTCGAGTTTGGACCGGTGCAGGTAAACCGGTACAGGTAAGGAGTCGTGACGTGCAGCTCTCGCTGGAAACCGTCGACGTCGCGCGATGGCAGTTCGGCATCACCACCGTCTACCACTTCCTCTTCGTCCCGCTGACGATCAGCCTCTCCGCGCTCACCGCGGTCCTGCAGACCGCATGGGTCCGCAGCAAGAACGAGAAGTACCTCAGGGCCACCAAGTTCTGGGGCAAGCTCTTCTTGATCAACATCGCCATGGGCGTGGCCACCGGGATCGTCCAGGAGTTCCAGTTCGGGATGAACTGGTCGGACTACTCCCGGTTCGTCGGGGACATCTTCGGAGCCCCGCTCGCCTTCGAGGCACTGATCGCGTTCTTCTTCGAGTCCACGTTCATCGGGCTGTGGATCTTCGGCTGGGACAAGCTGCCGCAGCGCATCCACCTCGCCTGCATCTGGATCGTCTCGATCGGCACGATCCTCTCCGCGTACTTCATCCTGGCCGCGAACTCCTGGATGCAGCACCCGGTCGGCTACACCTACAACAAGGTGACCGGCCGCGCCGAGCTCACCGACTTCTGGAAGGTCATCACCCAGGACACCACCCTGGTCGTGGTCTTCCACACCATCACCGCGGCCTTCCTCACCGGCGCCGCGTTCATGATCGGCATCTCCGCCTACCACCTGGCGCGCAAGAAGCACATCGCCGTGATGCGCACCTCACTGCGGCTCGGCCTGGCCGTCGCCGTCGTCGCGGGGCTGCTCACCGCGATCAGCGGTGACTCGCTCGGCAAGGTCATGTTCAAGCAGCAGCCGATGAAGATGGCCGCCGCCGAGGCGCTGTGGGACGGCGAGGGGCCGGCCCCGTTCTCGATCTTCGCCGTCGGCGATGTCGACAAGGGCCACAACAAGGTCGCCGTCGAGATCCCCGGGATACTGTCCTTCCTCGCCGACGGCAACTTCTCCTCGTACGTGCCCGGCATCAACGACATCAACAAGGCCGAGCAGCAGAAGTACGGCCCCGGTGACTACCGGCCGAACATCCCCACCGCCTACTGGGGCTTCCGCTGGATGATCGGCTTCGGGATGACGTCCTTCGCGGTCGGCCTGGCGGGACTGTGGCTCACCCGCCGCAAGCTCTGGGTCGCCGAGGAGCACCGCACCGGCGAGGACGAGGCGCCGAAGCTGATGCTCACCAGGAACACACCGTTCGGCGACCGGTTCGCCGCCTGGTACTGGCGGATCGCGCTGTGGACGATGGTCTTCCCGCTGCTGGCCAACTCGTGGGGCTGGATCTTCACCGAGACCGGCCGCCAGCCCTGGGCCGTCTACGGACTGCTCCGCACCTCTGACGCGGTCTCCCCCAATGTCTCCACCGGAGAGGTGTTCGGCTCGCTGATCGCCTTCACCCTGCTCTACGCGGTGCTCGCGGTCGTCGAGATCAAGCTGCTGCTGAAGTACGCCAAGGCCGGACCGCCCGAGCTGACCGATTCCGACCGGAATCCGCCCACGAAGATCGGCGGCGACTCCACCGACGCCGACCGGCCCATGGCCTTCTCGTACTGAGAGGAAGGAGCGCGACATGCACCTGCACGACGTCTGGTTCGTACTCATCGCCGTCCTGTGGACCGGCTACTTCTTCCTGGAGGGCTTCGACTTCGGGATCGGGATCCTCACCAAGCTGCTGGCCCGCGACCGCCCCGAGCGCCGCGTACTGATCAACACCATCGGCCCGGTCTGGGACGGGAACGAGGTGTGGCTGCTCACCGCGGGCGGCGCGACGTTCGCCGCGTTCCCCGAGTGGTACGCCACGCTCTTCTCCGGCTTCTATCTGCCGCTGCTGATCATCCTGCTCTGTCTGATCGTCCGCGTCGTCGCCTTCGAGTACCGCTCCAAGCGGTCGGAGGACCGCTGGCAGACCAGCTGGGAACAGGTGATCTTCTGGTCCTCGCTGCTGCCGTCCGTGCTGTGGGGCGTCGCGTTCGCCAACATGGTGCGCGGTGTGAAGATCGACGCGAACAAGGAGTACGTCGGCACCTTCTGGGATCTGCTGAACGTCTACTCGATCCTCGGCGGGCTCGTCACCCTCACGCTCTTCACCTTCCACGGCGCGGTGTTCGCCGCGCTCAAGACGGTCGGCGACATCCGGACCCGGGCTCGCAGGCTCGCCTTCCGGCTGGGCATCACGGCCGCGGTGCTCGCGGTGCTCTTCCTGGGCTGGACCCAGAAGGACAGCGGTGACGGCACGACGCTCGGCGCGCTGATCGTCGCGGTGGTGGCGCTGGTCGCGGCGGTCCGGATGATCCGGATCGGCCGTGAGGGATGGTCGTTCGTCTTCTCCGGCATCACGATCGCGGCGTCGGTGGCGATGCTCTTCCTGGCGCTCTTCCCGAACGTCATGCCGTCCTCGCTGAACGCCGCGTGGAACCTCACCGTGACCAACGCCTCGGCGACGCCGTACACGCTGAGGATCATGACGTGGTGCGCCGCGGTCGCGACGCCGGTCGTGCTGATCTACCAGGGGTGGACGTACTGGGTGTTCCGCAAGCGGATCGGCACCCAGCACATCGCCGAAGTCCACTAACCACGGTCAGACAGGGTCCGGGGCCCGTTGCGGCCGGCCGAGCTCTTCGCCGAAGGGAATGTTCCACGTGAAACCAGTCGATCCGCGTCTGCTCCGGTACGCCCGCGCCAGCCGCGTCTTCCTCGTGGCGTCCGTGGCCCTCGGCCTGGCCGGGGCGGGGCTGGTCGTCGCCCAGGCGATGCTCATCGCCGAGATCGTGGTCGGCGGATTCCAGCACGGTCTCGACGCCGGCGAGCTGCGCACTCCGCTGCTGCTGCTCGCCGCCGCCGCGGCCGGCCGCGGGATCGTCGCCTGGCTGACCGAGCTGTGCGCGCACCGCGCCAGCGCGGCCGTCAAGTCGGAACTGCGCGGCCGGCTGCTGGAACGGGCCACCGCCCTGGGCCCGTCCTGGCTCTCCACCCAGCGCACCGGCGAACTCACCACGCTCGCCACCCGCGGGGTCGACGCGCTCGACGACTACTTCGCCCGCTATGTGCCGCAGCTCGGACTGGCCGTGGTCGTACCGGTCGTGGTGCTGGCCCGGATCGTCACCTCGGACTGGGTCTCGGCGCTCACCATCGCGCTGACCCTCCCCCTCATCCCGCTCTTCATGGCGCTGATCGGCTGGGCCACCCAGGACCGGATGAACCGTCAGTGGCGGCTGCTCGCACGGCTGTCCGGGCACTTCCTGGACGTCGTCGGCGGCCTTCCCACCCTGAAGGTCTTCGGCCGGGCCAAGGCGCAGGCCGAGTCCATCCGCACCATCACCGACGAGTACCGGCGCGCGACCATGCGGACGCTGCGGATCGCGTTCCTGTCGTCGTTCGCCCTGGAACTCCTCGCGACGATCTCCGTGGCGCTGGTCGCCGTGGGCATCGGCATGCGGCTGGTCCACGGGGATCTGGACCTCTACACCGGGCTCGTCGTCCTGGTGCTCGCGCCCGAGGCGTATCTGCCGCTGCGGCAGGTGGGCGCGCAGTACCACGCGGCCGCCGAGGGGCTGGCCGCCGCGGACGAGGTCTTCGCCGTCCTGGAGGCGGCTCCGGCCACCGCCGGGACGCTGCCCGCCCCCGATCCGCGGCACGCGGTCATCACCGTGGACGGTCTGACGGTGCACCACGAAGGCCGCGAGCGGCCCTCGCTCCCCGAGGTCTCCTTCACCGTCTCCCCCGGTGAGACGGTCGCCGTCGTCGGTCCCAGCGGTGTCGGCAAGACCACGCTGCTGGCCGCGCTGCTCGGCTTCGCGCAGCCGTCCGGCGGCCGGATCCTGGTCGACGGCACCGATCTGGCGTCGCTCGACCCCAGGAGCTGGCACCGGCAGATCGCCTGGGTCCCGCAGCGGCCGCATCTCTTCGCCGGGACCGTCGCCGAGAACGTCCGCCTGGCCCGGCCGGATGCCACCGACGAGCAGGTGCGGGCCGCCCTCCGTGACGCGGGCGCCCTCGACTTCGCCGGCCTGGACACTCCGCTCGGTGAGGGCGGCTCCGGAATCTCCGCAGGGCAGCGCCAACGGCTCGCCCTCGCCCGCGCTTTCCTGGCCGACCGTCCGCTGCTGCTGCTCGACGAGCCGACCGCCAACCTCGACGGCGACACCGAGGCGGCCGTGGTGGCCGCCGTCCGCCGGTTGGCGGTGGGCCGTACGGTGCTGCTCGTCGTTCACCGGCCGGCCCTGCTCGCGGTGGCCGACCGCACGATCCGGCTGCGGCCCGCGGCGGTCGAGGTGACCGCCGTCAGAGACCGGAGTCCCCTGGCAGCCCGTCAGGGACCGCTGTCGGCCGGCACGTCGACCACGTCGCCCGTCCTGCCCGTGGACGCGTCGCCCGCCGCCGGTGGGGGACGTCCGCTGCGGCGGGTGCGCCGGATGGCGGGGCCGTTGCGCGGACGCTTCGCGCTGGCGCTGCTGTTGGGGGCGCTGGCGCTCGGGTCCGCGGTGGGTCTGATGGCGACGTCCGGATGGCTGATCAGCCGGGCGTCGCAGCAGCCGCCGGTGCTGTATTTGATGGTCGCGGTCACGGCGACGCGGACGTTCGGGATCGGGCGGGCGGTGTTCCGTTACGCGGAGCGGCTGGTGTCGCACGACGCGGTCTTCCGTTCGCTCGCGGATCTGCGGGTGGCCGTCTACCGGCGGATCGAACGGCTCGCGCCGGCGGGCCTGCGGGAGACGCGGCGGGGCGATCTGCTCTCCCGGCTGGTCGCGGACGTCGACGGACTGCAGGACTACTTCCTGCGCTGGCTGCTGCCCGCCGGTGCCGCGGCGGGTGTCTGTGTCGCGTCGGCGGCGTTCACCGGCTGGCTGCTGCCCGAGGCGGGCGTGGCGCTGGCGGCCGGTCTGCTGATCGCCGGCGCGGGTGTCCCGGCGCTGTCCGCCGTCCTGTCGCGGCGGGCCGAGCGGCGGCTCGCGCCGGCGAAGGGCGAGCTGTCGACGCAGGTCGTGGACCTCCTGACCGGCACCGCCGAGCTGACGGTGGCGGGCGCGCTGCCGGGTCGGCGGGAGCGCGCCGCGCGCTCCGACCGCATCCTCACCCGGATCGCCGCCCGGTCCGCCGCGACGACCGCGCTGGGCGCCGGACTGACCGCACTGGTGTGCGGTCTGACGGTGGTGGCCTGTGCTTACGCCGGGATCCAGGCGGTACGGGACGGCCGGCTCGACGGGGTCGCCCTGGCGGTCGTGGTGCTCACCCCGCTCGCCGCGTTCGAAGCGGTCACGGGGATGCCGCTCGCGGCGCAGTACCGGCAGCGCAGCCGGGGGGCGGCGCTGCGGGTGCACGACGTGCTGGACGCACCGGAGCCGGTCCGGGAGCCGGAGCGGCCGGCCGAGCCGCCGGCGCTGCCGTTCCCGCTGGTCGTCCGGGATCTGACGGCCCGCTACCCGGGCCAGGACCGGCCCGCGCTGGCCGGGCTGGACCTCGAACTGACGCAGGGCCGCAGGATCGCGGTGGTCGGCCCGTCGGGTGCGGGCAAGACGACCCTGGCGCAGGTGCTGCTGCGCTTCCTCGACGCGGAGAGCGGTTCGTACGCTCTCGCCGGTACCGAAGCGGCCGCGCTGGACGGCGACGAGGTACGCCGGCTGGTCGGTCTGTGCGCGCAGGACGCGCATGTCTTCGACAGCTCGGTCCGCGAGAACCTGCGGCTGGCGCGCCCGGCCGCCGATGACGACGCGCTGCGCGCGGCCCTTGCCGCGGGCCGGCTGGACGCGGACCTGGACACGCTCGTCGGCGAGCACGGGGCCCGGCTGTCCGGCGGGCAGCGCCAGCGCCTCGCGCTGGCCCGCGCGCTGCTCGCCGACTTCCCCGTCCTGGTGCTCGACGAGCCGGCCGAGCACCTGGACCTGCCGACCGCGGACGCGCTCACCGCGGATCTGCTCGACGCCACCCGGGGCCGTACGACCGTGCTGATCACGCACCGGCTGGCGGGCCTGGCCGGGGACGCCGTCGACGAGATCGTCGTCCTCGACCGGGGCCGCGTCGTGCAGCGCGGTACGTACGCGGAGCTGGCCGCCGTCGAAGGACCGTTCCGCCGCACCCTCGAACGGGAGCGCGCCGCGGACCTGGCGGCGGACGCGGCCGGAACGACGGACGCGATGGGCCTGGTAACGGTCTGACCGGCGGGGACAAAGCGGACCAAATACGCTGAGGGACATGGCAGACGACAGTGCGCCGACCACTCTCAGCTTCCAGGGCATGGCCTCCCAGATCACCGTGCGCCTGCCCGAGCTGCTGGAGGCCGTCGTCTCCGTCGGTACTGGCCTCGAGCTGCACACGACGCTGCGCAGGATCGTCGAGACGGCCGCCGAACTGGCCTCCGCCCGCTACGCGGCGCTCGGTGTGCTCAACGCCGACGGCACCGGCCTCGCCGACTTCGTCACGCACGGCATCGCCGAGGAGGACGCCGACCGCATCGGCGCCCTCCCGGACGGCCGTACGGGGTTGCTCGGCGAGCTCATCCGCCATCCGGTGCCGTTGCGGCTGGCCGACCTGACGAAGGACCCGCGGTCGTCGGGGGCCCCGCCGGACCACCCCCCGATGCACGCCTTTCTCGGGGTGCCGATCCGCGTCCACACCGAGGTCTTCGGAAACCTGTACCTGACCGAGAAGCGCGGTGGCGGTGAGTTCACCGAGGAGGATCTGCATGTGGTGCGGATCCTGGCCACCGAGGCGGGGATCGCGCTCGGCAACGCGCGGCTGTACGAGGCGACCCGCCAGCGCGAGCGCTGGATCAACGGCTCGGCCGCCCTCACCACCGCACTGCTGACGGGCGACGCGGCCGAGGACGCGCTGGACGTCGTCGCCGAGCAGGCCCGCAAGCTGGCCGAGGCCGCCGCCGGGCTGGTGCTGCTGCCGACCGCGGAGGGCGGTCTGGAGGTCGTCGCGGTCTCCGCGGACGAACCGGCCGGGATGCTCGGCACCGTCATCGAGGCGGCGAGCCCGGTCGCCGAACTGCTGCTGAACGGGGAGCCGGTCTTCGTCGACGACTCCTCCATGGACGTGCGGATGACCACGCATCTGGCGCCCCGGTTCGGGCCCAGCATGATGCTTCCGCTCAAGAGCAACGGCCGGGTGATCGGCACGCTCGCGCTGCCGCGCGAACGCGGCGGCAAGCTTTTCACCGAGGTGGAGCGCACGCTGGCCACCCAGTTCGCCGCGCAGGCCGCGCTGGCGCTGCTGCTGGCCGACGTCCAGCGCGACCGGGAGCGGCTGGCGGTCTACGAGGACCGTGACCGGATCGCCCGTGACCTGCACGACCTCGTCATCCAGCGGCTGTTCGCGACCGGTCTGATGCTGCAGGGCGCCCAGCGCCGCTCGATGGTCCCGCAGGTGCGGGACGGGATCGGCAAGGCCGTCGACGAACTGGACGCCACCATCCAGGAGGTGCGCACCGCGATCTTCGCGCTCCAGCAGGCCCCCGCCGACGCGCCGGCCGGCCTGCGGACGCGGGTGCTGCGGGAGATCGGCACGGCGGCCGTCCCGCTGGGCTTCCAGCCGTCCGTGCGGTTCGTCGGGGCGGTGGACGCGCTGGTCGGTGAGCTGACCGTGAAGAACCTGATCGCCGCACTGCGGGAGGTGCTGTCGAACGCCTTCCGGCACGCGGGCGCGAGCCGGATCGACGTGGTGATCGACGCGACGGTCACCCTTCCGGGCGATGCCGGGAGCGATGGGGACGGCGACGGTGACGGTGTGACCGGAGTGCGGCTGACGGTCACCGACGACGGGGTGGGCATCCCGGAGGACGGCCGCCGCAGCGGACTGAGCAATCTGGCGCGCCGGGCGGAGGCCCTCGGCGGGTCGAGCGGTTTCGGGCCGGGGCCGGACGGCGTGGGGACGACGGTCGTCTGGGAGGCGCCGCTGTAACGGCGGCTGTCCCGTGAGTTCCGTGCCGTCGGGTCCGTCCTGCCGGTTCAGTTGCTGCGGGCCGCCAGGATCCGCTCGATGATCCGGGCGACGCCGTCGTCCTCGTTGGCGGTGGTGCGGTGTGTGGTGGCGGCCAGGACCGCGGGGTGCGCGTTCGCGACCGCGTACGAGGTACCCGCCCAGCTGAGCATCGCCAGGTCGTTCGGCATGTCGCCGAACGCGACGACCTCATCGGCCGACACACCGCGCTCCGCGCAGCACCGGGCGAGGGTGGTGGCCTTGCTGACCCCCGGGCCGCTGATCTCCAGCAGCGCGGACGCGCTGGAGCGGGTGATCTCGCCGTGCTCCCCGGCGGCGCTCAGCGCCATGGCGAGGAACGCGTCCGGGTCGGCGTCCGGGTGCTTGGCCAGCAGTTTCAGTACCGGTGCGCCGTTGTCGGCGAGCAGTTCCTCGGCGGGCGCGATCACCGCGTCGGGCATCGGGGCGTACGGCGGGTACGCGGGCTCGTACGAGAAGCCGTTCGTCCGTTCCACGGCGAAGGTCGTGCCGGGGACGGCCGCGCGCAGCGCGTCCACGACCGTGAGCGCGTCCTTCGTGTCGAGCGGGTACGCGGCGAGCAGCGTGCTGCGGTGCAGGTCGTAGACGGCGGCGCCGTTCGCGCAGATCGCCATCCCGTGCCGGGCGGTGTGCTCGGCGACGACGTTCATCCAGCGGGCCGGCCGCCCGGTGACGAAGAAGACCTCGATACCGGCCGCTTCGGCGTCCGCGAGCGCGGCGATCGTCCGGGCCGAGACCGTCTTGTCGTCACGCAGCAGCGTGCCGTCGAGGTCGGTGGCGATCAGCCGGGGCGTGCGGGCCGACGGGCGGGCGTCCGGGGACTGGGGATGCTCGGGGGCTGAGGTCACACCCCCCATCCTCCCGTATACGGCCACGACACCCGTACACAGGTACGGGCGCGCCGCGCCCGCGGACGGCCGCGGCAGGCCCCCGCATGGCACGTGCGGCTCGTACGGTCCGGTCAGCGGCCGACCTGGCGGCCCAGCCACGGCGAGAAGTTCGTGCCGGGGACCAGCTCCCGATAGGTCTCGTCGCCGGGAAGCGACACGATCAGCCAGCGCTGCAGAAACCGGGTCTTCACCCGCACCAGGCCGCGGTACACCGAGTCCAGGAACGCGGGGACGCTGTCACGCGGCACATCGTGGAACTCCACCCCGTCGACGATGATCTTTGCGTCGCCCTCGGAGTACAGCTCGATCTCCACCGCGGGTGATCCACCGAGTTCGACGTAGGCCTCGTGCGGCAGCGAACCGTCCGGATCGGCGACGGAGAACGCGCCCGCTCCGCTGCGGCGTGCGGACCGGTCGGCGCCGATGTCGTCGGTGACCCTGATCTCCAGGTTCTCCTGCCGCGCGATCTCGCGTACGGCGGTGACGGCGGCCTGGGTGGTGGGCAGCTGCTGGTGGCTCATGGAAACGATCATCCCTGGCCGTTCGGGCCGCTGGTCTGCGGGCCGTCCGTCCGGGGGCCGTCCGTCCGCGGGCCGTCCTCGGAGGGGAGGCCGGCCAGGGTGTCCATGGTGCGGGCCCGCACTTCCCGTTCGGCGGCGGCGGCGATGAAGGCCGGGACGTTGCGGCGGCCGACCAGCTCGCGGACGGCGCCCACCGTGTCCGTCGGCAGCGAGACCGGGACGTGGGCCGGCTCCGCCGGGGGCGGCACGTCCGCCGCGAGATCGCCGAGGTGCCGTCTGACCTGCTCGGTGGCCATCATGCGCATCGCGCGGGCCAGTTCCGCGTCGATGGTCTGCTGGGCGAGCGGCCGCAGCCGCCGGACGAGGGACGCCGCCTCCGCGGCCTCCGCGTCGGTGGGCGGATGGTCCAGATAGCGCTGGAAGACATGCTCGGTGGTGAACTGCAGAAACCGCTCCGAGATGTACTCGACCTGGATCCGCAGCTCCCGCAGATGACCGGTGATCGCGGTCAGCGGGACGCCCGCCGCGTAGAGCTCGGCGGCGACCGCCAGTTCCTGGGGACTGGGGACGAGGAACTCGTCCTCGCGGCCGGGGACCGTCTCCAGCACCCCCAGGTCCAGGGCGTCGATGATCGCGGCCTGGTCGGGGACCCCGCCGAACGCCTCGGTCAGCTCGGCGCGGGTGATCCGGGCCGGGGTCTCGTCGGACCAGGGCCGGTCCACCTCGTTGACCAGGCCGAGGACCCCGCCGAGCCCGGTGCCCGCGTCCCACGCCTCCAGCAGCTCCTTGATGCTGGCCAGCGTGTACCCGCGCTCCAGGAGGTCGGCGATCTGCCGCAGCCGGGCCAGGTGCGTGTCGTCGTACACATTGGCCCGGCCCCGGCGTTCCGGTTTCGGCAGCAGCCCGCGGTCCTGGTAGCCCCGGATCGTCCGGACCGTGGCGCCGCTGAAGTGGGCCAGGTCCTCGATCCGGTAGGCGCGATGCTCGGCGGAGACGGTCAAACGGTCCTCCCTGGACTCACGAGGCGGCCGCGCGGCCTATCGCGCCCGCCGCGATCCGTGCCGCCGGGGAACTCGCCAGGTACTCGACAGCCCTGCGCAGCGACCCCTCCTGTGACGGATGGTACGACCGCCGGAGGTATCTGGGCATGGCCATGTTCAGCGCGGCCCAGGAGGGCAGCAGCCCCTTGGCGGCCGCCGCGCGGTGGTCGCGGAAGCGGTACCTGCCGTGCGGCAGCTGCGGATCGTGCCGCATCAGGTAGCGGGCCCCGGTCACCCAGAGATAGGCGAGCGCCGGCCAGGCGATGACCATGCCCTCCGCGCGGCGCAGATAGCGGGGCAGCCCCTCCCCGGCGACGTGCTGGTACATGTCGAAGGCGACGGCCCGGTGCTCGACCTCCTCGGCGCCGTGCCAGCGCAGCAGATCCAGCATCACTTCGTCGGTGCCGGCGTCGTCCAGCGCTTCGGCGGCCAGGATCCAGTCCCCGAGCACCGCCGTGAAGTGCTCGATCGCGGCGATGAGCGAGAGCCGGAACTTCAGCCACTCGGCCCTCGGTATCGGTGAGCCGAACGGCGGCTTCTCCCCGAGGAGGACGTCGAACATCCACTCCACATGCCGGGTGTAGCGGTCGGTGTCGAGGTTCTGCTCGGCCAGATGCTCCAGGACGTAGGCGTGCTGCACGCTGTGGGTGGCCTCCTGGCCCATGAACCCCTTGACGTCCTTGAGCAGTTCCTCGTCCGTGACCAGGGGCAGGGCTTCCTTGAAGACCTTGACGAACCACCTCTCCCCGGCGGGGAGCAGCAGGTGCAGCACATTGATGACATGGGTCGCGGTCGGCTCGTCCGGGATCCAGTGCAGCGGCGTCCTCTTCCAGTCGAACGAGACCCGGCGCGGTTTGATCGCGTAGCTCATGGTGTCGTGACCTCCTTACAGGGCCTACCGGGGCTTAACGGGGCTTAACGGGGGCTTACCGAGGTGTGCGGCGACTCGCCGGGGGTTACAGCGGCGGGTCGAGACGGGCCAGGCCGCGCAGCGCCCTGGGGGACAGCCGGCCCAGCAGCCGGGCGCCGCGCGCCTCGGGGGTGACGGGGACGACGGCGGAGTTGCGCATCACCGCGCGCACGATCGCCTCGGCGACCTTCTCCGGCGGGTAGTTGCGCAGCCCGTACAGCCGGGACGACCTGGCGCGGCGCCGCTCCTGCTCCGCGTCGGTGACCCCGGCGAAGCGGGTGGTCGAGGTGATGTTGGTGTTGACGATGCCGGGGCAGATGGCGCTCACCCCGATGTCGTGCGGGGCCAGTTCGGCGCGCAGGCATTCGCTGAGCATCAGCACGGCCGCTTTGGAGGTGCTGTACGCGGGCAGCGCGCGCGACGGCTGGAAGGCGGCGGCCGAGGCGGTGTTGACGATATGGCCGCCCTGGCCGCGGTCGACCATCTGCCGGGCGAAGAGTCGGCAGCCGTGGATGACACCCCACAGGTTCACGTCCAGCACCCGCTTCCAGTCCTCGGTGGTGGTGTCGAGGAAGGAACCGGCCAGGCCGATACCGGCGTTGTTGACGACGACGTCGGGCACGCCGTACTCGGTGGCGGTCTTCTCCGCGAGCTTCTCCATGGCCTGCTCGTCGGAGACGTCCACGGTCTCGGCCCAGGCGCTCGGCGCGCCGATCAGCCGGGCCAGTTCCGCGGTACGGGCCGCGGACTCCGCGTCCCGGTCCACCGCGATGATCCGTGCCCCCGCCTCGGCGAAGGCGAAGGCGGTGGCCCGTCCGATGCCGCTGCCGGCGCCGGTCACCAGTACCAGCCGGCCTGCGAACCGCTCACCGGCCGGGCCGGGCTTCTCCGGGGTCTTCCGGGCCGGACGGCCCTCTTCGTTGGACGTCACGAACTCACCGATCCACTGGGCGATCTGATCCGGGCGGGTGCGCGGCACCCAGTGCTTGGTCGGAATGGTGCGGCGCCGCAGGTCGGGGACCCACTGCTCCAGCTCGTCGTAGAGCTTCTCCGACAGGAACGGGTCACCGGTCGGGGTGATCAGCTGCACCGGCACATGGGCGTAGGCGTCCGCGCGCGGCGCGCGCAGCCGGTCCCTGACGTTGTCCCGGTAGAGCCACGCGCCGTGCGCGGCGTCCTCGGGCAGCGAGGCCGTCGGGTAGTCCGCCGAGGAGATCTTCTCGGCGCGGGCGAGCAGCTTGGGCCACTGCCTGCCGAGCACTCCGCGCCAGGCCAGCTCCGGCAGCACGGGGGTGTGCAGGGCGTACACGTACCAGGACTTGGCGCCCTGGCCGAGGAGCTGGGCGAGCCGGCGCGGGGTGGGCCGTGCGACGCGCTGCTTGATCCAGTGGCCGAAGTGGTCGAGGGAGGGGCCGGAGATGGAGGTGAAGGTGGCGATCCGGCCCTCGGTCCGCCCCACCGTGGCGAACTCCCAGCCCTGGACCGAGCCCCAGTCGTGGCCGACGAGGTGGACCGGCCGTTCCGGGCTGACGGCGTCCGCGACGGCCAGGAAGTCGTCGGTCAGCTTCTCCAGCCGGAAGCCGCCGCGCAGCGGTTCCGGCGCCGTCGAGCGGCCGTGGCCGCGCACGTCGTAGAGCACCACATGGAAGCGGTCCGCGAGCCGGTCGGCGACCTGGGACCAGACCTCCTTGCTGTCGGGGTAGCCGTGCAGCAGCACCACGGTGGGCAGCGACGCGTCCCCGTACTCGGCGACGCACAGCTCCACCCCGTCCCCCGCCACCCGGCGTTCGCGCGCCGCCCCCGGCCCGCTGCCGTTCCCGGTCCCGTCTCCCGCGCCGTCCCGGCTCATACGGCCAGCCCCGCTTCCTTCCACCGCTTCACATGCGGCAGTTCGTCGTCGAGCCAGTACGCGTCCGTCGCGGTGACCACGAGGATCTCCTCGAACTTCGCCCCGGTCCCGCGGAATCCGAGATGGGGCTCGACCGCCCACAGCCCGGGCTGCGGCGGGTGGTCGGACATCCGGTACGGGCTCCACAGCGGGGACCAGCCGTCCCGGTGGCCGTGCAGCGCGTCCTTCGCCAGCCCCTTGAGGCTCTGGGTGCCGAAGCCGGCGATCTGCGGGGACCAGCGCCGCTCCCGCACGCGGTCGACCTTGTGCGCGATGACGCCGAACGGATAGGCGCGGTGGCGGTTGGCGTACCCCTGCTTCGCCATCAGCCGGTCCACGTCCTCGTAGATCGCCCGCAGCGAGCGGCGCTCGCGCACCTCGCGCAGGATCAGCTCACGGTGCTCGCGCAGGTCGGCCAGCAGCCGGTCATGGACCGGGTTGAGGCCGAGGCAGCCGGAGTACCCGATGTCGGCGGTGTACCCCTTGTAGATCGGGGCGGTGTCCAGGATGAAGGGCATCCCCGGCTCCAGCCGGCGCTGCGTGGGGAAGAACTGCAGCGGCACCTTGAAGCCGGTGAAGGCCGTCCGGTCCCCGAACCAGGCGAACGGCAGATGGAACCAGTCCCGCACGCCCCGCTCGCGCAGCCACTCCCGCATCATGCGGGCGGCCTCCCGCTCGGTCACGCCCGGTTTCAGCTGCGCCGCGACCGCCTCGGCGCACGCGTACGCCAGCCGCTGCACCTCCCGGAACCCGTCCAGCCCGTCCGGATTCCCGCTCCGCACGTCCGAACCGTCCAGTACGTCCGACCCGTCCGATGGATGACTCATCACTACCGCCCACCCCTCAGTACGGCACCCAGCACGGCATGCGCAAACCCTGACATCGATGAATGTGACATCACTTCATGGCAGGGTCAAGAGCGCCCGCACCGCCTGTGGAAAACTCCGGGCCACCGCTGTCCCGGACCGTCATGACCCTGACATCCGTCCCGCGCTCGGAGGACATCCCCTACGGGAGGTCAGCCCGCAGGACTACCCCGATGGGGCCCCGGAGGGGGACGCTCCGATGTGGTCCGCGCCACTACCGTCGACAACGTGACTGTGATCGTGACCGAAAGCCTGAGCAAGCGGTACCCAAGGGTGACCGCCCTGGACCGGCTCTCCGTGGACATCACCCCCGGCGTGACCGGGCTGGTTGGTGCCAACGGGGCCGGCAAGTCGACCCTGATCAAGATTCTGCTGGGTCTGTCCCCGGCCACCGAGGGCCGTGCCGCCGTGCTCGGACTCGATGTGGCCACCGAAGGCGCGGCCATCCGCAGTCTCGTCGGGTACATGCCCGAACACGACTGCCTGCCGCCCGATGTGTCGGCGACCGAGTTCGTCGTCCACATGGCGCGGATGTCCGGGCTGCCGCCCGCCGCGGCCCGCGAGCGCACCGCCGACACCCTGCGCCACGTCGGGCTGTACGAGGAGCGGTACCGCGCCATGGGCGGCTACTCCACGGGCATGAAGCAGCGCGTCAAGCTGGCGCAGGCACTCGTGCACGATCCGAAGCTGGTCCTCCTCGACGAGCCGACCAACGGCCTGGACCCGGCGGGCCGCGACGAGATGCTCGGACTGATCCGCCGGGTCCACAGCGACTTCGGCATCTCCGTCCTGGTCACCTCACACCTGCTCGGCGAGCTGGAACGCATCAGCGACCACGTCGTCGTCATCGACGGCGGAAAGCTGCTGCGCTCCTCCTCCACCAGCGACTTCACGCAGGCCACCGCCTCGCTCGCGGTCGAGGTCACCGACACCGACCGGCACCCGCACGGCACCGACGCGCTGCGCGTGGCGCTGACCGCACTCGGGGTCTCGGTGCAGGGCGAAGGCCCTGGATCCGGCGGCGCGGACATCGGGCACATCCTGCTGGTCGAGATGGACGGCGAGGCCACCTACGACCTCATCCGGGACGCGGTCGCCGAACTCGGCCTGGGCCTGGTCCGGATGGAACAGCGACGGCACCGGATCGCGGAAGTCTTCAGCACGGACGACGCGACGGACGACGCGACGGACGACGACTCCGACGTCCTCGAGACCGCAGGCGCCACCGGCAGCCGACCGAAGAAGGGAGGCAGCCGAGATGCAGCCTGACACCGTTCCCGCACCCGTACCCGCCCCCGCATCGCCGGAGGCCCAGCGCAGCGCCGATGTCATCCACAACATCGGCTACCGGCACTACGACGGCCCGCGCCTCGGCCGCGGCTACGCCCGCGTCTCGCTCTTCTCGCAGAGCCTGCGCGGCGCCTACGGCCTCGGCCGGTCGGCGAAGTCCAAGGTGCTGCCGATGCTGCTGTTCGCCGCGATGTGCGCTCCGGCGCTGATCATCGTCGCGGTCGCCATCGGCACGAAGATGACCAAGCTGCCCATGCAGTACATGCAGTACACGATCTTCCTGCAGATGGTCATCGCGCTCTTCGTCGCGGCCCAGGCCCCGCAGTCCGTCTCCCGCGACCTGCGGTTCAAGACGACACCTCTGTACTTCTCGCGCCCCATCGAGCGCATCGACTACGTCGCCGCCAAGTTCGCGGCGATGACGGCCGCGCTGTTCATCCTCACCGCGGTGCCGCTGGTCATCCTCTACGTCGGCGGGCTGCTGGCGAAGTTCGGCTTCGCCTCCCAGACAGCCGGATTCGGGAAGGGAATCGTGGCCGCTCTCCTGCTCTCCCTGCTGCTGGCGGGCATCGGCATGGTCATCGCCGCCATCACGCCGCGCCGCGGCTTCGGCGTCGCCGCGATCATCGCGGTCATCGCCATCTCGTACGGCGCGGTCAGCGCGGTCCAGGGCGTCGCCTACAGCCAGGGCAACTTCGACGCGGAGGGCTGGTTCGGCCTCTTCTCCCCGATCAGCCTGCTGGACGGCGCACAGTCCTGGTGGCTCGGCGCCACCGTCTCGAACCCGGGCAACTACGGCCCGCCCAATGCCTTCGCGGGCATCGTCTACCTGCTCGTGCTCCTCGCCGTGATCGCCGGCTGCTTCGGCCTGCTGATGCGCCGCTACCGGAAGGTCGGACTCTCGTGACGACGATCACCATCGACAACGTCTCGCGCTGGTTCGGCAACGTGGTGGCGGTCAACGACGTCACCATGTCGATCGGCCCCGGCGTGACGGGCCTGCTCGGCCCGAACGGCGCGGGAAAGTCCACGCTCATCAACATGATGGCCGGCTTCCTCGCCCCGTCCACCGGCTCCGTCACCCTCGACGGCACGCGGATCTGGCGGAACGAGGAGGTGTACCACCACATCGGGATCGTGCCCGAGCGGGAGGGGATGTACGACTTCCTCACCGGCGCGGAGTTCGTCCTCGCCAACGCCGAGCTGCACGGACTGCCGGACCCCGGCGCCGCCGCCCACCGGGCGCTGGCGACCGTCGAGATGGCGTACGCGCAGGACCGCAAGATCGACACGTACTCCAAGGGCATGCGGCAGCGCGTGAAGATGGCCTCGGCCCTCGTCCACGACCCGTCGGTGCTCCTGCTCGACGAGCCCTTCAACGGCATGGACCCGCGCCAGCGGCTCCATCTCATGGACCTGCTCCGGCAGATGGGCGCCGACGGCCGCACCGTGCTGTTCTCCTCGCACATCCTGGAGGAGGTCGAGCAGCTCGCGAGCCACATCGAGGTCGTGGTGGCCGGCCGGCATGCCGCCTCCGGTGACTTCCGCAAGATCCGCCGCCTGATGACGGACCGCCCGCACCGCTACCTCGTACGGTCCAGCGACGACCGGCAGCTGGCCGCCGCGCTCATCGCGGACGCGTCGACGGCCGCGATCGAACTCGACTGGTCCGAGAAGGCGTTGCGCATCCAGGCGATCGACTTCTCCGGCTTCACGGAACTGCTGCCGCGCGTCGCCCGCGAACACGGCATCCGGCTGTACACGGTCTCGCCGTCCGACGAGTCCCTGGAGAGCGTCTTCTCCTACCTGGTCACGGCGTAAGCGGCCCAACGGCCTTAAGGAGCCCACAGCGATGTACAACCCCACCGTGGCCCGGCTCACCTTCCGGGCGCTGCTCGGCAGGCGCCGCGCACTCATCCTCTTCGCGCTGCCCGCGCTGCTGATCGTCATCTCCGTCGCCGTGCGCGCCCTGGCCGGTGTGGACGACAACGTCACCAGCGACCTGCTGGGCGGCTTCGCGCTCGCGACGATGGTGCCGCTGATCGGCGTCATCGCCGGTACCGGCGCCATCGCGCCGGAGATCGACGACGGCTCGATCGTCTATCTGCTGGCCAAGCCGCTGAAGCGGCCGTCGATCATCCTGACGAAACTGACCGTCGCGATCGGCGTCGCCATGGCGTTCTCGGCCATCCCGACCTTCATCGCCGGTTACATCCTGAACGGCAACAGCCAGCAGCTCGCGGTCGCCTACGGCATCGCCGCGGCCGTCGCGTCGATCGCCTACGCCGCGGTCTTCCTGCTGCTGGGCGTCGTCACCCGGTACGCCGTGGTGGCGGGGCTCGTCTACGCGCTGGTCTGGGAATCCCTCATCGGCAACCTCGTCCCGGGCGCCCGCACCCTCAGCGTCCAGCAGTGGTCGCTGGCACTGGCGCAGAAGATCGGGGGCGGCGACATCGTGCAGTCCGACGTCGGGCTCCCGGTCGCGATCGTCCTGCTCGTCGCGGTGACCGTCGCCGCCACCTGGTTCGCCGCGCAGCGGCTGCGCTCGCTGACCCTGGCGGGCGAGGAGTAGCCGGGCACCGACGGACGGGAGGGGCGGGGGCCGGGGGTCAGACCTTGCGGTCCCTGCCCGCGCCCAGTCCCGCGGCGAGCTGCGCGCCGCACAGCAGCAGCATCAGCACGATCGGGGCGGTCCAGCCGCCGCTGCTCTGGTAGAGCGCGCCGGCCGCCAGCGGTCCGGCGGCGGCGAGCAGATAGCCGACGCCCTGGGCCATGCCCGACAGCCGTGCGGCGGTGAACGCGTCCCGGCTGCGGAGCACGATCATCGTCAGCGCCAGCCCGACGGCGCCGCCCTGGCCGACGCCGAGCAGCGCGGCCCACGCCCAGGCGCCGCCGACCGGGTCCACCAGGAGCCCGACGTATCCGGCGGCGGTCAGACTCACGGCGACGGCCACCAGCGGACCCTGGTTGCGCATCCGGCCCGCGAGCAGCGGGAAGACGAACGCGCCCACCACCTGGATCAGGTTGCTGACGGCGAAGACGACCCCCGCGGTGCCCTTGCTCATTCCGTGGTCGGTGAGGATCGTCGGCATCCACGCGATGACGACGTAGACGAGCAGCGACTGCAGGCCCATGAAGCAGGTGACCTGCCAGGCCAGCGGCACCCGCCGGAGCCCGGCGTCCCGGACCGGAACCGGGCTGTTCGTCCGGGGAGCGGCGGCCGCGGCGGAACGGGTCCTGCGGGACAGCACCACCTGCGGGAACCAGACCGCCGCGGCGACGGCCGCCGGGAGGGCCCAGAACGCCAGGGCGGCCTGCCAGCTGCCGCCGAACGACTTCTCCAGGGGGACGGACACCCCGGCGGCCGTCGACGCGCCGATGACCATCGCGCAGGTGTAGAGCGAGGTCATGCTCGCGGCCCGGTGCGGGAAGTCGCGCTTGATCAGGCCGGGCATCAGCACGTTCAGCAGGGCTATCGCCGTTCCCAGCAGGATGCTGCCGGCGAACAGCGCCACGACCGAGGACAGCGACCGCACCACGATCCCGGCGGCCAGCGCCGCCAGCGCGGCGAACAGCACCTGTTCGGTGCCGAACCGCTGCGACAGCCGGGGCGCGACCATCGAGCCGAGCCCCAGGAAGAGCACCGGCACCGACGTGACCAGGCTGCTCACCGTAGAGGAGAGCCCGTAGTGCGCGCTGACGTCGCCGACCAGCGGCGCCATGCTGGCCAGCGCGCCCCGCATGTTGAGCGAGGCCAGCACGATGCCGGCCAGCAGCAGTACGGGGTGGGAGAGCAGCCGGGGCGACCCGGACGGGTGGCCGGGCTCCGCGTCGACGAGCGGGACGGTGGCGGTCGGACGTGCCAAGGCGGGCCCCTTTCCAAGGGTGGTGGCGAGGTGATTCAGCTGGTCGGGTGGTCCGGTGCCGCGGCGAGGAGGGCTTCGACCGCACGCAGCGGCTCCCGCAGCAGCGCCCGCGCGGCGCTGTCGGCGGCCTGCGGGTCCCCCGCCTCGATGGCGTCGACCAGCGCGGTGTGCGCCGCCAGGTCGATCGGCGGCATGTCGCTGTCGCCGACCGCGGCGAGGAGTGTCTCGCGGACCGAGGAGCTGAAGTAGCGGTAGACCTCGGTCAGCGCGGCATTGTGCGCGGCCTCCACGACGTACTGGTGGAAGCGGACGTCGTCGTCGGCCTGCGCCCCGCCGGTCAGTTCCGCGCCGTGGTCGTGCACGCTGCCGAGCGCGGAGCGCATCCGCTCCAGGTCCTCCGGCGTCCGCCGGGCGGCGGCCAGCCGGGCGCCTTCCGCCTCCATCGCGATCCGCAGCTCCAGCACGTCGCGGATA
Source organism: Streptomyces sp. SID13666 (assembly GCF_010548325.1). Classification (NCBI taxonomy): domain Bacteria; kingdom Bacillati; phylum Actinomycetota; class Actinomycetes; order Kitasatosporales; family Streptomycetaceae; genus Streptomyces; species Streptomyces sp. SID13666. The sequence goes on along the minus strand of NZ_JAAGLX010000027.1, from coordinate 58,537 downwards.
CCGGCCCTGCGCATGCCCAGGAGCACGGCGGCGGGGTCGGCCCGGGAGATCACGTAGGTGCCCTGGCCCTGCCGTGACTCCAGCTGGCCGGCGTGCGCGAGCACCCGGACCGCCTCGCGGACCGTGTTGCGGCCCACGCCGAGCAGGTCGGCGAGCTCGTGCTCGGTCGGAATGCGCATCCCGACCTGCCAGGTACCGGCGGCGAGCTGCTCGCGGAGCTGCTCGACGACGGTGTCGACCAGGGATCTGCGGTCGGCTGCGTGGAGTGTCATCCGGTCATCCTACAACTGCATCCGTGACCCATTCGAGTGAGGTTGTTGAAAGTTAAATGGAATGGAGTTATGGTGAATGAAGTTGAACGTTGAACTACTCGTAAGGAGCACATCATGGGACTCTTCAACCGCACCAAGACCACCACGGGCAGCACCGCGGGCGTCGCCGTGGCGACCGGCCCCGCCGTCGGCGACCTCTCGCACCTCACCGGCGAGTACACCGTCGACCCGACCCACAGCGAGATCGGCTTCTCCGTCCGGCACGCGATGGTCACCACCGTCCGCGGCCAGTTCGCCGAGTACGAGGGCGCGCTGCACCTCGACGGCAGCAACCCGCACCTGTCCACCGCCGAGCTGGTCATCAAGGTCGCCAGCATCGACACCAACCAGGCCCAGCGCGACGAGCACCTGCGCACCGGTGACTTCTTCGACGCCCCCGCCTTCCCGGAGATCACCTTCCGCTCCACCGACGCCGAGCGCCTCGGCGAGGACTCGTACCGCATGACGGGCGACCTCACCATCAAGGGCACCACCCGCCCGGTCACGCTCGACCTCGCCTACAACGGCTCCGCCAAGGACCTGTACGGCAACGAGCGCGTCGGCTTCGAGGGCACCGCGAAGATCGACCGCACCGACTGGGGCCTGAACTACAACGCCGCCCTGGAGACCGGTGGCGTCCTCATCGGCGAGCAGGTCAAGCTGCGCTTCGACATCTCCGCCATCAAGGGCGCCTGACACCCCCTGCCGGGTGTGCGCGATCAAGAACGTCCGAAACGCGATTGGCCGGGTCAGCCGGCCCTGACAGATGATGTGGGGGATGGCCGCAGAGCAGGACACCCCGATCCCCGTCGAGCGCCGCCGCATCACCCTCCAGGGTGTGGGGCGCTTCGGCGCTTCCTGGGTGCGTTCCTCCCCCGGGACCCACATCTGGCTGCTGATCCTGACGATCACGACCTGTGTGGTCGCCGTCGTGTCACCCCACGTGCGGGCGTACCTGCTGCACCACGTCAGCACCAACCTCATCGAACTGCGGCAGCACCCGGTCCGGGTGCTGCTCGCCAGTGCCCTGTGGGTGGCGACCCCGTCCGGCTTCGCCATCTACTTCGTCTTCTACGAGCTGATCCACGCGCCCGCCGAACGCTGGATGGGCACCTGGCGCTGGCTCGTCGTCGTCGCCACCGCGCACATCGGGGCCACGCTCGTCAGCCAGAAGGCCGTACTGTTCGGCATCCATTACGACCGCCTGCCGCGTTCCCTCGCCCACACCGTCGACGTCGGGGTCAGTTACGGGATGGCCGGTGTCGTCGGCGTGCTGACGTACCTGGTGCCGCGTCCCTGGCGGTGGGGCTATCTGCTGGGGATCCTGACGTTCTTCACCGTGCCCGTCCTCACCAGCCGCACCTTCACCGACCTCGGGCATCTCACGGCCGTTCTCATCGGCCTGGCCTGCTACGGGCTGACGCCGACCGCGCGGAAGCCGGACGGCCCGCACCGGCCGGAGCCCCGTACCGGCCGTCGGCCGGTCAGCGACCGCCGGCCGGCGGAAGCGCCCGGCACAGCGCTTCCAGAGCGCCGCTGAACGCATGGTCGGACGGCGTGCCGTAGCCGACGACCAGCCCGTCCTGCACATCCATCGCGCTGTCGGGATGCCGGTATCCGGCCAGGCCGTCCAGGACGAGACCGTGCCGCGCCGCGGCACGGACCGCGGCGCTCTCGGTGCCGGGCGGAAGTTCCAGCACGGCGTGCAGCCCGGCCGCGACGCCGGAGACGCCGATGTGCGGGGCGCGCTCGGCCAGCGCGGCGACGAGCTGGTCGCGCCGCAGGCGGTAGTGCTGCCGCATCCGGCGGACATGGCGGTCGTACGCGCCGGAGGCGATGAAATCCGCGAGGGTCAGCTGGTCCAGGGCGCCGGCCGTGGCCTCCCGCTCGCCCTTGGCCGCCACCACCTGTTCCACGAGCGGTCCCGGAAGCACCATCCAGCCCAGCCGCACCGCCGGTGACAGGCTCTTGCTGACCGATCCGAGGTACACGACGCGTTCGGGTTCGAGGCCCTGCACCGCGCCGACCGGCTGCCGGTCGTAACGGAACTCCCCGTCGTAGTCGTCCTCCAGGACGATGCCGCCCGTCGTCCTGGCCCAGTCGACGACGGCCGCCCGCCGCTCCGGTCCGAGCGGACCGCCGGTCGGGAACTGATGGGCGGGGGTGAGCAGCACGGACTTCGCGCCGCTCGCCGCCAGGTCCCTGGTCCGTGCGCCCTCCGCGTCGACGGCCAGCGGCACCGTACGCATCCGGGCCGCCGCCAGGATGCCGCGGTGGAAGGCCAGCCCGTACGCCTCGACGGCCATCGGGCCGCGCAGCACCTGGACCAGCAGCCGCAGACCATGGGCGAAGCCCGAGCAGACGACGATCCTGGCGGGGTCGGTACGCACCCCGCGGGCGCGGGCGAGGTACTCGGCCAGCGCCTCGCGCAGCTCGGGGCGGCCGTGCGGGTCACCGGGACCGAACGCCTCGGTGGGCGCGGCGGTCAGCGCGCGGCGGGCGGAGGTGAGCCAGGCGGCGCGGGGGAAGCTGCCGGCGTCGGGCTGGCCCTGCAGCAGGTTGTACGCGGGCCGCGCGGTGCGCGGGGAGGGTGCGGCGACGGCGGGGGCGGGGTTCGGCTTCGGTGGCGCGGTGCGCGGCGCGACGCGGGTGCCGGAGCCCTGGCGGGCGGTGAGCCACCCCTCGGCGACGAGTTCGGCGTACGCCTCCGCCACGGTGTTGCGGGCGATGCCGAGGTCGGCGGAGAGCGAGCGGTAGGGCGGCAGCCGGGTGCCGGGGGTGAGCCGGCCGGTGCGGATCGCCTCGCGTAGCGCCCGCATCAGCGAGGCGCGCCGGCCGCCGGGGCCGGTCAGCTCCAGATGGAGATCGCTGCCGATGGACCCGTCGGGACCCGGCCCCGCACCGTCAGTCGCCCGCGCATCCCCACCCGCCGGATTGACCCTGCGAACCGTCATGGGAACGCACGCTACTCCCGGTCGCCCTAGGAGGTGATGGCGAAGAGCCGTTCCAGGACGACCGCGATGCCGTCCTCGTCGTTCGAGGTGGTGACCTCGTCCGCGACGGCCTTCAGTTCGTCGTGCGCGTTGGCCATCGCGACGCCGTGCGCGGCCCACGCGAACATCGGCAGATCGTTCGGCATGTCGCCGAAGGCGATGGTGTCGGCGGCCGTCAGGCCCAGCCGGCGGGCGGCGATGGAGAGGCCGGTGGCCTTGCTGAGGCCGAGCGGCAGCAGTTCGACGATGCCCTCGCCGGCCATCGTCACCCCGACCAGATCGCCCGCGACCTCGCGTGCGACCCGGGCCAGACCGTCGTCACCCAGGCCCGGGTGCTGGAGGTAGAGCTTGTTGAGCGGGGCGCTCCACAGCTCGCTGTCATCCTGCATGTGGATGACCGGCAGCTCGGGGTTGTGCTGGTACCCCGCGCCGATCAGGACCTCGCCGTCCAGGCCGTCCCGGCTCGCGGCCAGGAAGAGCGGGCCGATCTCGGCCTCGATCTTGGCCAGCGCGAGTCCGGCGAGCTGGCGGTCCAGCGTCACGGACGTCAGCAGCCGGTGTTCACCCGCGTGGTAGACCTGCGCGCCCTGCCCGCACACCGCCAGGCCCTCGTAGCCCAGGTCGTCCAGGATGTGCCGGGCCCAGGGCACGGAACGGCCGGTGACGACGATGTGCGCGGCGCCCGCCGCGGTGGCCGCGGCGAGCGCTGTCCGCGACCGCTCCGAGACGGTGTGGTCGCTGCGCAGCAGCGTGCCGTCCAGGTCGGTGGCGATCAGCCGGTACGGGAGGGGCGCGGAGGAGCTCACTTGCTGACCGGCTCCAGGAACTCACGGCCGCCCAGGTACGGGCGCAGGATCTCCGGGACCCGGACCGAGCCGTCGGCCTGCTGGTGGTTCTCCAGGATCGCCACGATGGTGCGCGGTACGGCGCACAGCGTGCCGTTGAGCGTGGCGAGCGGGCGGGTGCCGTTCTCGTCACGCAGCCGGATCGACAGCCTGCGGGACTGGAACTCGGTGGTGTTCGACGTCGAGGTCAGCTCGCGGTACTTGCCCTGGGTCGGGATCCACGCCTCGCAGTCGAACTTGCGCGACGCCGAGGAGCCCAGGTCGCCCGAGGCCAGCTCGATCACCTGGAACGGCAGTTCCAGGGCGGTGAGCCACTGCTTCTCCCACTCCAGGAGCCGCTGGTGCTCGGCCTCGGCGTCCTCCGGCGTGGTGTAGACGAACATCTCGACCTTGTCGAACTGGTGCACCCGGATGATGCCGCGGGTGTCCTTGCCGTACGACCCGGCCTCGCGGCGGTAGCAGGGCGAGAAGCCCGCGTACCGCAGCGGCAGCTTGGCCGCGTCGATGATCTCGTCCATGTGGTACGCGGCGAGCGGGACCTCGGAGGTGCCGACCAGGTACAGGTCGTCCTTCTCCAGGTAGTACACGTCGTCGTCGACCTGGCCGAGGTAGCCGGTGCCGGCCATGGCCGCGGGCTTGACGAGGGTCGGGGTCAGGATCGGGACGAAGCCGGCCGCGGTGGCCTGCGCGATCGCCGCGTTGACCAGGGCCAGCTCCAGCAGCGCGCCGACGCCCGTCAGGTAGTAGAAGCGCGAGCCGGAGACCTTGGCGCCGCGGTCCACGTCGATGGCGCCGAGGATCTCGCCCAGTTCCAGGTGGTCCTTGGGCTCGAAGCCCTCGGCGGCGAAGTCGCGCGGCGCACCGAGCTGCTCGAGGACGACGAAGTCCTCCTCGCCGCCGATCGGCGCGTCCGGGTGCACAAGGTTGCCGAGCTTGAGCAGCAGGCTCTGGGCCTCCTGCGCGGCCTCGTTCTGCTCCGCGTCCGCGGCCTTGACCGCGGCCGAGAGCACGCCGGTCTTCTTCAGGAGTTCGGCCTTCTCGTCCCCCTGGGCCTTGGGGATGAGCTTGCCGAGCTGGCGCTGCTCGGCGCGCAGTTCGTCGAAGCGATGACTGGACGACCTGCGCCGCTCGTCGGCGGAGAGGAGGGCGTCGACGAGCGCGACGTCCTCTCCACGGGCGCGCTGGGAGGCGCGCACACGGTCGGGGTCCTCACGAAGCAGGCGAAGGTCAATCACGGCTACAGGCTACCGGGGCGGCGGGGTCCGACGCGACAAGTTAAGGGCTTTTGGTGGCGTTATGTCCGTTTCCGGGAAAAGGGGAGCGAAATGCAATAACGGACAAAAGGGTGCCGTCAACCGAATTCACCGCATCCCTCCATCGGGGCACCGCCCTTGTGGAGAACGGGAGTTGGGAGGGGGTGCGGACCCGAGTTATCCACAGGTGGATGGGGATTCTTTTCCTTTGTCCACAGGTTGTGTGTGCGAACTGTGGAAGACGGAGTTGATCGTTCCGGACGCCCGGTGCTCGGCGAAGGATTCCCGGTCCAAACCCTCTTAACACTCACTTTCGAGTGAGAAGTGTTCCCCCTATAGAGTTGATCAGAGGAATTGGGCTGACGAAGGGTGACCTGAGCCACTGTGGACGGGCTCGGTGCCTGTGTACCGATTTGTCGACTAGGTCAGATTGGTCTGTCGACTTATCCCCAGTTATCCCCAGGCTGGACCTCGGGCCTGTGGATAACTCAGTGGACAACTACGGGGACACCGGCGGGCCGCCTTGGAGGGCAGCTCAGCCCCGCCCGTCCAGCGCCCGGCCCAGCCAGTCGGCGGCGTCGGTGAACTCGCTGTCGGTCGTGCCGGGGCGTACCTGGGGACGGACCTCGTCGGCCCGCGGGTACGAGCCCAGGAACCGGACCTGCGGGCAGATCCGCTTGAGCCCCATCAGCGCCTCGCTGACCCGCCGGTCGGTGATGTGCCCCTCGCAGTCCACCGAGAAGCAGTACCGGCCGATGCCCTCGCCGGTCGGCCGGGACTCGATGCGCACCAGGTTCACACCGCGCACCGCGTACTCCTGCAGGAGCTCCAGCAGCGCGCCCGGGTGGTCGTCGCCCAGCCAGAAGACGGCCGAGGTCTTGTCCGCGCCGGGCGGCGCCGCCGGGCGGGCCGGGCGGCCGACCAGGACGAAGCGCGTCGCCGCGTTCTTCGCGTCATGGATCTCGGTGACGAGCGGTTCGAGACCGTACGTGGACGCCGCGAACTCGCCCGCGAACGCGCCGTCGAACCGGCCCTCCTGCACCAGCCGCGCCCCGTCCGCGTTCGACGCCGACGACTCCCACAGCGCGTCCGGCAGCTGGGCCCGCAGCCACTTGCGCACCTGCGGCTGGGCGACCGGGTGGCCGGTCACCGTCTTCACGTCCTTGAGCTTCGTGCCCGGCCGCACCAGCAGCGCGAACGCGATCGGCAGCAGGACCTCGCGGTAGATCATCAGCGGCACGCCGGTCGCCAGCTCGTCCAGGGTGGCGGTCACGCCGCCCTCCACCGAGTTCTCGATGGGCACCAGCGCCCCGCCGGCCTCGCCGTTGCGCACGGCGTCCAGCACGGCCGGCACCGACACCATCGGGACCAGCTCCCGGGTCGCCGCCTCGGGCAGCGTTCTGAGCGCGGCCTCGGTGAAAGTGCCTTCAGGACCCAGATAGGTGTAGCGGCTAGCCGACATACCGTCACCCTAATGCGCCGGACGGGTTCACGACTCCAGCAGCCGCTGCCCCACGTACTCACCGGGGCCCGGCGCGCCGGGGACCGCGAACAGGGCGCTCGACTCATGGCGCAGAAAGCGGGACAGCCCGTCCCCGCGGTCCAGTTTCCGCTGTACGGGGACGAATCCCCGCTGCGGATCGGCCTGCCAGCAGATGAAGAGCAGACCGGCGTCCGGGGTCCCGTCGGAGCCGATGCCGTCGTGGTACGAGAACGGCCGGCGGAGCATCGCCGCTCCGCCGTTCGAGGCAGGCGCCGCGACCCGGATGTGTGCGTCGCCCGCGATGGCGGGCGCCCCCTGGGCGTCCCGCTTGTCCAGGTCCACCGGGGTCGTCCCGGTACCGCCGGACAGCGGTGAGCCGTCCGACTTGCGGCGGCCGATCACCTTCTCCTGCCGCTCCACGGACAGATGGTCCCAGGAGTCGAGCAGCATCCGGATCCTGCGCACCACCGCGTACGAGCCGCCCGCCATCCACTGCGGTGAGCGGTCCGTGCCGCCGGCCGGAACGAAGATCCGGCGGTCGAAGTCCGGGTCGGTGGGCTTGGGGTTGTTGGTGCCGTCCACCTGGCCCATGAGGTTGCGGGACGTCATCGGCCGCGGGGTCGCGCCGGGTGTGCGGTTGAAGCCGTTCATCTGCCAGCGCACCCGGGCGGTGTCCCCCGCGGCCTTCTGCAGCACGCGCAGCGCGTGGAAGGCGACGAGCGCGTCGTCGGAACCGATCTGCACCCACAGGTCGCCGTTGCTGCGGGCCGGGTCCAGCGCGTCCGCGGAGAACGGCGGGAGCGGCGCGAGGGCCTGCGGCGCCCGGTCCTCCAGACCGGTCTTCGGGAACAGCGAACCGCCGAACCCGAAGGTGACGGTCAGCGAGTTCGGGCCCGCGTCGTAGGCGATCTGGTCGTCGCCGGTCTCCAGCCGGCCGCCGATCAGCTGCTCGGCCGTCGCCGACCAGCGCCGCAGCAGCGCCGCGACGTTCTTGCGGGTCTGCCCCGCGGTGAGATCGAAGGCAACCAGATGGCCCCGGGCCTGCTGCGGGGTGGTGATGCCGGCCTGGTGCGCGCCGTCCCGGAAAGGGACGCCGGTCGCGCCGACCGACGCCGGCGTCGCCGGCTCGTCCCGCAGGGCGGCGGCGCCGAAGGCCCCGCCGGCGCCGCCGACGACCAGACCCGCCGCGCCCGCGGCTCCTGCGGTGCCGAGCAGCCGTCGCCGGGTGAGGTGCCGCCCGGCGGGGAGCTCGTCGACGGCGCGCTCGTCCGTGGTCCGGTGTTCGGTCGTCCGCCGCTCGGTCATGACGTGATCTCTACGTTCTTGGTCTCGGTCACCTGGTCGATCTCGGAGGTCCGCACGGTGACGGACACCTCCCACGTTCCGGCCATCGGCAGCTGCACCGAGGCCGCGGTCCAGTGGCCGACGTCGAGGTGCTGCAGCGGTACGGGCAGCGGGCCGATGTTCTTGGCCTTGAGGGTGAATTCGAGCTTCACCTCGGGCACGTCGACCGGCACCGGATCCGCGCCGGAGATCAGGACGTGCACCTCGTTCTGGCCGACCCGGCCCGGATCGATGGTGATCAGGGCCTGGCCCTTCCCCTTGGGGCCGCCCGTGTCGTACGGGATGCGCACGCTGAGCGGCAGCCCGGAGGAGGAGGTGGCGGGGGCGGGCGCCGAGCCGGTCTTCGCCTGCGCCGCGCGGCCCGGCTGGGTGCCGGTGAGCAGCGTCGTCACGGCGAGGACGACCACCGCGACCACGACCTCGGCCAGCACGGACTTGCGCAGCCCGCTGCGTGCGAGGTCGGCCTCGCGGGTGCGCTTGGCCTGGGTCCTGTCCCGCGCGGTGCGCTGGAGCCGCAGTTGCGCCTGGCGGGCGGGGTCGGTGGACGAGCCGGCCACGACGCGTTCCGGCCGCTTGACGGCCGCCGCGGCGGTGACGGGGACGGCGGGCGCGCCGAGCCGCGCGGTCCAGCGGCGCGACAGCCAGGCCAGCTCGACGAGCAGGACGACCAGGCCGATCTTGACGAGCAGCAGCTGCCCGTAGGAGGTGGAGACGAAGGCGTCCCACGAGCCGAGCTGCCGCCAGGACTGGTAGATGCCGGTCGCGACCAGCGTCGTGACCGCCGCGAAGCCGATGCGGGAGAACCGCTGTACGGCTTCGCGTTCGATGCCGAGCCCCGCCACCAGGGAGGTCAGCAGGGCGGTCAGGCCGCCCAGCCACACCGCCATCGACAGCAGGTGCACGACGTCGACCGGCATGGCCAGGGCGGACTGGATGCCGACGGAGGCGTGTTCGGCCATCGCCCAGGTCGCGGCGATACCCGTCGCGATGACGCCGCCGCCGATGCCCAGCCCCCAGGCGAGGTCGGCGCGCTCGGCCCGCTCGCTCTCGTTGGCGGGCGTTCCGCGTTTGGCGTACGAGCCGAACAGGACCGCCAGGAAGACGGCGGCGGCGGCGAGCAGCAGCAGCCGGGACAGCAGGGCGGCGCCCGGCCGGGTGTTGAGGACGTCGCGCATCACGCCGAGGTCGAACGCGTCACCGAGCCCGCTGCCGTTCACATACGGCCCGCGCAGCATCAGCAGCGCGATGGTGGACGCGACGAGCGCGACCCAGCCGCCGACCGCGATCCGCTGCATGGGGCGCAGCAGCGCGCCGCGCGGCCAGCACACGGCGAGGAAGACGGAGGAGCCGACGAGCAGCGCGTACCCGGCGTAGGCGACGTAGCGCCCGATGCCGTAGAGGACGCCCGCGGCGCCGCCGCCGACGGCCTGGTCCTGGTCGGCGAGGACGACGGTGGTCTTGGAGGGGGCGCCGACGGAGAACGTGAAGGCGCCCGCGACCGGGTGGCTGTCCTCCGAGACGGCCTTCCAGGCGACGGTGTAGGTCCCGTCGCCGAGTCCGGCGCGCAGCGCGACCACGGCGGTGGAGCTGTTGCCGTCGGCGTGCTGCGGCGTGCCGCTGTCCACCCGGCCGCCGGCCGGGTCGAGGACCCGCAGCGAGTCGGCGGACAGCAGCACGCCTTCGGAGAAGGTGAGCAGCACCTGCTGCGGCGCCGTCTTGACGACGGAGTCCTCCCCGGGGTTGGTGTTCACCAGCGCGGCATGCGCCGAAGCCGGGGCGGCGGCCCCGAGCACGACGGCGAGCAGGGCGCCCAGTACGACCAGCGCACGCCTGATGGTCATCGTTGCTCCCCTCAGTCCTTCGGCCGGTAGCCGGTCGGCTCGACCGGCACGGTGACGCCGATCGGGCCCGCCTCGGCGAAGTGCAGTTCCATGGACACCTTGTCGCCGGCCACCGGCTTGTGCGTGAGTTCCCGCAGCATCAGATGATTTCCGCCGCTGCTGAGCGTAAGCCGCCCGCCCGCCGGGACGGTCAGGGAGTTCACCTTGCGCATCCGGTTGTCGGTGGTGGTGTGCAGGGTGATGTCGGCGGCCAGGTCGCTGCTGACCGAGGTGAGTTCCGCGTCGGTGTCGCCGGTGTTGGTGACCGTGAAATACCCGGCGGCCATGTCGGCCATCACCGGCTGCGGTATGTACGCCCCGCTCACCGCGAGCTTCGGCCCCTTCGTCCCGGCGTGTGCCGAGGCGTCGGACGCCGAGGAACAGCCGGCGAGCGCGAGGCAGCCGCCGAGGGCGACGGTGGCGATCAGGGCATGGGCGGGCCTGCGGCGCCTCACGGTGCCTCGCTTCTGATGAGCTTCGGCAGGTCGGCGGCGAACTCGTCCGAGGTGGTGCCCGACATGTAGAGCACATGTCCCTTGTCGTCCTTCGGCCAGAAGGCCAGGACCTCGGCGCCGTGGGTGACGGTGATGCTGCCGTCCTTCTCCGTCACCGGCTTCTCGATGCCGACGCCGACGGATTTCGCGGCCTTCTGGATCGTGCCGAAGTCACCGGTCAGGCCGATGAAGTCCTTGTCCTGGGCAGCCAGCCACGAGCCGAGGCGCTGCGGGGTGTCGCGTGCGGGGTCGGTGCTGACGAACACGACCCGCAGTTTCTCCTGGTCGGGCTTGGACAGCCGCGACTTGGCGATGGCGAGGTCGCTCATCGTCGTCGGGCACACGTCCGGGCAGTGGGTGTAGCCGAAGAAGAGCAGAACGGGCCGGCCCGCCGTCTCCTTGACCAGGTCGTACGGCTTGCCGTGGGTGTCGGTGAGGGTCAGTTGCGGCTTGTTGAAGGGGGCGTCGAGGAGGGTGCCCGGCTTGGACGCCGCTCCGGAGACGACCGCGAGCGGTTCCTTGGAGTCGCCGCTGGAGGCCCCGCATCCGGCGAGGGCCGCGACGGCCGCCAGGGCCACGCCGATCTTGATCGTTGTACGCATGAAGTTTCCCGGGGAGTGCGATGGCGGGGCCGGGCGGCCGTACGGGCCGGCGGCGTACCGATGCGACGGCGTACCGGGACTCGCGGGGTCCCGGCACCACGTACGGAGCATCGGACGTGCCGACGACGTGCCTTACGGCCGCCCGGCCGGTGCGTCAGGCGGAGGTGCGGCGGCGTCCGGCCAGGACACCGAACGCGACGCCGATGACGCCGATGACGATTCCGGTGATGCCCAGGATCCGCGCGGTCGAGTCACTGCTGTCGGAGTCGGCGGCCGCGGCGGTCGTGGTGTCCTTCGCCTTGGCGTCGGCGGCGGGGGCCGCGGCACCGTGGGCGTCCGTCGCCGCCGCGGTCAGCTTCAGCGCGGGCGCCGGGTTGGCCGGCTCGGCCGCGCCGGCCTTCTCCTCCTCGATCCAGCGGACGACCTCGTTGTTCGAGTACGTCTGGAGGGCCTTGAAGACCAGCTGGTCCGTGTCGTCGGGCAGCGGCCCGAACGAGACGGGGAACTGCTGGAACTGGCCGGGCTCGATCGTGCCGCCGCTCCAGGTGATCTTCGTGACGGCCTCGGTCACCGTCTTGCCGTGCATGGTCATGGGCTTGGCGAGCTTGGTCTTGGTGACCTCCACCTTCCAGCCGGGCACGGCCTGGGTGGAGACGGACGCGATCGGGTGGTCCGCCGGCAGGTTCACTTCGACCTTGATCGTCGAGGCGTTGTCCCGCTCGTTCGGGACCTTGAACGCGACGGTGCTGTAGCCGCCCTTGGGGGCGCTGCTGGGCGTGACGGAGACATGGGCGAAGGCCGGAACGACGGCCATCAACAGCGCGGAACCGGTGAGCGCGCCGACGGTGGTCAGGCGGCGCATGCGGGAACTGTTCATGAGAGGACTCCACGGTGAGTGGTGAGGGAAGGGCCGGCGCGTATGCGGAACGCGCGAGACCGCCGCCCCCGTGGACCGGTGGGAACCGGACCGGTGGAGACCGCTCGCGTCAGACCGCCAGGGCGTAGGCCGGTGGCCCGCGCCGCGGCAGGCTGTGGCGCAGCCGTACGCTGCGCGCCGATCCCCGCCCGGTGGCGAACCGGCGGGGCCGGAGCGCGGCGAGCCGGTCGTCGGCCGCTCCGGCGACCAGGACGCGCACCAGCGCGACGAGTACGCCGCGCAGCACGTCGGCCGACAGGCTCACCAGCCGCCACAGGGCGGCCTCGCCGCGCCGCAGCAGCCATCCGACGGCCAGCGCGGCGAACAGGTGCGCGAGCAGCATCGGCAGCGAGTACGCCATCGCCGCGTGCATTCCGGTGATCCCGGTGTCACCCGTTCGAGTGACGGGGCTCATGGACATCGCCGACGCCGGGTCGATGCCGGCGTCGCGGACGATCCGTTCCGCGCTCTGCTGCGTGAGGGCCGCCGACGAGGTGTGGCTGCCGCACAGCAGCCGGCCGGCCAGCGCCAGGACACCGGCGGAGCCGTCCCGGCCCGTCGCGGGGTCCGCGCAGGCCTGTCCGGCGCCGAACACGGCGTGCAGCGCGAGCTGCCCCAGAGCGAGCGTCGTGGCGATCCCCCGGAGCGACCGTTCCCGCCCGGCCAGCGGCGCGGCCACGGCGAAGACCACGAGGGACCCCACCACCAGCGCGCCGGCCGGCACCCCGTGACGGGACGCCAGTCCGTGCCCGGCCGCGGACAGCACGACACAGACCGCGGTGAACACCGCGGCCCGCAGCAGTCGCAGCCCGGCGCCCGCGCGCACGGGGGAAACGGAGGATGGGGATGCCATGACGGGCGTCATCCTCTCACCGCCGGGAACCGGCGCATACGGGGGGTGTCCGGCTTGCGGGGGTGCGGGCGAGTCGCCCTTTTACACCTGTACGCCGGGGTCCCACATCCGCCGAATGAGCGGCATCACGTCAAGAGGACGCTTACGGGGCGCAATTCGTGGCTATAGGTATCCGTAAGTCGAGCCGCGGCCTGGAGGCTGGAGCATGAGCATCTGGTGGTCTCTCCACTTGCGGCGCGAGGCCGCGAGCGTTCCGCTCGCCCGACGACTGCTGCTGGGGACGATGCAGACCGCCGGTGTGGACCCGGAGATCTGTTACGACCTGTCGGTGGCACTGTCCGAGGCCTGTGCGAACGCGGTGGAACACGCGGGCGAGGGTGACTACAGCGTGACGGCGCGCATCGACGGCGACCGCTGCCGTATCGAGGTCGCCGACTCCGGCCCGGGCTTCGCGCCCGACCGGCCACGTCACCAACTCGCCCGGCCGCTGGCCCTGAAGGGCCGGCATGCCGAGGACGGACGGGGACTGTTCCTCATCGAGGCGCTGGTGGACCACGTCCACTTCCACAACCGGCCGGGCCACGGCGCCGTGGTGACGATCGACAAGGTCCTCAAGTGGCGGGACGACTCGCTGCTCAAGGCGTCCTGAGCTGAGGGAGATCCTCCGGCGCTAAGGGGCGGCGGGGTCTTCCTCGGCCTGCTCTCCGGCCTCCTCATCGGCCTGCACGAGGAACGCCATCACCGTGGCGCCGAGCAGGACCGAGCCGGGGGTGTGCGGGGCGCGGGCGGCCTCGTGCAGGTCGGCGAGGAGCTCCGCCATGCGCGTGCGGAAGGTGTCCCAGGCCTCGGGCGCGACCCACAGTTCCGCGTCGGAGGTCACACCGTCCTGCCCGGGTGCCCGGCGGGCGGCCCGGTCGCGCAGGTTGTGCGCGAGCGCCTCGGCGAGCAGCGGGGCGCCGTCCTGCCGGTCGGACAGCGGGGTGCCGTGCACGGTGCGGTAGCGCCGTTCCCTGCCGCCCCGGTGGGAGCGGACCTCGGTGAGCTCGACGAGTCCTGCGGCGTCCAGCCGGCGCAGATGCTGGCTGGCCAGCGCGTGCGAGATGCCCAGCTCCCGGGAGAGCTCCGCCGCGGAGAGCGGGGCGGCCCACATCAGCGACAGCATGCGCAGCCGTACCGGATGGGCCAGGGCGCGCAGCGCGGGGTCGGTTGTCGTCACGGCGGCCAGTAAACCGCCCCGGGTGCCGTATCGCGGCGCCCGAGGCGGTTCACACAGGTCACGCATGCCGAGCTCTGCGTGTCAGCCCTTGAGGCCGGCCATCCACGCCTCGACCTCGTCGGAGCGGCGCGGCAGCCCTTCCGACAGGTTCCGGTTGCCGTCGGCGGTCACGAGGATGTCGTCCTCGATGCGGACGCCGATGCCGCGGTATTCGGCCGGCACCGACAGGTCGTCCGCCTGGAAGTACAGACCGGGCTCGACGGTCAGCACCATGCCGGGCTCCAGCACGCAGTCCACGTACGTCTCGGTCCGCGCGTGCGCGCAGTCGTGGACGTCCAGGCCGAGCATGTGGCCGGTGCCGTGCAGGGTCCAGCGGCGCTGCAGGGCGAGCTCCAGGACCCGCTCGACCGGGCCCTCGACGAGGCCCCACTCGACGAGCTTCTCGGCGAGCACGCGCTGCGAGGCGTCGTGGAAGTCGCGGTAGGCGGCGCCGGGCTTGACCGCCGCGATGCCCGCCGACTGCGACGCGTAGACCGCGTCGTAGATCTTGCGCTGGATGTCGCTGAACCGGCCGTTGATCGGCAGGGTCCGGGTGACATCGGCGGTGTAGAGGCTGTGGGTCTCCACACCGGCGTCCAGGAGCAGCAGCTCGCCGGAGCGGACCGGGCCGTCGTTGCGCACCCAGTGCAGGGTGGTGGCGTGCGGTCCTGCCGCGCAGATCGAGCCGTAGCCGATGTCGTTGCCCTCGACGCGGGCCCGGAGGAAGAACGTCCCCTCGATGTAGCGCTCGGAGGTCGCCTCGGCCTTGTCCAGCACCTTGACGACGTCCTCGAAGCCGCGGGCGGTGGAGTCGACCGCCGCCTGCAGCTCGCCGATCTCCCACTCGTCCTTGACCAGCCGGAGCTCGGAGAGGAACTCCTTCAGCTCGGCGTCGCGCTCGGCGGTGACCTTGTCGGTCAGCGCGCCCTCGACGCCCGCGTCGTAGCCGCGCACCACCCGTACGGGGCCGGTCGCCACGGCCAGCTTCGCGACGACCTCGCGGACGTCCGAGCACGGCAGGCCGAGCAGCTGGGCGCCCTCGGCGAGGCTGTTGCGGCGGCCGGTCCACAGCTCGCCCTGGCCGTCGAGCCAGAACTCGCCGTTCTCGCGGCTGGAGCGGGGGAGCAGGTACGCGGTCGCGTCGTGCCCCTGGCCGCCCTTGGCGGGCTCCAGGACCAGGACGGCGTCCTGCGTCTGGTCACCGGTGAGGTGGACGTACTCACTGGACGCGCGGAAGGGGTATTCCGTGTCGTTGGAGCGCGTCTTGAGGTTGCCCGCCGGGATGACCAGCCGCTCGCCCGGGAAACGGGCGGACAGCGCGGCCCGGCGGCGGGCGGCGTGGGGCGCCTGGGCGATCGGCCGCAGGTCGTGCAGTTCGGTGTCGGCCCACTCGGACTTCATCAGCTCGGCGAGCTCGTCGGAGACCTCGGGGTAGAGACCGTTCTTACGCTGCTTAATCGGCTGCTCTTCGGCCGCTTCGACCTCTTCGGACACGTCCTGCCTCCTCGCAATAGACCGATCCATCGTATGTGCGTACGGAAGGCCGGTTACAGAGGGCTTAGGTCACGAAGTGCGGCAAAGCGGACCCGGCGGGTTCTGGCGGGTCCAGGGGGGTCCAGCGGGTTCGGGGGGATGGGGGGCTCAGTCGAAGCGGACGACGAGCAGAACGACGTCCTCCGCGCTGTCGAGGGTGTCGAGCCCGTCCGGCAGCACGGTGCGCAGCACGTGGTCGGCGAGCAGGTCCGGGTCGTCGCGGGTGGCGCGCGGCGCGCTCTGGGCGGCGGCGTGCAGCCGGGCGAGCGCGCGGTCCATCGGTTCGCCGGTGCGGTGCAGCAGGCCGTCGGTGTAGAGCAGCAGCGTTTCTCCGGGCTCCGGCCGGACCTCGACGCTGGGAGCCTCCCAGCAGCTCAGCATGCCCAGCGGGGCCGACAGCGAGGTCTCGACGTACTCGATCCGGTGGTCGCCGATGATCAGCGGCGGGCAGTGTCCCGCGCCGGCCAGGACGAGCTTGTGCTGATCGGGTTCCGCGTACGCGAACAGCGCGGTCGCCGAACGGGCGGGCTCGGTGAGCCGCAGCAGCAGCTCCAGGTCGGACAGGACCGCGACCGGGTCCTCGCCCTCCATGACGGCGTAGGCCCGCAGCGACGCCCGCAGCCGGCCCATCGCGGCGACCGCGCTGGGACCGGAGCCGGTGACGCCGCCGACCGCGAGGCCGAGCGCGCCTTCGGGGAGTGGCAGCGCGTCGTACCAGTCGCCGCCGCCCCGCGGCCCGGTGTCGTGGCGTACGGCCATCCGTACGCCGGCGACCCGCGGCAGCCGGGCGGGCAGCAGCTCCTCGGCGAGGGTGGCGAGGGTGCCGCGGGCGCGGCTCAGTTCCAGCTGGCGGGCGATGTGTTCGGCGGCGTACCGGCCGTAGAGACCGACGAGATGGCGCTGGCGTTCGACCGGCGCGGCGGGTTCGTCGTACAGCCAGACAGCCGCGCCGAGGTGGCCGGTCCGCTCGGTGGTGAGCCGCAGCGCGTAGCTGGCGTCGAAGCCGAGGTGCGCGGCGACCTCGCGGTGCCGCGGGTCGAGGCCGGGCTCGTGGGGCAGATCGGGGTGGATGATCTCGTCGCGGCCCGCGGGACGGTCGCTCTCCGTGGCGCCGGACGCGTTCGCGGCGGCGGTCGTGGGTGTCGTCACGGGCGTTGTCGTGGGCGCCGAGGTGTCCGCGGGCGCGGTCCCGTCCGGGCCGTCCCCGGTGCCGGTGGGGCCGCTGGGGATGCCCGCGCCGGCGGTGCTACCGGTGCTGTCGGTGCTCTCGTCGGTGCCGTCGAGCAGGATCCCGTAGGAGGCGGCGCCGTGCGGCACGGTCTCGATGGTGCCCAGGTCGGCGTGGCCGAGGCCGAGGCCGACGGTGGTGTCGGGACCCAGCCGGTCGGCGGGTTCCAGCACGAGCAGACCGCGGCGCGCACCGACCAACGCGGCGCCGGCCCGCAGCACTTCCCGCAGCGCTTCGTCGAGGCCGGTGGTGCGCGCGAGGCGTTCGGTGAGCTCATGGAGTGTGGTGAGATCGGAGATCCAACAGGCCAGCCGGTCCTGGACGGCGGCGAGCCGATCCACGGGGCGGCATTCGGCCGCAGGGGCGGAAGTGTGTGGCGCGGCGGGAATGGGTGGCTTGGTTCCGGCCACTTTTGGCACCCGGGTGGTGCTCATGGCCGACGGCTTCCCGTGAGATCACGGCCTGCGCGACGAACAGTGCTATTTGTCGGCGATTCAGGATTTTTGCCGACTCGCGTGCGGGGCTTGATGAAGCAGGTCAATTGCGTCAATAGCATCGCAAACCCCCATATCGTGCTGCGCCGCTACCAGGTTTCCACTTGTACACGCCTGATCGTGGGCATGTCCAGGATTGTGCTGGTAGAAGGAGTGGTGTCGTACTCCGAAAGCTTGGCCGAAAATGACCACACCCGAAGACAATTGACGGTCGACTGATGCCGTCCAACAGCGCGTCATATTCACGGTGGTGGGTAGGAACCCGGTGTCTGGCTCCAGCGTCCTACTAGTAGATGACGGCCGGCCTACCCCGAGTGGCGGGGTGTTCCCACCCCCAGCGGAACCGCACAGCGCGGCATACAGAGCAGACAGAACAGCAAGCGCCATGCGTGCGCCACCCCTCGCCACGTTCCACGCTCGGCTAGCAGCGTGATGCGCTGCCTTGTAAGCGGTGTGCTCGAGATTACGTTGTGTCATGGGCAGATCCTCTGAGCGTTAACGGAAAGGAACTTTGCGCTATGCGCGAGATCCTCGGAAGGCGACGCAAGCTCTCGTTCCGGTGGAGAGGCCAGTCCGCGCTGCTCAGCGCGGTTCTCACCTACACGGAACAGTGGAAATGGCCGGTGGTGCCCGGTGTCGGGCACGACCGCCGCGGTTCCTGGCGGGCGGCGGGGGCGCAGCCATGCGCCTGCCCACGCCCGGACTGCCCCGTCCCCGGCGTGCACCCGCACGATCCCGGACTCATGGCGGCCACCCGCGACCCGCGCATGGTGCGCTGGTGGTGGACGGCCCGCCCCGACGCGCCCGTGGTGCTCGCGACGGGCGACCGCGTCTCGGCGGTCAGCCTGCCGGCCGTGGCCGGTGCGCGGGCCCTGGACACCCTCGACCGGCTGGGCGTCCGGCTCGGCCCGGTGGTGGCCACCCCGACGCGCTTCGTTCTGCTCGTCGCCCCGTACTCCCTGGAGGAGTTGGGCGAGTTGCTCGATTCCCACGAATGGGTGCCCAGCTCATTGCGCTATCACGGGGAGGGCGGCTACGTGGCGCTGCCGCCGTCGAGCAGCAGCGCGGGACAACTGCGGTGGATCCGGCCGCCGGTGGTCGACGACGGCGCCACGTCACCGTGGCTGCCGAGCGTGGCGCTCATCGTGGACACCCTCGTCCGCGCGGGCCGGACGGCACCGGACGGAACGCACCTCACGTACTGAACGCACCTCACGTACTGACGGGACGCGCCTCCACGTGGTGAGGGGGCCGGGGAGAGGCGCTCGTCGGCCCGGTCCGGCGGGCTCTCGGCGGCGTCACTCGTTCGGGTAGCAGCAGGGGGCCGTTGCCCGGTATACGGGGCAATGGCCCTCTTTTCTGCGTGATGGGCCCGATATGTTCGGCGCACCGCACCAGCCGCAATCCTTGACAGGTGGAACCCGATGGAGCGCGCTCCGAATCTGCGCATGATCGCCCTCACCAGTGTGATCGCGCTGGCGGTGGTGCTGCCGTTGGCCGCCGCCACGGCGGGTCCCTCCGGCCCCGCGGGTCCGCCGGCCCGCGCCGCACGGAGCGACAGGCCGCAGTCCGTGCCAGGGGTGGCGGACGGTACCGGCGCGGGGACCGTCGACGGCCTGCTCCCGGGGCTCGGGCCGGCCTCCGGCGGTTCTTCGGCCGCAGGGAACGCTCCAGGGCCGTCCGGGGGCTCGGCCGCGGGCCCGGGCGCCGGCTCCGCCGCGCTGCGGCCGGTCGCGGCCTGCGGGCCCCAACTCACCTCGCCCGAGGGCGTCCAGGCGCAGACCTGCACCATCGCCGTGGGCGGCGACACCTGGGCCCGTACGTACTACCGGAACGGGACCGGCGGCCCGCTCGGCGGAGTGCTGACCCTGATGCGCCCCGACGGCCGGACGGTACGGGTGGAGTGCCCCGTCGGGGCGGGGAACGGTCCCGGTTCGTGCGAGACGCCGCGCGAGCGGACGGTGAAAGCGGTTTCGCCGGATGACGGCACGGCGGAGATCTACAGCGCTGTTGCGGAGTTCGCTTCGGCGGGAAGTGAGCGAATGCTGCTACGAGCTGGTAGCAATCGGTAGCAATAGCTGAACAGAAAATCAGCCAATGTAGATCAACTTCCGGACATCGCCTGGTGAGGGGCGGATCCGGGCATGGCAAAACCCGGTCGCTGGCGACGGGGGATGCACCAGCGACCGGGCTGTTTAAACGGTAACAAGAATTCTTCCGTACGCAAATTCGCGAGAAGGAGCCGGAAGCCGTAATTGCCGGTGGGCAGGCGGAGTTGTGACCGGAGTCACTCGTTCCGCGGCGGCCCGCCGCAGTGCGGGCCGCCTCCGTTCCGCCCGGCTCAGCTGAGCGTGATCTGCCGGTTCATGAAGCCGCTGCGGGCGCGGCGCTCGTCCCCGGTCAGCGGCGCGGTCGCACCGAGCGCCTCCAGGAGCCGCTCGCCGAACGCGGCGGCCGGCTTCTCGACCTCGTCCGCGCCCATGCCCACCGGCAGGTCCCACACCGGCACGACCAGCCCGTGCGCACGGAACGAGCCGACCAGGCGGGTGTTGTCGCCGAGCGAGGACGCCCCGGCGGCGTGCAGCCGCGCCATGGCGTCGAGGAGCTGCTCCTCCGGGTGCGACATCACCCAGCGCAGGTGGTTCTTGTCCGGCGTCTCGCACCAGTACGCGGCGTCCACACCGGACAGCCGGACGGTCGGGATCGCCGCGGCGTTGGCGCGTTCCAGCGAGGCCGCGATGTCGCCGGAGGCGTCACCGGCGTTCTCCAGCCAGAACTCGAAGCCGGTGTGCACCACCGGCTCGAACGGCGCGTCCAGGTCCAGCAGGTCCTGCATGCGCGGGCCGTCGCCGTCGGTGCGCGCGCCCTCGACGGGCGAGCCCGGCTCGGCGGTCAGCGCGCGCTGCAGGATGTCGGCGAGACCGCGGCTGAGGTCGCCGGAGGCCGTGTCGTTCTGCAGGCCCAGCAGGACCTTGCCGCTGTCGCGGCGCAGCCCCGGCCACGCCATCGGCAGCACGGTCGCCAGCGTCAGCGACGGCACGTCGGCGGGCAGCCCGCCCTTGAGCGTCAGCTCGACGGTGGCGGCCGGCACCAGCTCGCGGAGCGCCACCCAGTCGCATTCGCCGGGCAGCCCCTCGAAGGGCCGCAGGACCAGCTCGGTCACCGCGTGCGAGGCCTCGCGGCCGTGGCACGCCTTGTACCGGCGGCCGGAGTTGCAGGGGCACGGCTCCCGCGCGCCGACTACTGGGATCTCCCCGTCGACGATCTGCGGGGCATTCGTCTTCGTCGGGCGCTTCTTGGCCATGGCTCGATCTCTCCCGGTACGGCTACGTTTCGGCCGTGAGCCTAGCGCTCGCCGGGCCCCCAGCCGGAAACGCGCGGGGGAAACCTTCGACGGATCCGGGAAAGAGCGGCGAACAATCGCCGTCAGAACGCTGCCTCGCGGCCTTGTCCGGGACGGGCTCCGCCCCGGGACCGCTACGGAAGATCGTCGAACGGGTCCGCGAAATCGATCGGGATGTCCAACCGCGGCGCCAGGTCGTCGCGCCGCGCGTGGCGGCTTCTGACCGGCAGCAGGGCCCATACGGTGACCTCGCCGGGCCCGTCCCGCACCCCCCAGCGCAGCGACAGGTTGCTGACGATGCCCAGTCCGCGGCCGCCCCGTGCGGTGAGCGACGGGCTGGCCGGCAGCGGGCGGGTCGGGCCCCCGCCGTCGGTCACTTCCACGCTGAGCAGGCCGTCGTCACCGATCCGCCACGCGGCGCGGATGCCGCAGGGGTCGGCCGCGTCGTCCGCCTCGCCGGGTCGTTCGTCCGGGCCGTCGCAGAGGGGACGCGCGTGCCGGTAGGAGTTGCTCAGCAACTCCGACAGGATCAGCACCGCGTCGTCCACCACCGGCTCCGGCACCTCGTGCGCACACAGCTCACTACGGAGCCTGCGCCGTGCCTCCGCCACGCCCATCGGACCATGCGACAGGGCCATGGTCGAGGACGTCGGCACCTCTTGGGCCACCACCAACGCCACCCCCGAGACCTCCTTCACCCCACGCCACGGGATGAATGCCCCCTTGGACTGGACCGGAAACAAGCCAACTGCGATCTATTGGGGCACTCACATCGGTCGAACACGGTCCGAACGCGCCGGTGCACTCCCCGTAATACCGTTATTTACCGCCCCAATTGGGACAGCACCTGCTTCGGCCGATTGGTGATGATCGCATCGACCCCGAGCCGCACACACAGGTCGACGTCCGCCGGCTCGTTCACCGTCCACACATGGACCCGGTGCCCGGCCCGGTGCAGCCGTGCGACGTACCCCGGATTCGCCCGCAGGATCCGCATGCTCGGACCGGCGATGCGCACCCCGGCGGGCAGCCTGCCGTCGCGGTGCCGCGGCGAGACGTACTGCATCAGATAGACGGTCGGCAGCGTCGGCGCCGCCGTGTGCACGCGGCGCAGCGAACGGGACGAGAAGCTCATGACGCGCACCGCGGAGCGCTCCCCCGGCGGCGGCGCGTCGAGGCCGAAGCGGCGCAGCAGTTCCAGCAGCCGCTCCTCGACCTGGCCGGCCCAGCGGGTGGGGTGCTTGGTCTCGATCGCCAGCTCGACCCGCCGTTCGGTGTCCGCCACCAGTTCCAGCAGCCGCTCCAGGGTCAGCACGCTGCTGCGCTCGTCGTCGGTGGTGTCCGGGGCCTCACCGTCGGTGTGCTGCCCCTTCCACGAACCGAAGTCGAGCGTGGCGAGGTCGGCCAGCTCCATCGACGAGACGGCGCCGCGGCCGTTGGACGTACGGTTCACGCGCCAGTCGTGGACACAGACCAGTTCGCCGTCTGCCGTCAGCCGGATGTCGCATTCCAGGGCGTCGGCACCGTCCTCGATGGCCCTGCGGTAGGCCGCGAGCGTATGTTCGGGTACGTCCTCGGACGCCCCTCGGTGGGCGACGACCTGGATCGGGTTCCCGTCCGGGAACGCATCCCGGACCGCATGCGCAGAAGTCACCGGGCTATGGTGCCATCGCTGCGCGTCGCGGTGGAAAGCAGACCGCCCGCGCCTGGGCACCGCCACACCCCGGCTCCCTACGCGGGCCATAATCCCCGACTCCATACGCGGGCCATACACAGCTACCGCTTACGGCGGTCCGACACCCAGTGGGAAATGCTGTGTCCAGTCCGACACCCGCGCTCTGACCATAGGAGAACCGCTGTGAGCACCGAGAACGAGGCCGGCCAGGTCCCGGCTGCGCCCGAGTCCGGCGCGGAGTCGGTCGCGCCGGAGCGCGGCGAGCTCTCGAAGGCGGCCCTCCCGGCCGAACCCGCCGCTCCCGCCGCCCCGCCCGCGCCTCCGGCCGAGCCGCCGACCGCCGTCCTGCCGGTGGTGCCGCCGGCCCCGGCCGAGGTCCCCGCGCCGGTGGCCGACGACCTGCCCGCACCGGTGCCGGCCTCCGTGTCGCACGGGGATCCCACGCCGCCCGCGGCGTACAGCGAGCCCGACACGTCGTACCGCGAGCCCGTCCCGTCCTACGGGGAGACCGCCGCGCCCGCGTCGTACCGCGAGGTCGCCGCGTCCTACACCGAGGCCGCCGCGTCCTACACCGAGCCCGCCGCGGACCCGTACGCCACGCCCGCCGCGGACCCGTACGCCACGCCCGCCGCGGACCCGTACGCCACGCCCGCCGCCGTGCTGACCGCGGCGCCCGGCCAGTCGCAGCCCGACCCGTCGCAGGCGCACGCCCAGCAGCCGTACCCGGGCGCCCCGCAGACGGCGCAGTTCCCGCAGTACGCCGGTGCCGTCCCGCAGCCCGGCCAGCCGGGCGGTCCCGGCGGCCCGGTGTGGGGCACTCACGTCCCCGTACCGCCGCCCGGTGAGCGCAAGCCGCGCGGCATGGGTTCGATGGTCGCCGCCGTGCTGGTGGCCGCGCTGGTCGCCGGTGGTGTCGGCGGTGGCGTCGGCTACTGGGCCGCGCGGCACGAGGACAACTCCAACTCCACCACCGTCAGCTCGTCCTCGGACCCGAAGGTCCTGGACCGCGCGCCGAACTCCGTGGCCGGCATCGCCGCGAAGGCGCTGCCGAGCGTCGTGACGATCGAGGCGTCGGGCGGCAGCGAGAGCGGCACCGGCACCGGCTTCGTCTTCGACAAGCAGGGTCACATCCTCACCAACAACCACGTGGTGGCCCCGGCCGCCGACGGCGGCAAGCTGACCGCGACGTTCTCCAACGGCAAGAAGTACGACGCCGAGGTCGTGGGCCGCGCCCAGGGCTACGACGTCGCCGTCATCAAGCTGAAGAACGCCGGCGACGCCAAGCTCGACCCGATCCCGCTCGGCGACTCCGACAGCACCAAGGTCGGCGACGCCACCATCGCCATCGGTGCCCCCTTCGGCCTCTCCGGCACCGTCACCACCGGCATCGTCAGCGCCATGCACCGTCCGGTCGCGTCCAGCGACGGCCAGGGCGCCAGCGCCTCGTACATGAGCGCCATCCAGACCGACGCCTCGATCAACCCCGGCAACTCCGGCGGCCCGCTGCTGAACGCCAACGGCGCGGTGATAGGCATCAACTCGGCCATCCAGTCCGCCGGTGGCAGCGGCGACGGCCAGACGCAGGCCGGCAGCGTCGGCCTCGGCTTCGCCATCCCGATCAACCAGGCCAAGCGCGTCGCCACCAACCTCATCGCGACCGGCCAGCCCGTCTACCCGGTGATCGGCGTCTCCCTCGACACCCAGTACCGCGGCGAGGGCGCCAAGGTCACCGAGAACGGCAACAGCGGCAACCCGGCGATCGTCCCCGGCGGCCCCGGTGACAAGGCGGGCCTGAAGGCCGGCGACATCATCACCAAGTTCGACGACACCGTCATCGACAGCGGCCAGACCCTGATCGGCGCCATCTGGCAGCGCCAGCCCGGCGACAAGGTCACCATCACCTACACCCGCGGCGGCAAGACCTCCACCGCCACCCTCACCCTCGGCAAGCGCGACGGGGACGAGAAGAACTGACCCTGGCGGTCAGGAACGACAGGAGGTGAGGTGCCGGGCGACCCGGCACCTCACCTCCTGTCGTTTCCCGTGCGCTCAGGCGAGTCCCGCCGCGATGGCGCGGCGCACGGCGTCGGCCCGGTCGCGGATGCCCGCCTTGGCGAACAGGTTGTTGATGTGGGTCTTGACGGTGGCCTCGCTGATGAACAGATTCTCGGCGATGGCCCGGTTCGGCAGGCCCTGGCCGATGAGGGTGAGCACCTCGCGCTCGCGGCGGGTGAGGTCCGCCGGCAGCGGCTGCTCCGGCGCGGGCGGCTGGGTGCGAACGGAGGCGAGGAGCCGGTCCTGGACCTCGCGGTCGAGCACGGACTGGCCGGCGGCCGCCGCCCGGATGGCCCGGACGATGTCCTGGCGACCGGCGTTCTTGGTCAGATAACCGCGGGCTCCGGCGCTCAGCGCGGCCAGGATCGAGTCGTCGTCGGCGAAGGTGGTCAGCACGACGACGGCCACCTCGGGGTGGTCCTCGGTCAGCCGGCGGGTCGTCTCGATGCCGTCCATGCGCGGCATGCGCAGATCCATCAGCACCACGTCGACCGGCCCGGCGGCGACCGCGGTCAGCACCTCGGTGCCGTCCGCCGCAGCAGCGACGACGTCGATGTCCTCGGCCAGCGCGAGGACCGCGGCCAGCGGTTCCCGGACGGCGGCCTGGTCGTCGGCGACGACCACCCTCAACGGCTGGTGTTGCTCGGTCCGTTCACTCATACGGGATCACTGCCTCCACCTGCCAGCCGCCCTGGTCCGGTCCCTCGGTGACCGGCCCCGCGGCGATGGTGCCACCCAACAGGGCGACGCGTTCGCGCATTCCGATCAGTCCCATGCCGCTGCCGGCGCTCACGGGCGCCGTACGGGTGGCGGGCCGGTTCCGGATCCGCAGCTCCGTCGACGAGACAGCGAACGCCAGCTCCACCGCGACCTCCCCGCCGGGCGCGTGCCGGGCCGCGTTGGTCAGCGACTCCTGGGCGATTCGCAGCAGGTTCTGGCCCACCTGGGCCGGCACCTCCCGCTCGGTCCCGGTGACGGTGAGGGCGTCGTGGTGCCCGGACGATGCGAGCATCGCGGTCAGGCTCTCCAGCAGCGGCAACGCGTCCTCGCGCAGGGCGTGCACGGTCCACTGCGCCTGTTTCAGGCTCTCCTTGACGAGGCTGTGCGCCTTGTCGTTGGCCGCCCGGACCTTCGCCAGGTCACCGGTGTCGAGCAGCGCGTCGGCCAGCTCCAGCTGCATGTTGATCCCGGCCAGCGAGTGCGCCAGGACGTCGTGCACGTCGCGGGCGATGCGGCTGCGCTCGGTCAGCACGGCGGTCCTGGCCTCGGCCCGGGCAGCACGCTCGGCGGACTCCGCCGCCTCGAGCACCGCCTGGAGCGCCCGCTGCCGGCCGCGGCGGACGATACCGGGCAGGACCGGGATGCCGGTGGCCAGGCCGACGGTCCAGGGCAGGACGTGGTAGCCCGGACCGAGGCGGAAGTAGAGGGCGCCGGCGCACAACAGGCTGCACAGCAGCGCGAGAACGAGGGCTGGCCGGGCCTCGAGGCGGTAGCCGATGTGACCGGCGAGGAAGAAGGCGAAGAGGTAACCCGATCCGCTGCTGCTGACGCCGATCAGCGCGGCCGCCGCGACGATGCCGGACGTCAGCCAGTACAGGGCGAAGCGCGGCGGCACGTCGGTCTCGGGCAGCGTCCGGGCCAGCAGCACCGCGCAGTTGATCACGAAGAGGACGGCGACCGCCAGGCCGCGCCCGCTGAAACCCATGGGCCGGATCGTCACGACTCCGGCGACGATGACCCCGACGGCCACCAGCCAGAGCCCCCAGGGGTCCCGCGCGGGAAACGGCCGGCGGGCCGGTGCCTGGTGGGGCGCCGGCCCGGGGCCGGGGGCGTTGTCGGGTATGGGCACGGCGTGACGATAGCCCACGGTCAGGCGGCGCGTTCGAGGGTGGACCTGCCGCGGTTCATGGTCCGGGCCGGCTTCAGGTGGGCCGTGATCCGGCTCCGTATGAAGATCGTGGCGAGGCGGGTGACCACCTCGGTGAGTGCCATCAGGACGAACGCCGCGACCCAGGCCTGGTCGCTGGTGATGTGGTGGGTGATGCTGAACCGGGCCACGTCGTCGGATCCGCCGTGACTGACCCACAGCTGGAAGCCCATCCGGGCTCCCATGCCGAGCACCCACAGGGCCGCCGAGACCAGACCGGCCTTGATCAGGAGGTGCCCGCCCACAGAACGGATCCGGGTGTAGACCCCGCCGGCGATGCCGAGGACGGCGCCCGCGCCCACGAGGGCGCCGATCAGCACCAGGTCGTTGCCCGCGGTGGGGATCGAGTCGAGGTACGTGTAGGCCACGAAGCTCACGATCCCCAGCGGAATCAGGAAGGACCGGAGGTCCAGGCGGCCTTCCCGCAGCTGCCGGAAGACGACGAGGACGAGGGCGATGTCGGTGATCCACTCGGTTGTTGTCATGCCCCAAGCCTGCTGCCGCACGGCTTTTCGCACCTGGACCCATGGGTGGAACCACGGGTGGAGATTCACCGGACGGGCCCGTCGGCGGGTGCTCCGACCGCCCTTTCGGGGAGCGAGCGGGCCAGGTGCCGGCCACCGGCCCTCCCGGAGCGCGTCAGACGCTAGGCTGTAGCCGCTCCACCGCAGGTGGGCGGGGCGCGGGAGGATTGCCCGAGCGGCCTAAGGGAACGGTCTTGAAAACCGTCGTGGCAGCGATGTCACCGTGAGTTCAAATCTCACATCCTCCGCAGCAGGTCAGAAGGATGCAGGTCAGAAGGGGTGCCTCTCTCTTAGAGGCACCCCATCTGTGCTGAGGCTGTCTCACCTCGTTCCGCCCGTATCCCACCTCTGACCAGTGCGTACGGGCCATACGCGGGCCAGATTGACCGGCTACTCTCCGTGTTCCATGGGTTCTCTGGCCTCTTGGAGTGAGCGCGAGATGCGAGCGTTGTCGTGCTCCTGGCGGCCCTTGATGACCTTCGCGTAGAAGCGGAACAGCACGGTGACGCTGTGGCCGGCGCGACGGGCCACTTCCACCGGATCCACGCCCGCTTCGATCCAGAGCGAGACGCCGGCCTGCCGTGCTGAGTAGGGGACTTCAGCGAGGGGACTCGCGAACTCATGCGGGGTAAGCACCATCTCCCTGGCGACCCGCCACAGATCCGTGTACTCGGTCGAGCGAACGCGTCCACCTTCGACGGCTCGGAAGAGCCGTCCGTCCGCCGCAGTGCCGTATTTCTTCAGGTGCTCCCGCAGCAGGCGAACCAATTCTGGCGGAATCGGTACCGAGCGAGTGGCCTTGCGAGCGCGGTGCTTCAGGCCGCGTTTTTCGTATGACAGCCCGTCGTCGGTCCATCCGGAACCCACTTCCGGGCGGCTTTCGCCTAGGATCAATTCCCCCCACGCCTCGGCATCCGCCGCGTCCGGAAGAGCACACGCTTCACGCCCGAGTGCCGCAGCCTCGGAAGGGCGCATAGCCGCGTAGTACAGGCACCCGAAGAACGCTTTCAGATGCTCGCCCCGTTCACGTTGCTCACCAACAGCATTGATGAGCATGCGGGCCAATGCGGCGCCGGGGACGTAGCGGAAGTCAACTTCATCATCGGTCTCCGGCGGTTCCCAGTCGATCCGTGTGAGGGGATTGACTGGCAGTAGGTCACATTCCACGGCGTACCGGAGAGCATTGCTGAAGACCGTGTACTTCCGGCGCGTGGTGTTGAGAGCGGCCGTCGTTCCATCCTTCTTCCGGGCCAGTGCGTCCAGCGCGGCCCGTACGGTGGTTGACCTGCCCAGTTCGCTGACCTGCATGGAATGCTCAGCGATCCATACCAGCGCGGCGGCCACATCGTCCGGAGGCGGCTCCATGGTGGATCTGGGCTTGAGGACGGCATCGGATCCGTCGCGGATGAAGCGGAACGCCCACGCGTACAAAGCGATTCGGAGAACGTCACGGTGGGGTGCGCCTTTGGTGTCCCGGACGAGTACGGGCGTGAGCGTGGCCAAGGTCTCTGCGATGCTCGCGCGGTGTTTGGCCGAAGCATTGGGCCATTTCATCAGGGCGTATGCGCAAGCATGCGCATACCAGGTAGGTGAATTCAGCGCGCGCAGCTCTGACTCGGGGAGTCCGGTCTCTAGGTCGAATTGCTCGCGACGCCGAAGCGCTTCGAGCAATTGGGACTGCCGTCCCTCGGCTTGGGTCTTCAGTCGATAGCTCTGCGAGTGCTCGCGCTTCTCCACTCTCCAGCGCAGCTCGTACGGCTTGCGGCGGCCCGCCCGCTGACGAATCGACCACACTTCCACTTCGTAACTCAGGCTCATGGGGCTCCCAAAGCAAAGGGCCCGACGCTCGGCGTCGGGCCCTTCCGTGTTGATGGATCAGTGGCAGATCTCTTCGCAGGCGCTCAGCCATGCGTCGAGGTCGCGGCGGCGGACGCGAATCTGTCCGTTCGGCAGCTCATGGTTTTGGGCGCCTTGCCCCGTGCGCGCATCCGGTAGAACGCGGCACGGGAGATGCCGATCTCGGTCAGGACTTCGGGGAGCTTGAGGTTCGGGCAGGTGGTCGCCACGGTGGCACTCCTTGCTGTCCGGGCGGGGGTGGTGCCGCAGAAACCGCAGAATCCGCAGAAATACGCGGTAGGGGTGCTGACCTGCGGCGATGGTGTCTCGTCGGCGGGCGGGCGGTGAGCCGCAGAAACCCGCGGAAGTCCCGCAGAAATAACCGGGTGGGTGCCGTGCCGGGTGGCTGCCCCGGCGGCGGCGCGGTGGGTCCGGGTATTTCTGCGGGCGTTTCCGGGGTTTCTGCGGCGGCGCCCGCTGTGGCGCGTGTTGGCGCGTGTGTGCAGGTCAGCGGGGGTGCGGGGTATTTCTGCGTATTCTGCGGTTTCTGCGGCGGCGGGTCAGGCTTCGGGGTCGGTCAGGTAGGGGTGGACGGTGTAGCGGGGGGAGGGCGGTCGGCCGCGGCCGGTGGTGCGTGGGGTGGCTTGGGCGCGTACGTAGCCGTGGTCTTCCAGGACGTTCAGGGCCGCGTCCAGGTCGGTGACGGCGGGGAACTCGGCGCGGCTGACCTTGGCGAACAGGTCGCGTTTGCTGACTTCGGGCCAGTGGTTGGCGCGCAGCACGTCCAGGACGGTGCGGGCGCGGTCGGCGGCTTCGTTGGCGCCCATGCGGTCGAATACCGCCAGGGCGTGGCCGGCGAAGTAGTCGGCCAGTGTGATGGCGGCGTTCATGGTGTCGGCGGTGACGGGTTGGTTGTGGCCGCGGTCCAGGTGTTCGGCCAGGTGCAGAAGCCCGGCGATGCGGACGGCGGCGCCGGGGAGTTTGGATGCCCAGTCGGAGATGTGTCCGAGCGACCCGCCGCGGGCGGCGAGTTTGGGTTCCAAGCGCTCCTGGAAGCCCTGTAGGACGGTGTCGGCGTCCGGGGTGAGCTGAAGTAGGGCGGGGTCGGTCCAGCCCGCCAGGGACAGCGTGAGCGTGACGACGTTGCGTTCGTACGCGTCCGCAACCGCTTCGGTCACCGGTTCGGGCAGGGTCTTGCGCTGACCGAGGAGGGATTCCGGCAGGGAGTACAGGAATCTGCCGAGTAGTCCGCGGCCCTTGGCCCCTTTGATCTTGGCCATGCCGTCCAGGACGGCCGGTTGCACCGACAGGCCCATGGTCAGCGCGGGATGGTCGATGTACTCCTTACGGGTCTGCCGGTTGACCCGCAACCGGTCCCCCGCATGCCCGGCAAGGAACGGGCCCATATTGGGTGCACCGGAGTAGCGCCCGGCGATGATGTCGAAGATCTCGCCTTCCGCGGACATCAACGAGATGCGCCCGCCTTGATCAGCCATCAACGACGTGAT
Organism: Streptomyces sp. SID13666; assembly: GCF_010548325.1. Classification (NCBI taxonomy): domain Bacteria; kingdom Bacillati; phylum Actinomycetota; class Actinomycetes; order Kitasatosporales; family Streptomycetaceae; genus Streptomyces; species Streptomyces sp. SID13666. Next base: position 28,185 of record NZ_JAAGLX010000027.1, on the reverse strand, counting down.
GGTCTCCGCCGTGGCGTCGTCGGCGAGCAACTGCGGTTCGGGCGGGATGGTGAGGGATTCGGCGGCTTGGGCCATGCCGACCGCTTCGGCGATGAGTTGGTCCCGCCCTGTGCCGGATGCTGCGGCGGCTTTGCGGGTGGCTTTGTCTGCGGCGTCCTCGGCGAGTTTCGCGGTCAGGGTCGCTTCGATGATCGCGGGCATGGCCTGTGCTTTGAGCTCCTTTTCCGCTTCGTACAGCGGGTCGCTCATCGCGGCAAACACCGCCGACTTGCGGTTGCCCGGGGGCAGCGCGCACACGGTGAACAGGTTCGTGGGTTCGCGCCAGCGTCCACGGACATGGACCACGGACCGGCCGCCCGCGGCGGTGGCCAGCACTGCCAGGGCGACGCACCCGGCCAGGTCCACGGGGGTCTGTGTTTCCTCGGCAACGGCGGCGGTGAAGTCCCGCAGCCAACCGGGGAACGCCGTGACGGGGAAGTCGGGGAGCTGACGGCGCCGTTTGAGCGGTAGCGGGTCCTCCCACGGCGCATCGGCCGGCACGGTGTCGGGTGCGTCCACGGCGGGGAACGCGGCCCACAGGTCGGCGTCTTCCACAGGCTGAGCGTTCATGCGGCCTGCCTCCCTTCGGCAGGGTTGCGGAGAGGGCAGGAGGCGCGGTGGGCGAGGTGCTGTTCCACCACGCGCAGGACGCCGCGCCGGTCACCGGCGCGGCGCTCGAAGCCACAGGCACACCACGCGTGCGCGGAGACCCGCTCCGTGTAGTATTCCGGCGCCACGATGCGGAGCCACGCCACCACCCACGCGGGACCGGCGGCGGGGGTGCGCGGGTCAGGACCGACAGGCACAGAAGGACGGCCTGCGGCCGACGACTTTCGGGCAACGACCGCCCGCCCGGCAGACGGCTGGACGGGGGGTGCGTCCGCGGCGCCGGTGAGGCTCAGTTGTTTGCTCTTAATTGCTTCGGATTCCGCGCCGGTGGCCGTCATGCGAGCCTGCCCAGGTTGCGGGCGATAGACCAGTTCAGGGCGTGCGTGATCGTGGCCCTGCACTCGCGCTCCGAGAGCCCGGCCGCCAATCCGGCGCAATTAAGAGCTTGCTCCACTTCCGCACGGTCGAGATCACCGGAGGCGACGAACCGACCCATCGCACGGGCGGCGCGGGTCAGCTTGTCGTTGCGTTCGCCCTCAACGGCGCCCCGCACGGAGGCTTCCTCGTTGCGTAGGCCCACAGCGGCGTAGGAGGACGCGTCGCGCGCTACTAGGGCGGTGGGGGCGTGCCGGGTGGGCGGTGCGTGGGTGAGCGCGTCCTTCAGCCACGCGGGCAGCGGTGCTACCGGCAGGTCATCCAGGACGGTGTACGCACCGACCCGGGTGGCGCTTCCCGCGGCGACGACGTAGCCACCCCACGCCCGGGTATCGATCTTTTTGCCGAGGTGGTCGCGGGTGTTGTGCAGCCGCACCCCGTCCGCAGCGGTGAAGTACAGGTGCTGGCCACCGCTCGCAGTCCGCACCCGGTAGGTGGCGGGCACGGTCTGCCCGGCGCGCTCGCAGAGCGCTGCAAAGGTCGCCGCGCCGGAAGGCGTGCCCTTCGGGTCTTTCGGCTTGGGCATGTCCAGATCGACGACGACCAGCCCGGCCGGTCCGGTCGCGATCCCGATGTTGAACGGGCGCACCGCCCACGCGGCCCGAAGCCGGTCGGGGTCGGTGGTGGCCTGCTGTTCCCACTTGCGGTGTCCGGCCGCACAGGGCCCGGTACCGGGGCAGGACGTTTCTCCGTGCAGGGCCGGGGGCTTGTCGCCGACGCGCAGGGGGAAGACGGGCCAGCCCTGTTCAGCGGCCTGAAGTGCTGCCATCAGGAGCGGATTGGGCGGGTGATGGGTCATGCTGGGGGTTCTCCTGTTTCTGTCGAAGGGACGGAGAAGCCGAGGCGGTCGCGGTCTTGTGGTGAGAGGCGACCGCCTCGGGCACGTCTACGGGCAGGTCGGCTGCGCGGCCTCGGTGTCGTCGGCCATGTCGTCGAGCTGCAACAGCAGCTCTCCGAGCTGGCGACGGGTAACGCTGCGGACGTAGGGCGCGGGCCATCCCGCGCAGTCCAGCTCTACGGCCACGATCTCGGCGGGGTCGATGTCCATCACGGGCTTCTCCTTTTTGATCTCAGCGCCGGGGACTTCCGGCTCTGGAGAGCGTTCGAGGGGTCGTCTGGGCTCGTTGGGGTTGGTCAGGTCATGCACCATCCGGAGTCGCATCCGGGGTCGGTGTCGTCGAAGGGCAGGGTGTCCACGCCGTCCGGGATGGCCAGCGCCAGGGGGCGCAGGAACCGGGTCAGCCAGACGTGGTCTTTGCCGAGCGTGTCGCGGCGCCGGTTCAGCAGCGCTTCGAGGTCGCAGGCTTTGACGAACAGCGCGGGTTCGTCGCGGCGCATGTCGTGCCAGTTCTCCGGGCGGGCGAAGGGGCAGAACCAGCACGCGGATTTCGGCGGGACCGGCAGGCCCGCCGAACGGATGATGCGGGCGCAGTCGGTGCGGCGGATGCCGAGCTCCAACAGCGGGTATTCGATCCGCTCGTGGGGTTCGCAGCGGCGGTTGTTGGCGCGGCTGATCTCATCGACGCTGATCCCGATCCCCACCGTGGCGGGGTTGGTGCGGCTTGCTCCCCGGCGTTTGAGTTCTTTGCCGATGACCTTGATTTTGAAGTCCCCGGTACAGGCCCGGGTGCCGGGTGCCCCGTTCGACATCCGCACCGGTATGGGTAGCGAGCGGGAGCCTTCGCGGGTGATGCGGCCGTAGAGGGTTTCGGGGGTGCCGTCGCGGCGGATGCGTCCCACGGTGGTCAGGTCGATGCCGTGGGCGGCGGCGAACGGGCGGGCGTGATCACGGACGTAGGCGAGGGTGGCGGGCTTCTCGGAGTCGTCACCGACGTTGGCGAAGATGAACGTCGAATAGTCCAGGGTTCCTTGGGCGGCCAGTACCAGGGCGGCCATGGACTGCCAGCCACCCCCGAAACTGAACGCCTTGACGGGCTCGGGGTCGGTCTTGGGTACGGGTTTTGTCACGGGCGAGTTCTCCTGTTCACGGGCGGAACGAGGGAGGGTCAGGCGGCGCGGTGGGCGGGGAAGGTCAGGACGGTCGCGAGGCCGGCGACCGGCTCGGGGTCCGATACGGGGAGGGGTTCGCGGGCATCGGGCGGCGGCTCGGGTGCCTCGCTGCGGGTCTCGCCCAACACCAGATCGACAGCGGCGATCTCGCGGCGGCCCCGCACGTAGCCGATGGCTACGGCGGGGGCGGCGAGGATGCCGGGGCCGAACACGCACGCGGCGGCGATCAGACCGGCGCTCATGCCGCGCCGCCCCGGGTGGTGGCCAGCAGCTCGGGGAGCGTGCCACCGAGGGCGGCGAGACGGTGTTCGATGGCCTGCCAGGATGCGGGGTCGATGCTCATCAGCCCGTACGCGGCTCCGGCGGTGTCACCGCTGCGGAGGGCGGTGAGTGCGTCGCGCAGTTCCCCTGCGGCCATGAGCGTGATGCGGCCGGTGGGCTCGGTGCTGGAGTTCATGGCGGGTCTCCGATCAGGTCTACTGGATGACCTTGTTCAGGGAGTTCACGACGGCGGTCATCAGCTCATCGACCGTTGAGGACGCTCCGGTCCGGGCGAGGTAGAAGCCGAACATCAGGGCGATGAAGGCCGATCCGAAGCCGAGGGTCTTGGAGCGGAGCAGGAAGAACAGGACGAGGCCGAACAGGAAGAGCAGGGACACGGTCACGGCCATGAAGGCGCTCCTTGGGAGGGTCGCGTGAGGTGCTGGGGTGGGGCCCGCCGGGCGCGGGCACAGGGCCGGCGCGCCGGGCGGGGAGGTGCCGGGACGGTCAGCGGGTGCCGTCGCGGTGGATGCGGCGGGCGACGTTGAACAGGTGGCGGCCGACGCGTATGCGCTTGCGCTCGCCCCGGCAGCGGCGGCACGTCTTGCCGGGCTTGAGGCGCCCGCGCCGGTCGGTCTTGAGCGCGTAGCCGAAGCCCTTGCACTTGCGGCAGTTGCCGAACGGGCTGGCCGCACACAGACTCGCGTAACAGAGCGTAGCGGCGAGCAGGCAGGCGATAGCGAGGAGCGTTGGGGTCATGGCGGGGCCTCCGGGCCGGTTTTCGGGGTTTCCGCAGGTGGGCCGCTATGCGCTAGCGACCTGATCAGTGCCCGTATGGGCCGCTATCGGGGCTGCTATCGATAGCAGGTGCGACCGCTATCGATAGCAGCCCCGGGGACTCAGCTCACGTCCCGGTTTTGGTTACGCTCCGCGATCGCGGTGGTGATGTCGTCGCGCTTGATGCCGCGCTTGTTGACGAACTTCCCGTCGATGCGGCGGCCGACCTGTCCGGCGGTGATGCCGTAGGGCTTGAGCGTGGCGGTCAGGTGCGCGGTCTGCTCCTCGCCGCTCATCTGGGCCCAGGCGCCGTAGCGTTCGGGCCGCAGGTCCGCCAGCCGTTCGACCACCGTCTCGTTCCACACCTTGGCCTCGTCGGCGGGGAGCACGGCGAGGATGTCGGGCAGCAGGGTGTCTGCCAGCTTCTCCGCCTTGGGTGCGTTCGGGTTGGGCAGGGTGCCGGCCGCGGCGCGGGCGGCATGGGCGCGCTGGCAGATCGTCTCGGCGGTGGCGTTGTCGATGTAGTAGGAGCGCACGATCTGCGGGTTCGGGCCCGCTCCGACCAGGTAGCCGATCCCCAGGTCCTCGGCGGTGAACGAGGTCGCGCGGATCCCGTTCTTGTACATCGAGGTGCCCAGGACCATGTCGTTCTCGGGCTGGCCCATGACCTGAAGGCAGAACCGGATCCCGACGTTGGCGCTGATCGCCTTGGGCAGGCTGTCCGCGTCGGGGCGCTGCGTGCCGAGCAGCAGGATCACGCCGAGCGCGCGGCCCCGCTTGATGATGGCGGTGGCCAGTTCTGCGGCCTTCTTGCCGAACTTCTCGTGGGTGAAGACTTCCTGGCACTCGTCGATGGACATCACCAGCGGGTGCAGGCCGAGCGACTTCTTCGCGGCCAGGGCGGGGGTGACCTTGTTCTCCGGGCAGATGTCCTTGGGCAGTCCGTTGATGACCCGTGCCCGGCGGTCCAGCTCGCCGTGGACGTACCGCAGGGCGTCCATGCAGTCCTCAACGGTGGCGTCATCACCAGGGCCGGAGCCGTAGGAGTGGGAGATCGGGGAGAACGAGGAGAAGTCCCCGGTCCCCTTGAACTCCCACGTGTGCAGCTCCGCCGTGGGGTCCATGGCGGCGGCGAGCAGCAGGATCCGCAGCGCGAACGTCTTGCCGCGGCCGGGCATGGCGCCGGTCAGGAAGTTCGCGTACATCAGGTCGAAGCCGACCTGCCGGCCCCGCGGGTCCGTGCCGTACGGGACGGGCTTGAACAGCGAGGTGGTACCCGTCTTGAGCAGCGGCCACGCCGGTTGCGGGGCGCGCGCCATGTCCTGATCCCCCACCCACAGCATCACCCGGCCGGGGTGTTCCCCGGGGACCGGCTCGGGCCACACGCAGCCCAGCGACTTCCGCAGACCCGACGCCAGGCGCTCGCGCCGGTCCAGCACATCGGACACGGTCACCCCGTACGGGACGTCGATGTCCGCGCGCCAGCCTTTGCCGTCGCGCTGGATCGGGGCCTTGAACTCGATGCCCGCATGGCCTTTGGAGATCTGCTTGTTGATCTCCGCGATCCCCAGCGCTCCGAAGGCGCGGGCCACGATGTCGGAGGTCAGGCGCATCACCTGCGGCAGGTCCACCGCCCGGGTGATGACCGGTGCGTCCTCCGGCCGTCCGAGGTGTCCCAGGGCCATGAGCAGGGCGCCGAGCGAGACGGCCTGAAGCCAGCCCGGGGCCAGCACATGCAGGGCGAGCGCGGCACCCAACCCGACGACGGATGCGAGCACCATGATCAGGGTCCGCAGCCGCACCCGGCCATCGCGCTGCCGCGACAGCTTCAGGTACTCGCCGGCGTCCTCCCTTTCCACCATCGCCAGGCGGACCGGCTCGCCTTCCTTGTCCGCGACCCACCGCATCGTTCCGCCGAGGAACTTCGCCGCCCCCCGCGGGGACAGCAACGCGAGGCGCACGGCGTAGGCCGGGGAGCGGAAGGCGTGATACCCGGCGGTGTGGCCGTAGTGCCCGGCCACCCACCCGGCCGCCGCTTTCAACTCCACAGCCGACTGCAGCCACATCGGTACGACCGGGCGGCGCTTGGCGCCCTTGATGCGGTCCATGAACCCGGGCCCGACCGGGGCCGGTCCATCGACCATCACCGGACCCGACCCCGGACCCGACCGGGGCGGGGCCGGATGACCCGACCCCGTACCCGACGCGTCCCCGGTCGGGTCGGCCGACTCGCTGCCCGACTCGCCGGTGTGCGGGTCGGCCGACTCGGTACGGGCGGATCGGGCCTTGTCCAGGGACAGCACCTCGCCCCCGGAGTCGGCCGCAAGGTCGCCCTCCAGTCGGTTGAACAGTTCGTTCTCGTCGTCGTGATTCACTTCACGTTCCTTCCGGAAACGGGAGGGGATGGAAGGGGTCCGGCCGGCGCTTTGGTCGGTTGACGGCCGGACCCCGTACGCGGGGTGATTCGGGGCGGTGCGGTGCTTCAGATGTCGGTGAGCGCGGCAGTGGGGATCTCGTACACGGCCGTCGGGTCGAACGGCTCACCGCCGGGGAAACCGCTGTAGGTGCTGGCGGGGATCCGGACGTACCCGATGTGCAGGGGCGTTCCCTGCCGGTCGGTCGTGGCGTAGATGAACACGTCGGCGCCTGCGATGCGGCGCCCGCCGTTGAGGCAGGCGCGGGCGTCGCGGACACTCATCCGCCAGCCGCTCGCGCGGTCCCAGCGGACGATCGGGGTCAGGGTGTAGGACCGTGCGGTCCACTTCCGCTTGTTCACGGGCAGTCCTTCCGAAGGGTGTTCAGGGGGCTTCAGGCAGCGCGCTGTACTGCGGGGGCGGTGGTGAGTGCGTCGGCCCACAGGTGGTGCAGGGCGGACTGCCGGGACGGGCTCTTGGTGTCGCGGTTCTGGACGGGCATTTGCAGGCCCACGAAGTCATCCCCGCACGCGATCAGCAGCGGCTTGGTCGGGCCCGCGCCCCACACGGTCAGCGGGACGTTTCGCGCGGCGCTGCCCCACCGCCCCAGGAACGTGGGGTTGAGATCGAGCTCCGTCGTCAGGTTCGGCACGGCGCGCATGGCGTCGGCGATGAACGTGCGCCAGTCGATCCGCCGCGCTCCCGACAGATTCACGGTCGGCACCGCCAGGGCCATGGCGCCGGCGGTGAACGACAGGCACTGACCGCCCGCCGACAGATCCAGGAACAGCGGTGTCATCCGGGTCAGCGTCGCGAACGAGCGGACCGCCTTCAGATCGGCGGCCGACACGAATGCCGACCATCCGGCAGCCGTGCCGCGGTGGACCGGGCGGCGGGTGACGGCCATCGTGTAGCGGTCCGTGGCGATCGCGTACAGGTGCGTGGCGTCCGCCTCGAACCGCACACCATTGATCACGGGCAGAGTGGTGTCCGCCGAAATGTGCGGGGTGATCTGCTTGAGCAGGTGCGGGAAGTCGACGATCGGCCCGATCATGCCGCCACCGCCCCACTGGATACGGGCATCGACCCGTAGGCGTGGATCTCGACCCGCACCCCGTCCCACAGGGTCTGTGCCAACAGCACGGCCGACGTGGACAGCTCCCGGTAGAACACGTCCTCCGGACGAATGCCCAGGATCTCGCGCCACGCCTCGAAATCGGACAGGCCCTCATGCGCGGACACGACGACCACCGGCCGCATCCCACCGTCCGCGTACGTTGTCTTCACCTGAACATCGGTGGCCGGCAGGGACGCGAACGCGCCCACCTCGCACAGACGACCCAAAGTGCGGATCGCGGGCTGCAACTGCCCCAAGGTCTCCCGGGCGGTACTCATGGTCTCGGTGCTCATGCTGCTTCTCCCTCGATGGCGTCCGTTGCGGTCGAACCGGTCTCGGTTTCGGTGGTGGGGTGGTCGATGTCCTGGACGGTGTGCAGGGGCTGCGACCGCTCCGCTTTGAGCACATCGCGCAGGGCGCGGGCGTTGGCCTGCGAGGTGTGGATCTCCGTGCGGATCCGGTCGGCGGTCAGCTTCTTGTCCGGCCACCCGGCGGTGGCCTGCCGGGCGGCGGCGAGCAGTTCCTCCCAGGTCCGCGAGGTAGGCGCAGGCTTGGCCGGGCGGCGCGACGTGCGCGCCTTGGCGGGCGGCTCGCTTGCCGTCTCCGGGGCCGGTACCTGGTGTGCGTCCAGCACGGCCGATGCGGCGGCGGGCGGGTCGGCGGGAGCCGGTTCGGGGGTTGCGTCACCGAGCTTGAGCAGGACCCGGGTACGGCGCGGAGTCTTCGACCGCCACCTGAGCCCGTGTTCCTCGCGCAGGTCCGCCCGCAGCAACTGGCGCTCGCGCTCGCGGTCCAGGGCCTCGCCGTATTTGGTGATCTCCCACAGCGTCATCCGCCGCCACAGGGCGAAGGTGGACAGGGGTGCGAGGATCCAGCGGGAGCGGCGGATCTTCTCCATCCGGCGCCCGGTCACCACACCGATCCGCGCCGCGTAGACGTGCGCGGCGACCTCGGACAGCACCACCCACAGAAGCGGCATCGTGCCGTGCGCGATCCGCGCCGACAGCGAGGTGCCGGCGGCGATGTTGAGCCAGCACGTCACCCCGGTCAGGAACCACGGCACGAACCGCACCCACGCCAGCGGCATGTCCATACGGATCAGCAGCAGATTCACCACGGTGAAGGTCGGGATGGCCAGGTCGATGCCGATCGGGAGCATCTGCGGAACGGTGAAGTCCCAGCTCTTCGCGGCGGCGGTCACGGTGTCGAACGACAGGGCGAACCCCGTCCCACCGACCCCGACCCCCAGCACCGTGGCCACCATCAGCAGGGACTGTTCGAACCGCGTCAACGGCGGCACCTGGACCGGATCGGGCGCGGTCACGGTCGTCATGGCCGGCCCCCGTCCAGGTAGGCGGCGCCCTCGTCAACCAGCCAGATGACCGGCGGATCACTGACGACCAAGCGGCCCGGGTCGAGTGCGTCCAGCGCGTCCAGGTCACCGCCCTCCGCTATGGCGTCCTCGGGCCCGCACATGCACTCGTCCTCGGTGGCGCCCTGCCCGATGGAGCAGGCGCAGCAGATCCCGAAGGGCCCGACCTCGCCCGGCCGCATCGTGCACCGGTCGCACTCGTCGGTGTCCGCGGTCCAGTCGTCGTCCTCGGTCGTCCCGGAGTAGGCGTAGTCGTAGTCGAAATCGTCGTAGTCGTAGGCGGTCACTTAGCACCTCCCGTGCGGGTCAGGTGGGTTCCTCGGCGGCCGGCGCGGCGGCCGTTGACCGTGGCGGCCGGGGCGGTGTTCTCGGCGATGTGCCAGCCGCCGCCGTTCTGCTTCGCGGCGTACATCGCCTCATCCGCCCGGCGCAGCAACACAGACAGGTCGGCGGCCTCGGTGCGGGTGTCGATGGCCACGGCGCCGATGGAGGCACCGACCGTCAGCCGGTGCCCTTCGAAGTCGATCGGCTCACGCAAAGCGCGCTGCATCTCACGGAGCATCCACAGCAGTTCAGCGCGGCTGCGCATGATGGTGATGGCGGCGAACTCATCCCCGCCTAAGCGGCCGATGACGGGGCCGTTGACCTGGCCCCAGGTGGTGAGGCGCTGCCCCACCGTGCGCAGGACCGCATCCCCCGCGGCGTGGCCGTGGGTGTCGTTGATCTCCTTGAAACGGTCCAGGTCCAGGACGTAGACCGCGCTGCGGACGTGGGTCAGGGCCCGGCCGGCGCGGGCGGTGAACGCGTCCCGGTTGAGCAGGCCCGTCAGCGGGTCGCGGCGGGCGGCTTCGACGCGGCGATGCATCCACAGGCTGTGGACCGACCAGCCGGACGCAAGCGGCAAAGCAGCGGCCACAGCGGCCAGGGCTTGGCTCATGCCGCCACCACCCGGGCCACCCACGCGTCCCGCGCGGCCGAATGACGCGGGAACGTCACCAGGTGGGTGAGCGCTTCGGCGTACAGCGCGTCCCACCCATCGACCTCGTCTCCGTCCTCGGCCTTGGCCATCAGGTCGGCGAGGATGTCGCGGGCCGCGGCCTCCCGGGCCGCCCGCTCCTCGCCGCTCTCGCCCTGCACCCCGAGGAACAGGTCCCGGTCGATGCCGAGCGCCAGCTCCTCGAACTCCTCATTGCCGATGACGTGCTGATTGCCGATATACGAACGCATGACGGAACTCCAGTAGACGAAGGGACGGAGCCGGGGCGGTCGTGGCCTGTTGGTGAGAGGCGACCGCCCCGGGGTGGTGCAGGACCCGGCGTTGCACACGGGCCCGAAGGTTTAGTGGGTGCGGACTCGGCCGCTGACCGAGCGGGCCTGCACCCGAACGTCATGGGCACCGCTCACCTTCACGTCGCCGGAGACGGTGGTGGCACGCAGCGTCCCGGAGGCGGTGGCGGTGGCGTAGACGCGTACATCGCCGGAGGTGGTGGTCAGGTCCGCTTCGGTGCCGGCGTAGCGGTCGATGGTGATGTCGCCAGACACCGTGCGAGCGGTGAGCTGTTCGACTAACCGGCCGATGAGCAGGTCACCGGAGGTGGTGGTCGCGTTCAGGCGCCGGGCGGCGCTCACGTCCAGGTCACCGGAGACGGAGCGGAACTCCATTCGTTCCACCTCGCCGTGGACCCGGGTGGACGCCGATTGGGAGACCACCGCGAGGCATGATCCGGCGGGCAGGAAGACGCGGGCCACGATGGGGCTGACCGCCGGGGTCGTACTGCCACCGGCGATGATGCGGCCGTTGATGATCGTGATGCCCGTGACGTTGCCGTGCACGGTGGTTGCGGACTGCGTGACCCGGTTGCCGTGAACGCTCTGCATCACCGTGTTGTCGGGAAGCCGCGGAACCTCCACGCTCATGGCCTGACCGTCCTGGCCGGCCCGGGCTTGGTGGATCGCTTCGGCGGCCGGGCCGGAGGAATCCTCGGTCCGCAGCACCACGGTGGCGGCCTTGATGCTGTCGAGTACCTGCACGTGCACGCTGCCCATCGGCAGCTCCAGCCCGAACACGACGGGGCCGGCGGTTTGGGAAACGAAGGTGCGTTCGGTCATGGCGAAACTCCTGTGGTGAGGTGCGGGGCGGTCGCGGCCGTGCGGTGAGAGGCGACCGCCCCGGGCGGGCGGTGGGTCAGACGGCGGTGATGATGAGCGCGGCGACCAACAGCCACAGGTGGTGGAAGGACTGGTCCAGCGCGTAGGCGCCGGTGCCCAGGTGGGCGGCGGGTGTTCCGCCGGCCGTGACCGGGTGTGCGGGGTGGGCGGGGGTGCCGAGCTGGTAGAACTCGCTCTTGCCGGTGACCTTGGCCAGCCATGCCAGGGTGCTGCGGCGGTCGGCCCAGCCGTGCGAGAGAGCGTCGATACCCAGGCCGACCGTCAGCCCCAAAGCCGACAAGTGCAGCCCCAGGACAGCGGCCACGGGCAGCAGTACGGCGGCCTTGGTCGCGGTCAGGGTGGCGACGTGCCGGGCATCGGCGAGTCGGCCCGTCCAACCGGGCTGGCCCTTGGTGGCCGATTGGTGTGAGGTCTGCACCCAGTGATCACCCACGCTGTGAGCGACGTACAGGGCGATGAAGACCGCACCAAAGGTGGCTGCGTGCATCAGGACTCCTCGGTGACGAAGGGACGGAGAGAACCGGGACGGTCGCGGCCTTGGTGAGAGACGACCAACCCGAGCGAAGCCGAACCGGCTCCCCTCAACCCCCGTCCGTACCGCTGAGCGGTACGGACGGGGGGAGGCAACCGGCCGTAACGCCGTAGCGCTGCGGAAAGGCTGTAGCTGTGCAGCCGCGCGGGAGCGCCGGACACGAGGCCCGGGACCGCCGGCGCGGCGGGCGTTCGGTGAAGCGACCGGCGCCGGAGCGGTGATTCACCGTGGCGGCGCCTGCGTATGTCGTTGGAACACAACAACCCCCAGGTGGAAGGAACAGAGGTCGCCAGCGCGGTTCGCAGCACAGATGCGCTGCGGAGAGGCTGGGTTGCGCTGTACGTCACCCGACGTGCCGTCGGGTGACCGCCTACTTGGCCGGGGAGAGGCGGTGTGATCCCCATACGTGTCCGGCTGCCGCGGGTCGTCGCGCCCGTCTGCCCTTGCGGGTACGGGTGGCATCGCTCGCCCGGCCGGGCTGTTCCGGTATCACCCTGAAACAACCACCAACCACGTTCTCGGAGACGTTCCGGCCGCTCCGAATGCCGTTCTGATCTGCCCTGCTCACCCCGAGCCCGACCTAGCGGGCCCACCGGCTCAACCGCTGTCACCTCCCGGATCACCTCCGGGGTCGTCACCAGCGAGACGCAACAGATCTTCGATTTTCAAGCAACAAGCACTGCCTTCGAGCCCTGAAAAAGCGGCCTCCGGGTGCCGTGCAGGTACTGCCGCACCGCCGGTGCAGGCGGGCACTGAGCAGCTAAAGCAGCTCCCTATGGGCCGGGAACTCCGTGCTGTTACGTGCCAGCATGTACCAGCACAGAAGATTGCGCAAGATGTGGTGCGGAGAGACGTGCTAGGACGTGCTGGCCAGTACGCTCGAAGCTGTGACGATCGCTGAAGACGACCCCAGACAGCCCTTCCAGCAGGCCGCCGACACCCTTCGGCAGGAGATCCGCGGCGGTGGCATCAAGCCCGGTCAAAGGCTTGGATCCGTACGTCAGCTGGCCGATCGCTTCCAGATCTCCCCCACGACGGTTCAGCGCGCTCTCGCGGTGCTGCGGGATGAGGGCCTGCTCAAGACCACCAGCCGCGGGAACTTCGCCCGGGATGAGGAGAGCGCGTCGCAGACGACCGAGAGCGGGTCGGCCGGCGGGCTCACGGATGTTCTGCGGGAGCTCTCGGAACTCCGCAGCCGCGTAGAACGACTGGAGTCCGCTCGCAGCGGGGAGAGCGAACCGGACGAGGGCTCGCAGTAGACGACTTCGCTCGATGTGGTGCACGACACACCTCCTTTGGTGTGTCATCAGTTCAGCGCTACTGCGGAAAATCCTGTATCACGGCGAGCTAACTGACTTGGCATCAGCCGTTTTACACATCCGCTTACACACGCACTATCACGAGTTTCCATACGACTACACGGACCGCTACAGTCGCGATCCGGAGTAGCTATCTAGGAGGGGAAGATGGCTCGTAAGCACCCGGATTGGAAGCCTGAACTGCTACGGACACACCGCGAGGCGGTGGGGCTAACCCTCGAAGACACAGGGGAGAAGCTGCGGGAAATCGCAGAGCGCCACAACCTCAACATCGCAGCGAATTTCCAAACGATCTGGGGTCACGAGAGCGGAAAGGTGTACCCCGGGCCGCATTACCGCCGGGCGTACTCTCGGCTGTATCGACTCAACGAAGCCCAACTGGGATTTCGTGGCGCCTTGCCGGGGGAGGAGGCACACATGGAAGTTCTATCCACTCCAGATTGCAAGGACCAATCAGGGGCGGTTAGGGCAGCCCTGAGTAGCGTGAACGCCGGTACGGATGACGTGGACAGCGACGCTTTCCGCGACCGCGTTGTGGAGGCGTGGCGGCGCCACAACGCCGGATCTTCGACCGACGGGCCGACCGTGGTGCTCGTTGGCGGGTTCGCCGGGTCGGGAAAATCTGAGTTCGCAAAATTCCTCGGCGGGATGACGGGTTGGCCCATTCTCGACAAAGACTCAATCACGCGCCCTTTGGTGGACCAACTTCTAATCGCCCTCGGCGGGGAAGCCAACGATAGGAGTTCTGAACTCTATCGGGAAAAGGTCCGGCCACTCGAATACCGATGCCTCATGGAGGCTACTTGGGATAATGTGGACTGTGGAATATCCACGATTCTAGATGCGCCATTCGTGTACGAGTTCTCGCGGGCCGATTGGATGCAGAGGTTTCACAACCGCTGTCGCTCCAAGCGGGTTTCGGTCGTAACTATTTGGGTTCGATGCGATCCTGAATCCATGCGTGAGTATATCGAGTTTCGCAGTGCCGCACGCGACATGTGGAAGCTAGATTCCTGGGATGAGTATGTGTCAACGCTCGACCTAGAATTGCGCCCGCAGGGGCCCCATTTCGTCGTGGACAATAGGTTGGGGGCGGCGATTGCCATGGTCGATGAAGCTCGTGATGTATTGAACGGGGGTGAACTCTGATGCCGCCCGGCGTCATCCTGTATGGGCCGCCCGGTTCCGGAAAGGACACGATCACTCGGGAACTCGGTCGAATCTCCCCTGACTTCGCGCTCTTCCGGAGGCTCAAGGCGGGTCCTGGCCGGTCTTCCGGATATCGAATCACCACTGTCGGCGAAATCGACCGCCTTTCAGACTCAGGGGCGCTGTTGTATCGTAACGCTCGATATGGCGCTGAGTACGCCATCGACCGTCCAGGGCTCACTGAACTTCTGATCAACGGGCAGGTGCCGGTCCTGCATATGGGGCAGATGGCCGGGGTGAGTGCCCTGACTGACTTCCCGATTGAGTGGACGAAGGTACTGCTGTGGTGCCCCCGTGCGGTCACTAACGAGCGTTGTAAGGGCCGTGGAGACTCGGACTTGGAGGCAAGGCTCAAGGTCTGGGAAGAGACACGCGAAGATCTCTTGGCGCACACGCAATCTACGTGGACTCTGACCATTGCGACGGATAAGCAGGTTCCCGCCGAAGCGGCTCAGAGCATCTTCGATGCCGTGGCTACTGGCAAGGTAGTGACGCCTCAGGACATCGCAGGGCTGGTGAGGGAGTGACAACCCTCGGCGTTCTACACCCTGGCAGCATGGGTGCTGCCGTAGCCGCGGAAGCGACCGGGGCTGCAACTGTCCTTTGGTGTTCGCAAGGCCGCAGCAAGGAAACCTCGGGTCGTGCTGCCCAACGCGGCCTCACGCCTATTGCCTCACTTTCAGCGCTAACGGAGCGCTGCGACATCATCTTGAGTATCTGCCCGCCCGCCAATGCGCACGAAGTCGCGGCGGAAGTTGCTGAACTCGGGTACTCAGGTATCTATGTTGACGCGAACGCAATCTCTCCGCGATCGGCGGAGACGATAGGGGCTCTCGTAGAACGAGGTGGAGCCGTTTTTGTTGACGGCTCTGTAGTTGGCTCCCCGCCTTCCCCCGCGAAGGTCGCTCGGCTATACCTCGCGGGTCCGAAGGGCGCGGTCACCGAGACGGCCCGACTGTTCCTGGGAACCCAGGTGGACCCCCGCGTCCTTTCCGGCGATACGGGCAGCGCTTCAGCGCTCAAGCTGGCCTATAGCAGCTACCAGAAGGCCAGCCGTGCGTTGGCCGCCGTTGCCCATGCTCTGGCGGCAGACCATGGAGTAGAAGGGGAGCTACTCGATATCGCCCAATCCCACCCGACTAGCTACCTCAGCGACCCTGACTACTTCCCGAAGGTTGCTGCGCGTGCTTGGCGCTGGGCTCCCGAGATGCGCGAGGTTGTGGAGGCGCTTGCAGCGAACGGACTCCCCACGGACCTGGCCGGCGGGGCCGCCAAGGTCCTGGACCGGTGGGAGGACGCAAAGGGTCAATCTCTGACTGTCCTGGAAGCGCTGGAACGACTGCGCTTCCAGGGTGCTCCTTGAGCGGCAGTGCGCTCCGGTCTGTCTGTCATCGGGCCATACACGGGCCAGCATCACCCCTGAGGCGCCGCATCCGTGGTTGCTTCGCAGGTCAGAGCCCTATTCGTCCAACAGCCGTAATCCTCTTGAAAACCGTCGTGGCAGCGATGTCACCGTGAGTTCGAATCTCACATCCTCCGCAGTACGAAGGGGCGTCCGCAGGTGCGGGCGCCCCTTCGTCGTCTCTCGGGAGCAACTCTCAGAGCCGGTGCACCTGGTAGGAGCGGTGGCGGCCCGGGACGCGGGAGAGGACGCCCTTGCTCTCCATGATCTGCAGATGGTGGGCGACCGTCGCGGGGCTGCGCAGGCCGACGGCCGCGCCGATCTCCCGGACGGTCGGCGGATAGCCGTAGAGGTCCGTCCACTCGACGATGACCTTCGCGATCTGCTCCTGGCGATCGGTCAGGTACCGGGGCCCGTCCGCGCTCATGGCCGCGCCCTCTCGTTCGTCACGCTACTCGTGGGGTCCGGTGCCGTGGCCCGGGTGGTCATCTCTCGGCGGACTCCGTGGAGCGGCGAGCCGGCGCAGGGCCGTGCGAGCTGCGGGCGCGAGCCCGAACGCGTCATGGCTCGGCAATTCAAGCACGTGTTCGAATTATGGCGCAGCCTGGCGGGCGGCGGAGGCGATGGTGGCGGCGGCTTCCTGGCGGGGGAGACCGGTCCTGGTGGCGGCGTCGATGAGGGCGGGGGCGAGGGAGTCGCCGTGGCCGGATTCGTAGGCGCGGCAGGCGGCCCAGTAGAGGCGCGTGTTGCGCTGGCCGCGCGGGGAGTCGCGGACGAACTGGACGAGGGCGAGCGCGTGGCGGGGGGCGGTGCGGCGGGGTAAGGGCGGTAGGGGCGGGGTGAGGAGGCGGAGCAGCCGGGCGGGGACCGGGGCCGCCGGGAGGCCGGGGGAGCGCGGCGCCAGCAGATAGCGGCCGGCGTTGGTGATCGAGCCGGGGCCGACGAGGTAGCCGCCGTGGCCCCGGACGTCGATGCCGGGCCCTGGCGCGGTGCCGGGCCTGCCGACGGAGTTGGGGACGGCGGTCCCGGCGGGGCCGGTGAACCACAGGTGGCGGCCGCCGCTGGGGGTGAGGACGGTGACGGTGTCCGGGACGGCGAAGCCGTGCTCGTGCGCCAGGGCGGCGAGGGCCGCGACGCCGTCCAGGCCGTGCTTGACGTCCAGGTCGAGGCCGATGAGGTGGTGCGGGGCGCGTCCGCAGGCGATGCCGTAGCCGGTGGCCCAGGGGGCGGCGGCGAACAGCGCGCGGACGGCGGCGGGTTCGGTCGTGGCGTCGTGCACCCCGTGGCCGATCCGGCCGCATTCGCCCAGGCAGCGAACGGGCGGGGAGGCGGGAGGGGAGCCGGGTGAGGAGCCGGGCGAGGAAGCGGGCGGTGGGCTGGGCGGGGATTCGCCGCGGTGCGGGGAGCGCACGGCGGGGAGCTTGGTGCGGGACAGCGGGATGACCGCCAGGTGCCGGGAAGCGGCGGCCAGGGCGTTGGCGAGCGCGGCGGCGTGCAGGACGGAAGGGGCCATGGATCCAGTTTCGTACTCACGTTCGAAAAAAGGGAGAGGGCACAGGTGGGAGATTGCCCGGCGCGGGCGGGCGGCGCGAAGGTTGGCCGAAAATCTGCCTGAACGTTTCCGCGCTTGCGGGGGTGGTGGCGGAGGTGGAGAAAAGACGATGAAGGGTATTTCGATGGCACTTTAAATGTTTGTCGACAGATCGTCACGCTTGCGAGCTAAATAGCCCGTCCGGTCTGGTTCGCCGGGGATTGTGTGGGCAACTCTGATTCCGGCGACGTCGTACCCAGTCAGTCGGCGGAGCGGTCGGCCAACCGTCCCGCACACCCCCGTTCTCGGTTCCCTGGAGGAACAACATGGCAAGCATCCGTACCTTCCGCGTCCTCGCTGCGGTGGCGGCACTTCCCCTCGCCGCGGTGCTCTTCGCGGGATCGGCAGCTGCTGACAACGGCGCCTTCGCCGGCGACCACTCGAACGCGACCATCGTGAGCAACTCCGGTGGGAACGTTGGTGGTTCGAACCACGGGAATGTGACCACCACCCAGCAGGGCGCGAGCGGATCGGGCGCTTCGAACCAGAACAACACCGCGAGCGTGAACGGTTCCGGGTTCACCGCGATCGAGCAGAGCAACGTGAACGTGCACTTCACCCCGCTGTGGTGGTGACGGGCCCGTACGACCGGGATCAGTGACACGACCGCGCGGCGGCACGCTCAGTGCCGTCGCGCGGTCGCGTTCTCCCGGGAGGATGGCTCGGTGGCTGCTCCTCCGGCCTGTTTCGCGGGCGCGAACTTTCATCCACAGCCTGTGGACAACTTCTCATGCCTTGACAGGGGTGGGGCGGGGCGGAGAATCTGACGGTCAGTCAGAAAATCTGCGAACCCGTGGAGGCCGTCGCCGTGCACCTCGCCCCCACCCCGCGCCAGCACCGGCTACGGGCCGAGCTGCGCGAGTACTTCGGCCGTCTGATACCCGAGGAGACCCGCGAAGCCCTCCGGGCCGAGCCGCCCGGCGGCCCGCTCGCCCGAGGTCTCCTCCGCCGGATCGCCGCCGACGGCCTGCTGGGCCTCGGCTGGCCCACCGAGTACGGCGGACAGGGCCGCGGCCCCGACGAGCAGTTCGTGTTCTTCGACGAGTCCTACCGGGCCGGCGCCCCCGTGTCGATGGTCACGCTCAACACCGTCGGCCCGACCCTGATGAAGTTCGGGACGCCCGCGCAGAAGGAGTACTTCCTCCCGCGGATCCTCTCCGGCGACTGCGTCTTCGCGATCGGTTACACCGAACCGGACGCCGGCACCGACCTCGCCTCCCTCCGCACCCGCGCCGTCAGAACCGGACCCGACAAGGCCGACAGCGACGGTCCCGGCGGAGCCGGTGAGTGGCTGATCGACGGCAGCAAGACCTTCACCAGCAACGCCCAGGGCGCCGACTGGATCTGGCTCGCCTGCCGCACCGACCCCGAGGCCCCCAAGCACAAGGGCATCTCGATCATCCTCGTCCCGACCGACGCCCCCGGCTTCTCCTGGACCCCGATCCACACCGTCGGCGGCCAGACCACCAGCGCCACCTACTACGACGCGATCCGCGTCCCGTACGGGAACCTCGTCGGCGAGGAGAACGCCGGCTGGTCGCTGATCACCAACCAGCTCAACCACGAGCGGGTCGCGCTGGCGGCCATCGGCATGCAGGCCGAGGACTTCTACGACGCGGCCCTCGCGAGCGCCCGTACGCCCGGCGAGGACGGCACCCGCCGGATCGACACCCCCTGGGTCGCGTCCCGGCTGGCCGAGGCCCACGCCCGGCTCTCCGCGACCCGGCTGCTCAACTGGCGCCTGGTCCAGGACGTCGGCGCCGGCACCCTGACCCCGGGCGACGCGTCGGGCGTGAAGTTCGCCGGTACCGAGAGCGCGATCGAGGTCTACCGCGCGCTCCAGGAAGCGGTCGGCGAGACCGCTCTCGTCAGAGGCGGGGAGAACGGCGAACTGGAACGGATGAACCGGGCCGCGCAGATCAACACCTTCGGCGGCGGCGTCAGCGAGGTCCAGCGGGAGATCGTCGCGACGATGCGGCTCGGGATGAAGAGGAGCAAGCGGTGACGGACGAGGCAGTGGCCGGGGATCTGTACGAGCGGCTCAAGGTCTACGTGGGGCGGACCGCCGCGGCCGGCGGCGAGGGCAAGGACCCGGTCAACGAGCCGATGATCCGCCACTGGTGCGAGGCGATGGGCCACCCCGTCCCCGCCGACGGATCCGCGCCCGCCACCATGCTCCAGGTGTGGACCATGGGCGGGCTCTCCGGACACACCGCGGGCACCGCGCGCTCCAGCGCCTACGACGACGTCTTCGCGCTCCTCGACGAGGCCGGCTGCACCTCGGTCGTCGCGACCGACTGCGAGCAGGAGTACCTCCGGCCGCTGCGTCCCGGCGACCGGATCACGTTCGACGCCGTCATCGAGTCCATCTCGCCGCGCAAGACCACGAAGCTCGGCACCGGCCACTTCGTCACGACGCGGATGGACGTCCAGGCGAACGGCGAGCTGTCCGGCACCCACCGCTTCCGCATCCTCAAGTACGCGCCCGCAACCACCGCGAAGACCTCCAACACCGCAACCACCGCGAAGACCGCCAAACCCGCGAAGACCGCCAAGCCCGCCGCGCGGCGCCCCCGACCGGTGATCAACCGCGACAACGCCGCTTACTGGGAGGGCCTGGAGCGGCACGAGCTGCTCATCCAGCGCTGCTCCGGCTGCGGCACGCTGCGGCTGCCGTGGCTGCCGGGCTGCAACGCGTGCGGCTCACCGGACTGGGACACCGTCCGGGCCGCGGGCGAGGGCACCGTCTTCAGCTATGTCGTCATGCACCATCCGCCGTTCCCCGCCTTCGACCCGCCGTACGCCGTCGCCCTCGTCGAGCTGGCGGAGGGCGTGCGGATCCTCGGCAACGTCACGGGAATTCCGTACGACAAGGTGCGCGCGGGTCTGCCCGTGACGCTCGAATTCCTGACGGTCGACGGCGAGTTCACGCTGCCCGTCTTCCGGTCGGTGGAGGACTGACATGGACTTCGCACCCACCGAGGAGCAGCAGGCGGCCCGCGATCTGGCGGCCGGGATTCTCGACCGCAGCGCCGAGCCGTGGAAGGCGCTGTGCGAGGCCGGGCTGGTGGCCGCCGTCGAGGAGATCGGGCTGCTGGGCCTGGTGCTGCTGCTGGAGGAGGCGGGCCGCAGGACCGCCGGTATCCCGCTCGCCGCGACCTGCGCCTACGGTCTGCTGCCGGTCGCCGCGTACGGTACGGACGAGCAGCGCGCCCGGCTGCTGCCCGGTCTGCGCGACGGCTCGTACATCGCCACGGGCGCCTTCCCGCACCGGTCCGCGCGGGCCGTCGCGAGCGGTGACGGCTGGCGCCTGACCGGCACCTTCCCCGTCGTGCCGTGGCTGCGCGAGGCCACGCACGTCCTCGTCCCCGCCGCGACGGGTACCGGGACGCGGCTGTTCTGGCTGCCGGTCCCGGCCGGCGCGGAGCCCGTCGACACCACCGCCCCCTGGGCGGCCGCCCGGCTCGTACTGGACGGCACGCCCGCCGAGCCGCTCGGTGACGCGTCCGCCTACGGGGAGGTCCTCGCACGGGCCCGTACCGCCTTCGCGGGGCTGCAGGCCGGGGTCTGCGCCGGGTCGCTGGCGCGGGCCGTCGCGTACACCTCCGTACGCGAGCAGTTCGGGCGTCCGCTCTCCACGAACCAGGGCGTGCTGCTGCGCGCCGCCGACGCGCACATGGACACCGAGGCGATCCGCGTCACCGCCTACGAGGCGGCCTGGCGCTTCGACAACCACTTGCCCGCTGCCTCCCACGCCCTGACCGCCGCCTGGTGGGCGTCCGAGGGCGGCAAACGCGTCGTCCACGCCGGGCAGCATCTGCACGGCGGAATCGGCGCGGACCTCGAACACCCCGTCCACCGGCACTTCCTGTGGGGACGGCAGCTGGACGCGTATCTGGGCGGCGGCGCGGAAGTGCTCGCCGAACTCGGTGTGCTGCTGGGCGCACCCGACACGGAGGAGGCCGTATGACGCAGTCCCCGGTCCGGACGCCGGCCGGCTCCGTGCGGGCGGGTGACGAACTGCCGCCGCTGCGCGTCCCGGTGACCCGCACGCTGATCGTCGCGGGTGCCATCGCCTCGCGGGACTTCCAGGACGTGCACCACGACGTGGAGCTCGCCCGGGAGAAGGGCTCGCCGGACATCTTCATGAACATCCTCACCACGAACGGCCTGGTCGGCCGCTACATCACCGAATGGGCCGGGCCCGGGGCGGTGCTGCGGGCGGTGCGGATCCGGCTGGGAGCGCCCAACTACCCGGGTGACGAGATGGTGTTGACCGGCAAGGTGACGTCCGTCGAAGCCGACACGTCAGGAGAGAACGTCGAGATCGCCGTCCTCGGCGTCAACAAGCTCGGCCATCACGTCACCGGAACAGCCACCGTCATGCTCCCGACCCCGGTCCCGAGCCCCACCCCGGAGGCAGCCGTATGAGCGTCCGCAACCGCGACAGCCTCGGCGGCCGTGCCGCGATCGCCGGGATCGGGGCGACGGAGTTCTCCAAGGACTCGGGCCGCAGCGAGCTGAAGCTCGCCGTGGAGGCCGTACAGGCGGCGCTGGACGATGCCGGGCTGACGTCCGCCGACGTCGACGGCATGGTCACGTTCACCATGGACACCAGCCCGGAGATCACGGTCGCCCAGGCGGCCGGCATCGGTGAGCTGTCGTTCTTCTCGCGGATCCACTACGGCGGCGGGGCGGCCTGCGCGACCGTGCAGCAGGCGGCCATGGCGGTGGCGACCGGGGTGGCCGACGTGGTCGTCTGCTACCGCGCGTTCAACGAGCGGTCGGGCCGGCGGTTCGGATCGGGGGTGCAGCAGCGTGACCCCTCCGCCGAAGGGGTGGCGCTCGGCGCCAATCTGCCGTCCGGTCTCCTCACCCCCGCGTCGTGGGTCGCGATGGCGGCGCAGCGGTATCTGCACGCCTTCCGGCTCGATCCGTCGGCTTTCGGCCCGGTCGCGGTCGCCGACCGCCGCCATGCCGCGAACAACCCCGCCGCGTACTTCCACGGCAAGCCGATCACCCTCGCCGACCATGCCGCCTCGCGCTGGATCGTCGAGCCGCTGCGGCTGCTGGACTGCTGCCAGGAGACGGACGGCGGCCAGGCGATCGTCGTGACGTCGCCGGAGCGGGCCCGCGATCTGCGGCACGCGCCCGCGGTGATCGCCGCCGCCGCGCAGGGCGCCGGCCGCGCGCAGGAGCAGATGACGAGCTTCTACCGCGACGATCTGACCGGGCTGCCGGAGATGGGGGTGGTCGCCCGCCAGCTGTGGCGGACCTCCGAGCTGACGCCGGCCGACATCGACACGGCGGTGCTCTACGACCACTTCACCCCGTTCGTGCTGATGCAACTGGAGGAGTTCGGCTTCTGCGGACCGGGGGAGGCGGCGGACTTCGCCGCCGGCGGTGGTCTGGAGATCGACGGCCGGCTGCCGGTGAACACCCACGGCGGTCAGCTCGGCGAGGCGTATCTGCACGGGATGAACGGCATCGCCGAGGGCGTCCGCCAGTTGCGCGGGAGCAGCGTCAACCAGGTGGCGGGTGCTTCGAACGTGCTGGTCACCGCCGGAACAGGCGTTCCGACGTCGGGGCTGGTGCTGTCGGCAGACGGCTGAACGGGTGGTGGGGCGGGCGTGTCTGCCCGGGGTCGCCCCGACGGGCGCGTTGACTCGCGCCATGCGTGGAACCAAGCAGATTACCCGATATGTCCTTTCGGTCCTGACGGCGGTGGCGACGCTGGCCTGCCTGGTCAGCGGCGGCGTCGCGGCGGCCGATCCCTCCGCCGAATCGCTGCAGGGGGCCCGGTTCTTCCAGGGCACCGGCTTCGAGACCTGCGAGACCCCGACCGCCGACACGTTGCAGGCCTGGCACGGCACCTCCCCGTACGGCGCCGTCGGCGTCTACTTCGGCGGCCGGGCCCGCGCCTGCGCGCAGCAGCCGAACCTCACCCCCTCCTGGGTGCGGACCGTGAACACCGGGGGCTGGAGCATCCTGCCGATCTATGTGGGCTCGCAGTCGCCCTGCACGACGAGCAGCACGAAGAAGGCGTACACGATCGACACGGCCAATCCGGGCGGGAGCGGTGCGACCGAGGCCAGGGACGCCGTCCAGCGCGCCCAGGACCTCGGCTTCGTCGAGAACAGCGCCCTGTACCTGGACATGGAGTCGTACGACATCCGCACCGCGTCCTGCACGGCGCCGACGCTCGCCTTCGTCCAGGCCTGGGACAAGGAGGTGCGCCGGCTCGGCTACATCCCGGGCTTCTACAGCAGCGCGGACTCCGGCATCATGCACATGGAGCAGGCCCGCGCCGCCGGCGCCGCCGACCTGCCGAGCGTCCTCTGGTACGCCCGCTGGAACGTCACGCCCACCCTGGAGTCCGAGCCGGTACTCCCCCGCGACGCCTGGACGCCGCACAGCCGCATCCACCAGTACACGGGGAACGTCACCGAGCAGTACGGGGGCCGGACGATCAACATCGACCGCGACCTCATCGACGCCCCGGTCGCCGTGATCGGTTAGCGCGGCCGCGTTCCTCCGGAAGCCCGGCCCCCGCCCGGACCCCGCCCCCGGCCCCCGCCCCTGACCCCACCTCCTGACCCCACCCACAGGCCTGTCTTCCTCAGGGGTGGGTCCGCCTACGGGAGGTGGGGACAGCCCCCGTCCTACGACTTCAGGGTGATCCCGCTTCGGCACCTCCGGCGGATCCGCCGGGCGGGCGGCGCTCATAGCGTTGAGTGCATGACCACGCCTGTGTGCACCAGCACCAGCACGATGCAGTTCTCCAGCTACGTACGGGCCAAGGGCCCGACGCTGCTGCGGACCGCGCGCTCGCTCACCGCGAACCCGTGCGACGCAGAGGACCTGCTGCAGACCGCGCTGACCAAGACGTACCTGGCATGGGACCGCATCGACGACCACCGCGCGCTGGACGGCTACGTCCGCCGCACGCTGGTCAACACGCGCACCTCGCAGTGGCGCAAGCGCCGCATCGACGAATTCGCGACCGAGGACGTCCCCGAGCCGCTGTCCACCGCCCCCGACCACACCGAGCAGCAGGCCCAGCGCGACGCGCTGCTGCGTGCCATCTCCCGGCTTCCCGCCCGGCAGCGGGCCATGGTGGTACTCCGCTACTACGAGGACATGAGCGAGATACAGACGGCCGAAGCCCTCGGTGTCTCGGTCGGCACGGTCAAGAGCGCGGTCTCCCGGGCCCTCGGGAAATTGCGCGATGACCCTGAATTGCGCGCCAGGTAGTGACATACCGACTGGTATGGAAGCAGAATCACCGGGACCTTACCCGCACGTAACCCGTGGAGGCTTCCGGTGCTGAGCACGATGCAGGACGTACCGCTGACCGTCACCCGCATCCTGGTCCATGGTGCTCTGGTGCACGGCCGGTCCCAGGTGACCACCTGGACCGGGGACGCCGAGCCGCACCGCCGCTCCTTCCGCGAGATCGGGGTCCGGGCGATCCAGCTCGCGAACGCCCTCCGCGACGAGCTGGGGGTGGCCCGGGACGAGCGGGTCGCGACCCTCATGTGGAACAACGCCGAGCACGTCGAGGCCTACCTCGCGATCCCGTCCATGGGTTCGGTGCTGCACACCCTGAACCTGCGGCTGCCCACCGAGCAGCTGACGTTCATCGTCAACCACGCCGCCGACCGCGTCATCCTCGTCAACGGCTCGCTGCTGCCGCTCCTGGCGCCGCTGCTGCCCGCCCTGGAGTCCGTCGAGCACATCGTGGTCGTCGGCCCCGGGGACCGCTCGCTCCTGGACGGCTGTCGCCCCGCCGTGCACGACTACGAGGAACTGCTGGCCGGCCGCCCGACCACGTACGACTGGCCGGAGCTGGACGAGCGGGACGCCGCCGCCATGTGTTACACCTCGGGCACCACCGGCGACCCCAAGGGCGTCCTCTTCTCCCACCGCTCGATCTACCTGCACTCGATGCAGGTCAACATGACCGAGTCGATGGGTCTCACGGACCGCGACACGACCCTCGTCGTCGTCCCGATGTTCCACGTCAACGCCTGGGGACTGCCGCACGCCACCTTCATGACCGGCATCAACATGCTCATGCCGGACCGCTTCCTGCAGCCCGCCCCGCTCGCCGAGATGATCGAGAGCGAGCGCCCCAGCCACGCCGCGGCCGTCCCGACCATCTGGCAGGGCCTGCTCGCCGAGCTCGCGGCCAAGCCGCGCGACATCTCCTCCATGGCGACCGTCACCATCGGCGGCTCCGCCTGCCCGCCCTCCCTCATGAAGGCGTACGAGGAGCACGGCGTGCGGCTGTGCCACGCCTGGGGCATGACGGAGACCTCCCCGCTCGGCACCATGGCCCACCCGCCGGCCGGCCTCACCGCCGAGCAGGAGTGGCCGTACCGCATCAGCCAGGGCCGCTTCCCCGCCTCCGTCGAGGCCCGGCTGGTCGGCCCGGCGGGCGAGATCATGCCCTGGGACGGCGAGTCCGCGGGCGAGCTGGAGGTACGCGGCCCCTGGATCGCCAACTCCTACTTCGGCGGCGCCGGAGCCGAGCCGCTGCGCCCCGAGGACAAGTTCAGCCCGGACGGCTGGCTGCGCACCGGCGACGTCGGCGTCATCACGCAGGACGGCTACCTCACCCTCACCGACCGGGCCAAGGACGTCATCAAGTCCGGCGGCGAATGGATCTCCTCCGTCGACCTGGAGAACCAGCTCATGGCCCATCCGGACGTCGCCGAGGCCGCGGTCGTCGCCGTGCCCGACGAGCGCTGGGGCGAGCGGCCGCTGGCCACCGTCGTGCTGAAGGAGGGCGCCACCGTCTCGTACGAGGAGCTGCGGGAGTTCCTCGCCGGACGCATCGCGCGCTGGCAGCTGCCGGAGCGCTGGGCGATCATCCCGGCCGTGCCGAAGACCTCGGTCGGCAAGTTCGACAAGAAGGTGATCCGCGAGCAGTACCGGCTGGAGCAGATCGACGTGACGTACGTCGCCGGGGCGGCGAAGGACTGATCGCCGCGGCGGGTCGGGTCCTAGGCCACCGGCCAGGACCCGATCTTGCCGAGCAGGTCCACGATGCGCGACTGCACGTCCGTACTCGTCGACCGCTCCGCGAGGAACAGCACCGTCTCGCCGGAGGCCAGCCGCGGCAGTTCCGCCGGGTCGATGTCCGCGGACGTGTAGACGACCATCGGGGTGCGGTTCAACTGGCCGTTGCTGCGCAGCCAGTCGATGATCCCCTGCCGGCGGCGGCGCACCAGCATCAGATCCATCACCACCAGGTTCGGCCTGACCTGCGCGGCCGTCGTCATCGCCTCGACCTCGGAGGAGGCGTGCGCGACCTGCATGCCGCGCCGCTCCAGCGTCGCGGTGAACGCCTGGGCGATGTCCCGGTGGCTCTCGATCAGCAGCACCCGCGGCGGATGCTGCTCGCTGTCGCGCGGCGCGAGCGCCTTGAGCAGGACGGCCGGGTCGGCGCCGTAGGCGGCCTCGCGTGTGGCCTGTCCGAGCCCGGCGGTCACCAGGACCGGCACCTCGGCCTCTGCGGCCGCCTGGCGGAGCGACTGCAGCGCCGTCCGGGTGATCGGACCGGTCAGCGGGTCGACGAAGAGCGCGGCGGGCGGCTCGGCGACCTGCGCGTCCACCTCGGCGCGGGACCGGACGATGACCGGGCGGTAGCCGCGGTCGGTCAGCGCCTGGCGCGTCGAGACATCCGGCTCCGGCCAGACCAGCAGCCTGCGCGGCTCGGCCAGCAGCTGGCCGGGCTCGCCCGCCAGTTCCTCGATGACCTCGACGGCGCCGTTCGGACCGTCCAGCGGCTCGGGGCCCTCGTCGCCCTCGGCGGGTGCCCCTATGGCGAACGCCCGGCCCGGAACGACCGTACGGAGCAGTGCCGTCTGCTGGTCGGTGTCCTGGTGCTCGACGCCCTGGCCGTCGCTCCGGTCGTCGGTGGCGGGCGGCCGGGCGATCGGGAGCTGGCCGCTGTCGGGATCCGCCTGCGGGTGCGGGCGGGCCTCCACGTCATGGCCGTCGTCCTGCTGCGGTCCGTTGAGCTTGCGCCGGCGGCCGGACCCGGAGGGGTTCTGCTGGGGGAACGGCTCGGGCTGCGGCTGAGGTTGCGGCTGGGCCTGCGTCGGGACCGGCTGGACGAAGGCGACGCCCTGGCCGAGCGTGCGCACGCTGATGGCCCGGCCGTGGCTCTGGCCCTGCTGCTGGCCCTGGTTCTGGCCCTGGTTCTGGGCGTAGGGCTGGGGCACGCCGCCCGAGGGCGGCATCGGGGTGCGCTGGCCCTGTCCCGGGATCACCTGGGACGGACTCTGGTTCTGGTTCTGGTGCTGTCCCTGGGCCGGGCCCTGGGGCTGCGCGCCCGGTTCGGCCGCGGGCGCCACCGGCCGGCCGGCGTCCGGCCACTGCGGACTCACCGGCTGCGGCGCGCCGTTCTGATCCTGCGGCCCGCCCTGGTGCGGAACCGGCGGGACCGGGGGCACCGGCCGGCCGGGCGCACGCTCCTCCACCGGCATCGGGGCCGGCACATCGTGGGAGTGCTGTGCGGGCAGGGCGATGGGGCCACTGCCGTTCCCGTTGCCGTTCCCGTCCGACTCCCCCGGCTGGGGTGCGATCCGCCGCGCGCGCCGCCCTGCCCCGGGCTCCTGCCCGGCGAGGGAGGCGCCGTTGCCGTCGCTCCCCTGCTGCGGTCCGTGCGGTCCCTGCGGCACGGCCTGCTCGCCGGCCGCCGGAAGGGCGTGCTGGACGGGTGCCGCGGGAAGTTCGGGTGCGGGCTGCTGGCCGTCGGACAGCGTCCGGCGGGCCCGGCGACCGCTGGGCTGCTGGCTCTGCTGCACCGGGTGGTTCTGCTGGTCCGGCTGCTCGGCCGGCGCCAGGTCGGCCGCCGCGCCGCCCGCGGTGTCCCCCGCGCTCGCCTCGTCCGGCAGCGGGCGGCGCAGCGCGCGCCGG